>CAJQPN010000001.1 GCA_905480195.1 uncultured Acidimicrobiales bacterium
GAGGGTGGTGTTGAGCGCCTCGGTGACGTGGTAATCCCAGCATTTGCCGACGATGCAAACGACTTCGGTACCGGCGGCGACAAGGTTCGCCAGGGTCTGGTCCGAGTCGACCTTTCCTTTGGCTCGACGAGTCGAACCGAAGGCGACGAACTTCGACGTCGACAACGAGAGCTCGGTGCGCGCCCGGGCGAAGAACTCGTCGTCCTTCGGGTTGGCACCCGGCCAGCCACCCTCGATGTAGGCGACCCCGAGCCGGTCGAGTTGCTCCGCGATGCGGAGCTTGTCGTCGACCGTGAGCGAGATACCTTCGAGTTGGCTGCCGTCGCGCAGGGTGGTGTCGTAGATGTCGACCGCCGTCGGCCACGACGGGTCGCGATGCGCGGAACGGTCGATCACGGTCATCAACCCGCCAGTTCGTTCCAGGCGCGGTACTTGTCGTTGCGACCGCGGACGAGGTCGGCGTATGCAGCGGCAAGTGCGGTGGTGGCTGGGCCGGGGCACGGCACCGTGCGGTCATCGACCGAGTTCACGGCCGAGACCTCAGCTGCGGTCCCGACGACGAAGATCTCATCGGCGATGTAAAGGTCGCTGCGAGCCAGATCACCGATCTCGATGTTGATGCCGAGGTCGGCGGCGAGCCTCATCACGGTGTCTTGGGTGATGCCGGGAAGTGCACCTGACGAAGACGGCGGGGTGATGACGACATCCCCCTTCGCGCAGAACAGGTTCTCACCCGAGCACTCGCTCACGAGACCAGCGCCATTGAGCATGATTGCCTCGTCATAGCCCGCGTTGAGGGCTTCCATCTTGGCGAGCGTGCTGTTGGCATAGTTGCCGGTGGTCTTGGCCGCCGGCGGCATGATGTTGTGGTCGTGGCGCGTCCAGGAACTGATCTTCATCCGCACGCCCTTGCTGACCGCGTCATCGCCCAGATACGCACCCCACGGCCACGCCGCGATCGCAATATCGGTGGTGCACGCACCCGTGGCGAGGCCCATCTCGCCGAAGCCGTAGTAGGCGATGGGCCGCAGGTAGCACGCGTCGAGACCGGAATCGGCAACGACGTCTTTGCACGCCTGGACGATCGTCGCAACGTCGAACGGCATCGGCATGCCCAGGATCTTGGCCGAGTTGTACAAGCGTTCGATGTGCTCCGTCAGCCGAAAGATCGCAGGTCCCTGCTCGGTCTCGTACGCACGGATCCCCTCAAAGACGCCCGTGCCGTAATGGAGCGTGTGGGTGAGGACGTGGATCTTTGCGTCTTCCCACGGAACCATCTCGCCGTTCATCCAGATGTTGGGGGTTGTTTCGATGGGCATGAGTGCTCCTCAGAGACGGGCGACGACCAGGTCGCCGATCTCGCTGGTGGATCCGGTGAGTGTGTTCGGGTTGGCGCACGCCGCCCGAATGCGATCGGCCGCCTCGGTCTCACCAAGGTGGTCCAACATCATCGCACCGCTCAAGATGGCGGCGACAGGGTTTGCCTTGCCCGTGCCGACAATGTCGGGTGCCGAGCCGTGCACCGGCTCGAACATCGACATGCCGCTCGGGTTGAGGTTCGCGGTGGGTGCCAGGCCGATTCCACCCGAGATGGCGCCACCGAGATCAGTCAGGATGTCGCCGAAGAGGTTGTCGGTGACGATCACGTCGTAACTCTCGGGCCGATCGACGAAGTAGATGCACGCAGCATCGACATGGTTGTACGCCGTCTCGACCTCGGGATACTCGCCGGCGACCTCGTTGAACGTTCGCTCCCACAGGTCACCTGCGAAAGTGAGGACATTGGTCTTGTGGACGAGCGTGCAGTGCTTGTTTCGCTTCATCGCCAACTCGAAGGCGTAGCGGACACAGCGCTCGACTCCATGGCGGGTGTTGACCGAACCCTGGGTCGCGATCTCGTAGGGCGTCCCCTTTCGCAGGAACCCACCTTCACCGGCGTAGGTACCTTCGGTGTTTTCGCGGATCACGACGAAGTCGTGGCCTGGGGCGACGAAGGGCCGGTAGTTGATGTAGAGGTCGAGTTCGAAGCGCATGCGCAGAAGCAGGCCTCGCTCAATCAGGCCCGGCGGGACGTCGGGGGTGCCGACGGCACCGGCGTACAGAGCGTCGATACCGCGCCATTCCTCGATGATCTCGTCAGGAAGGACAGTGCCGTCCTTCAGGTAGCGCTCGCCACCGAGGTCATAGTCGATGCGGTCGTACTCGATGCCGAGCGCGTCGATGACCTTCAGGCCCTCGGTGATGACCTCGGGACCGATGCCGTCGCCACCCATGATGCCGATGCGATGCGCCATGTTTGTGAAACTCCCTGAAACAAGAAAATCCGCCCACCAGAGCGGACGGAGGCCGCGCACGCCGGATGCCCGACGTGCGCTACGAAATGCTGATGATGAGCGCGGTAGCCATCACGCCCGCGAGCCTACCGGGCTGACAACTCGCTCTCAATCGGCCGGGTGGCGGCGATATCGTGCACCTATGGCAGCAGCACAGCAGCTTTCCCAGGCCGCCTTCGACCGACTCAAGGCCGAGTACGACGACCTGACTTCGCGCGGCCGCATCGATATCGCTCGCAAGATCGAAGCCGCTCGCGAACTCGGCGACCTCTCCGAGAACGGCGACTACCACGCCGCTAAAGAGGAACAGGGCAAGATGGAGGGTCGCATCATGCACCTCAGCCGCATGATCGAAGACGCCGTGATCGTCGAGAACGATGGCGGCGGCGATTCGGTCATGACCGGCGCCATCGTCACGATCGTCTTCGACGGTGACGACGAAGACGATGCTGAGCGTTACCTCGTCGGCTCGATCGAAGAGCAGGCCGACGACGTCACGGTCGTGTCTCCGGGCTCACCGATGGGCGCTGCACTGCTTGGTGCGGCGGTTGGTGACGAGGTCGAGTACGAAACCCCCTCCGGCGCAACGCTCAAAATCAGGGTCCTCGCGATCGACTGACCGGCCGCTACCGTCGCCCTCATGCGTGCGGGCCTCGCCATCGTCCTCTGCCTCATCACGGCCTCGTGCGCCGGCGACGACCCCGTGGGTCTGTTCGCCCAGTCGCGTGTTGACGCCGAACCGATCGTCGAGTCAGTGACGCTCGACGTCGACTCCCTGGCCGATGACACCGCCGAACCTGAAAACGCAGTTCCGGCACGGGTCGAGATTCCCGATGCCGCTCTTGACGAGACCGACCGACGAACCGTCAACATCGACATCCGAGACAACGTCTTCGAACCGCGTGTCGTCGTCGTCACGGTCGGGACCAAGATCACCTGGACCAACCAGGGACGCAACGAGCACAACGTACGGCCGGCGACTGACGGTGCCTTCGAGTCGATCTCGGCAGCGGCGCTAGCGGTGAAGGGCGACTCCGAGTCGCTCGCGTTCGCCGAGCCCGGCGATTATCGCTACTTCTGCAGTCTGCACGGCACGGCGACCAACGGACAGACCGGCCGTATCATCGTCGTTCCGGCCGATTCGGCGTGAGCGAACGAGACCGCTACCCTCACCGGCGGACCACACCTGGAGGGATGTGATGCGCCGATTCCTGGCTCTCTTGTTCACACTGGCGCTCGCCGCGGCGGCCTGCGGCAGCGATCCCGACGAGGGTGCCGGCACCAGCACCGGTGCCAGCGAGCCGGGGGCCGACACCAGTGAGCCTGAAGAACAACTGGACCCTGAGCCTGACGAGGACAACCCTGACGAGGACAACAAGGTCGACGAGGAACCCGAGCCAGAAGCGGAAGCCGAACCAGTAGCGGATCCGAACCCACTCGGGGCGCTCCGCGTTCCCGAGGACTATCCCACCATTCAGGAAGCCGTCGACGCTGCAGCCCCCGGCGACATCGTGCTGATCGGTGAGGGCGTCTACAACGAGTCCGTCTCGGTCGAGACCGACAACATCGTCATCCGCGGCGTCGACCGGCAAGGCGTCGTGCTCGACGGGATGCACTCCGAGGATCTCGCGAACGGCATCATCGTGTTTGCGAACGGCGTCGCCGTCGAGAACCTGACCGTGCAAAACTATTACAGCAACGGCGTGTTCTTCACCGGCGACTACGACTCTGACTTTCTCCTTGAGGGCTACCGGATCAGCCATGTCACAGCGCTCAACAACCGCAAGTACGGGCTCTATGCGTTCAACGCCACCTACGGCCTGATCGAGAACAGCTACGCCGCTGGCCACACCGATTCGGGGTACTACGTCGGCCAGTGTCAGCCGTGCCGGGTCCTGCTGACCAACAACATCTCGGAGTACAACACCCTCGCCTACTCCGGCACGAATGCCGGTGGTGAGTTGTACGTAGTCAACAACGAGTTCCGTCTCAACCGCATCGGTGTCACACCCAACACGCTCAGCTCCGAGGAGCTCGCCCCGCAGCGCAGCGGCGTGTTCGCAGGCAACTGGATCCACTCCAACGGCAATCCTGAGACGAGTAAGGGCGGCGACATCTGGGAACTTGCATACGGCGTTGGCATGGTGCTCCCTGGCGCCAACGAAAACCTGATCCTGCGGAACCTGATCGAGAACAACCGCAATGGCGGTGTAGCAATCTCGTTCCTCCCGGACGGTGACATCTTGTGGCAAGCGACCGACAACCAGATCCGAGAGAACGTCTTCATCGGCAACGGCATCGACATCGTGATGGTGCAGCAGGCTCCGGGGGATGGTCTCGGCAACTGCTTCGCCGGCAACAACTACACGTCGTCGCGACCCGCCGACATCGAAACCGTTTTGCCCTGCGACGGGCCTCAGGGCGACGTCAGCGACATGATTGGCATCGAATTCTTCGCCCCGCCGGCGGCGGACGAGAACGTTGCGTACGAAGACGTCGCAAGTCCCGGCGCACCTGATCAGCCCGGGATGGCTGATCCGTTGACTGCGCCAGCGGTGACGGCCGACGTAATTCCAGAGTTCGATACGTTCGACCTCGATGCGATCACGGTTCCCTCCGGCGGTTGATGCCATTCGTCTGACGCTTTGTGGCGTCGTCGTGATCCTCACTCTTCTCGGGGTGGGCTGCAGTGGCGACGCCCAGAGCGCAGACACGTCGCTGCCTCACACCTTCGGGGCCGAAGACGCGGCCGATCCATCGGCTGCAGCTGATCTCGTTCGCGCCGAGCCCGTACCGGTTGCCGAGGCACCTTCCTGGCTGATCGAACGAGCCGGCGACGCGACCACCACCTTCGAGGTCAGCGAGCGGTCATACAACCTGTCGGCCCGCAACGTCGGGCTCACGGCACGCATTCGGTTCGCCGGTGGTGACGAGATCTTCGAAGCGGTCTTCACCCCGGCATCGGGTCTCGGTCCCGACTTCAACGGCGACGGCTGCACCGCATGCCACGTCAACAACGGACGTCAGGGCGCGCCGCTCGACGGTGCGTACCTCGGCATCGGCCCGGTCGTCCATGTCTCTCAAGCTGGCGCCAGTGAGTTCGAGGCACCGTTCGCCCTTCCCGGCTACGGGACCCGCCTTCAGACGTACGCAGTCGATGGCGGGCCCGAAGCACAGATCAACATCCTCTGGGAATACGAGGAGGGCGAGTATCCCGACGGCACGAGCTACCAGCTCCGCCGACCCATCGTCTCCGTCGTCGGACGTGAGGGCATGCTGCCGGCCGGTACCGAGCTGAGCCTTCGCATCCCACCCCAGGTCGCAGGGCCTGGGCTGCTCGAGTTCGTGCCGAAGGCCGACATCGTTGCCGCCGCCGATCCCGGCGACGCCGACGGCGATGGCATCTCCGGCGAAGTTCAGTGGATCCTTGACGCCGATGGCGCACGTCGGATCGGACGCCACGGCTGGAAGGCCGAGAGCGTCGATCTGATCCACCAGTCGGCCGGTGCGCTCGCCGAAGACATCGGAATCAGTACGTCGCTCGACCCCGACGGTGACGGCATCGAGTTGAACGACGAAGATCTCGCCGACCTTGCGTTCTACGTGGAGGCCTTGGCGATCCCCGCCGGCCGCAACGTCGACGACCCGACGGTGATCGCAGGAGCGAACCTGTTCGCATCGATCGGGTGCACCCGATGCCACACCCCAGAGCAGCGCACCGGCAAGACCAATACGCCCGAGCTCGATGACCTCGTCATTTATCCCTTCACCGATCTGTTGCTCCACGACATGGGACCGGGGCTCGCCGACGGTCGACCCGTCTACGCCGCGTCGGGCAGCGAGTGGCGCACGGCGCCGCTCTGGGGTGTGGGACTGCTCGACGAAGTCAACGGGCACCAGTCGCTCCTCCACGACGGTCGCGCTCGCTCAGTGGAGGAAGCCATCCTCTGGCATGGTGGCGAGGCACAGCGGGTCACCGATGCCTTCAAGACCCTCACCGGTGAACAACGCGCAGCCATCATTGCCTTCGTCGAGAGCCGTTGACCTCAGGCGCAGCGGTCGATGCGGACCCTGCCATCCACCATTCCAGCGGTACCGCCGACCCCGATGCCCCATCGGCTCAGTTCCTCGAAAAGTTCGTTCGTGTCGCGCGCAGTATCGCCCACCACATCCCAACGAAGGCATGCTGAGCCGTTGCGGTCGCGATAAACGGTGATCGCATCACCGCCCCAACCGGTAGCTGCGATCTGTCCGGGATCGGTCAGAAATGTGAGCGCAGCGATCAACGCTCGGCCTCCTCGACCCTCCCACAGCACCTCTCCATCGACAGCAGGCGAGGCAACCTCGATCGGGTCGAGGTTCGCAGCATTGAGCGGCATCGAAACGACCTCGCTACTCGGGGCACCGTTGATCAGAACATCGTCGATGGCGGTGATGCCTGCTTCGGCAACGAGGCGATCGATCCAGATACGGCCCGCGTCGTAGACCGAGGTCTGGTAGATCAGAAAACCGAGATCGAGCGAGAAGAGACCACCCGGGTCAAAGCTCAGCTCCTCATCTCGGAGCAGCGAGGCCTCCGCCGGCGTCAGGGTGGCGCGCCATTCCTGCTCGACCCACGACGCGCTGCCCTCGATAGCCGCAGCGAACGTCCAGCCGACATCACCGTCATCAGCCAACTCGTCTCGACCGAGATCGAAGTGCTGATCGTCGAACGCATGCACCAGCTCGTGAACGATGGTGGATTTGGTACTGGGCGTCAGTTCGCCGACCGATCGCACCAGGAGGCGGTCCGAGGTGGGGAAGTACACCCCAAGCACCCCGCTGGATACGAAGACGTCGTAGATGTCGAGAAAATCCTCGGTCACGGCGAAGAACCCGATCGCGCGAGCGAAGGCGAGACTCGCCTCAGCCGCCGTCGGGTCCGCCTCGAGCTGCTCACGAATGTCATCGAGCACGATCTCGGTCATTGCGTCGACGCTCACGACTTCGACACCAGGTCGCTCCACGAATGATCGTTGCCGGGTCGCTTCGATGAACGCCATTGCCTCATCGACAAACGCCATGAGCTCGGTGTCGGCGTTCGATGCGGGAGTACCGCTCGTCGTGGTCTCGATCGGTTTGCTGCTCGGCGGAGGGGCCTTCGACGTCAGGGGCGTCTCGTCGGTCGACTCGTCGTCGTGAAACATCTCCTCGGTCTCGACGGGATCGTCGGAAACGTCAAGTTCCTCGCCATCGTCGAACAGGCCGAGCGTGGCATGCACGACGAAGCCGAGCACGACAAGGCTGGTGACCACGACTGCACCGCGAAGCAACCAGATCGAAGCGGCACCGACCTCTGCGTTGTCCATCGGGATCTGGTCGTTCATACGATCCCGGCCTCCTGCGCGATCCGGGCGGCTGCAGCCACCACCGCCGCACCATGGACACCCCCCGGGGTGTCGGTGAGTCTCTCGATCGGGCCGCTCACCGACACCGCAGCAATCACCGCATCGTTGCGATCGAGAACGGGAGCGCTGACCGACGCGACACCGGCTTCACGCTCGGCCACCGACGCAACCCACCCCTCGGCGCCGACCTCGCCGGTCAGCACACGACCACCCGAACCCTGGTCGAGCGCCAACACTGCTCCGGTGGAGACAATCGTGCGAAGTCCGTGCGGTGACTGCAGCGACGCGACACAGACGCGGACGTCGCCATCGCGGACGTAGAGCTGAGCAGACTCACCCGTGGCGTCGCGAAGCTCGGCGAGCGCAGCACGTGCTGCGTCTGCGAGCGGCCAGCCGGCTGCGGCGCTCGACCCCAAAGCCACGAGGCGCGGGCCGAGAGCGAAGCGTCCGTCGACGGAACGCCGAAGAAGCCCGTGTAGTTCGAGTGCCGACGCAAGGCGGTGGGCTGTCGCTCGGGAGAGACCCGTGCGCTCAACGAGCTCACCGAGGTTGGCGCCGTTCGGATCGACGGCAGCCAGCACGGCGATGGTCTTGTCGATGACGCCAACGCCGCTTACACTCTGTTCCACAATTCAGAATTGTATCCCACAATCTGAGACAGTCGTCCACGACGTGGTTCACCGCCAGGGAGACCAAGATGTCCGAACCCCGCACCCTCAGCCAGAAAATATGGGATCGCCATGTCGTCACCGCCGGCCTCGGCGGCGATCCTGACCTGCTCTACATCGATCTCCACCTCATCCACGAGGTCACCTCGCCACAGGCCTTCGATGGACTGCGCCTGACTGGTCGCAGCGTGCGTCGCCCCGACCTCACCGTCGCTACCGAAGATCACAACACACCGACGATCAATCAGGACCAACCAATCGACGACGAGACCAGCGCGAAACAGATCGAGACGCTGCGGGTGAACACCGAGCAATTCGGAATCGTCAACTATCCGATGGGCCACGAGAACAACGGCATTGTGCACGTGATGGGCCCCGAGCAGGGCCTCACGCAGCCGGGCATGACCATCGTGTGCGGTGATTCGCACACCGCAACGCACGGCGCGTTCGGTGCGATTGCGTTCGGCATCGGCACCAGCGAAGTCGAGCACGTCCTCGCAACCCAGACCCTGCCACAGACAAAACCGGGCACGATGGCGATCACGGTCCATGGCGAACTCGACCCCGGTGTCACCCCGAAGGATGTGATTCTTCACATCATCGGCGTGATCGGCACCGGCGGCGGGATCGGCAAGATCATCGAGTACCGCGGCGACGTGTTCGAAGAGATGTCGATGGAGGGCCGCATGACGGTCTGCAACATGTCGATCGAAGGGGGCGCCAAGGCCGGCCTCGTCGCGCCCGACGAAACGACCTTCGCCTACATGAAGGGTCGCCCTCACGCCCCGACCGGCACCGACTGGGACGCCGCCGTCGCCGACTGGCAGACCCTCGTCACCGACGAGGGTGCTTCGTTTGACGAAGAAGTCGTGATCGACGCAGCCGAGATCAAACCCCAGGTCAGCTGGGGCACCAACCCGGCCCAGGTCATGCCGATCGACGGCGTGATCCCCGGGCCGGACGACTTCGACGATCCGAATCTGGCCAACACCGCTGCTCGGGCGCTTGAGTACATGGATTTCAAGGCCGGCACGCCGATCAAGAGCGTGGCGGTCGACACCGTCTTCATCGGAAGTTGCACCAACAGCCGTATCGAAGACTTGCGCGCCGCTGCAGCAGTTGCGAAGGGGCGCACCGTCGCTGAAGGCGTTCGCACCCTGGTCGTGCCCGGCTCCGGAAAAGTCCGAGCCCAGGCCGAGGCCGAGGGCCTCGATCAAATCTTTCGCGATGCCGGATTCGACTGGCGCGAGCCGGGCTGTTCTATGTGCTTGGCGATGAACCCCGACAAGCTCCAACCAGGCGAACGCTGCGCCAGCACCAGCAACCGCAACTTCGAGGGGCGCCAGGGCCGGGGCGGCCGTACGCACCTCGTCTCGCCGCAGGTCGCCGCGGCAACGGCCATCGCGGGTCACTTCGCCGCTCCGTCCGACCTCGACTGATCACCAACTGCGCCGATCTCTGACTGCTGGGACCGCTCATCCCGATCCCGGAGGTCATCGATCTGAAAAGGAACACCGACCATGAAAGCCGTCCGCATCGTCTCGGGGACCGCCGTCCCACTCGACCGCACCGACGTCGACACCGACCAGATCATCCCGTCCGACTGGCTCAAGCGCGTCGAACGCACCGGGTTCGAGAAGGGTCTCTTCTCGGAATGGCGAGACGACCGCGAGTTCGTGCTCAACCAGGAGCAGTACACCGGCGCCAACATCTTGATCGGTGGTCTCAACTTCGGTACCGGTTCAAGCCGCGAACACGCCGTGTGGGCGATTCAGCAGTACGGTTTCGACGCTGTCGTCTCGCCGCGCTTCGCCGACATCTTCCGCAACAACTGCACGAAGAACGGCCTCGTCCCAGTGACGGTGTCCGACGAGTTCAACGCGAAGCTGATGGCTGCGGTCCAAGCCGATCCGACACTCGAGATCACCATCGACGTCGAGCGTCTCACCGTCGAAGCTCCGGCCATCGGCCTGGAGACGACGTTTCCGCTCGACTCGGCCGTTCAGGAGCGCTTCCTCGAGGGGCTCGATGACATCGGCCTGACGCTCCGCCACGAATCCGACATCGACTCCTTCGAGGCGGGTCGCAAGCCCTGGATGCCAGCTCAGGCCTGACCCACCGGCAAATCTTTGCACCTGGGGAACCAGACGGGGAGTCCGAGCGTCTCACCGTCACCCAAGCCCTGCGAAACCGGAGAACCTAACGTGCGCAGAATCCTCGTTCCTTTATGCCTCCTGCTGAGCCTGACGCTCCTCACCGCAGCGTGCAGCGATGGGGACCCGGTCACCTCGCCCAGAGACGGCACACCGGCGACCAATGATGAGGGTGAGATCATCATTGAGGTCGACGGCGACGAGATCGTGTTGACGTCTGGGCTCTCCGGCTTCGACGACTGCAACACACTGCTCGAACACCTGCGCACGGAGGCCGCCGATCGGGTCACCCCTTGGGGTCTCAACACCGACGGTTGGTACGGGCCGGTTTTCGCTCGCGAGGCAATGGCCGTCGACGAGGCTTTCGAGAGCGACGATGCAGGCGCCGCCTTCGACATGGCCGACAGCAGCACAGCTTCCACAGCCGGAGACTCGGCGGCACCGGTCGAGGGTGTCGACTTCTCGGGTACAAACGTCCAAGAACTCGGCGTCGACGAGGCCGACATCATCAAGACCGACGGCACCCGTATCTTCGTCATCGCCGCCCAGCAACTCATCGTCGTCGACGCCGTTGCTCGAGAGGTCGTCGGCACACTCGAGCTCCCGGACGACATCTGGCAGGGCGAACTCTTCCTCGACGGTGACGATCTGCTCCTGGTTAGTTCCGGTTGGGGCGGCAAGGACGCGCTCGAGAGTGTCAACACAGGCAGCGCGAGCGATACCGATGCGGCGTCCATCGCGATCGAAGACTCGATGTACGGCGGGAGCAGCATCGTGCGCATCGCTCGGATCCAACTCTCCGGAGACCAGCCCTCACTGATCGGCGAATTGTTTGTCGAGGGTGACTACGTCTCGAGCCGGGCCATCGACGGAACGGCCCGGGTCATCGTCCGCAGCAACCCGCAGTACAACTTCCCCTTCGTCTATCCCCAAAGCGAGGCAGGCGAGGAGACCGCTGAGAACGCCAACCGCGCTGCCGTACTCGACTCTGACCTCGACTCCTGGCTCCCGGCGTACGGAATCATCGACGGCAACGGAAACACCACCGAAACCGGTCTGCTCGCCGACTGTGGCGCCGTCCACGCGCCAACCGAGTTCTCCGGCTTCGGCGTGCTCTCGGTTATCAACATCGGCGTTGGCGGGGATATCACCGACCACACGACGACAAGTGTCCTCGCCCCTGGCAGCACGGTGTACGCATCGACGGAGTCGATCTACGTCGCTACCCAAACGTGGCCCGATTTCCGACTCTTCGATGACGAGGACACGTGGGAGCGGGTGTGGGATGCCCGCCACACGTCGATCCATCGCTTCGCGCTCTCCGGCGATGATGCTGCGTACATGGCGTCGGGTTCGGTCGCCGGCGACATCCGCAACCAATTCAACCTGAGCGAGCACAATGGCCACCTCCGGGTCGTGACCACCACGGGTGAGACGTGGGACGAGACCTCCGAAACCCACGTCCGTGTGTTGCGCGAAACTGACGGCGAACTCGTCGAGGTCGGCTCGGTCGGCGACATGGGTCGAGGGGAGGCAGTGCAGTCGGTGCGCATGGTCGGTGATGTCGGCTACGTGGTGACCTTCCGCCAGATCGATCCCTTCTACACGCTCGACCTGAGCGACCCAGAGAACCCTCAGGTCGTGGGCGAATTGAAGATCCCGGGGTTCTCCAGTTACCTCCACCCGATCGGCGAGGGCCGTGTCCTCGGCGTTGGTTCCGACGGAACCGACGACGGTCGGATCACTGGTTCCAAGGTCTCGATCTTCGACGTCAGCAACCCGGCCAACCCCAAAGAGGTCGCAATCTGGTCTGCCCCAGGCGGCTGGAACGACGTCGGCTGGGAGCACCGAAGCTTCCTTTGGTGGGAGGCCGAGCAGATGGCCGTCGTGCCGCTCACGACCTACGACGAGGGTGGCCATTGGGCCGGAGCCATCGTCTTGCAGGTCGACGGCACCGAGATCACCGAGGTCGGTCGTATCGATCATGCAGATCCTGGGGCCGAACCCGGTGTCAACGGCTGTCGACGAATCACCGGTGACGACATCCCCGGTTTCGACGCCGACGACGAGCAGGCTTTCGACTCCGAACTTGAGTGGATCATCGCCTTCGACCAAGAGGGACAGATCCGGTTGTGCGAAGACGGTGAGAAGCCGTCGACCACCGGCTTCGACTGCTACGAGGAGCCCTGGCTGCTCGACGAGGCAGAACGCATGAACCTCCCTGTACCCGACGATGCCGGTATCTGGTTGTGCTGGCCGCGATGGAACCAAATGCCGACCATCGTTCGCACGATGGTCCTTGACGGCGACGAGCTCTGGACTCTCGGTACCGACTGGGGCCACCCCAGCCCAGATGCTCCCGGGACACTGCAGATCAACGACCTGAACGACCTCGAGCGCCTCGGTCGCATCGTCTTGAACTGACCACAGTGACGTCGACACCGGGTCCGATGCGACCCGGTGTCGGCTACCGTCACCTCATGCCCTCAGCGCTCCGACGCCTTCTCCGAATCAGCGGTCTCGGGACCGCAGTTGCGCTCGTATACGGCCTCGCCCGTTCCACTCGTCGACCCAGTCCACCTGACCCGTCCGGCATTGCCTCGTGGCCGCCGCTCGTCACCGAACCCGAGGTCGAGATCCGAAACGGACCGGTGCGATTCGCCACGGTACCGGCTGCGAACGAGACCGTTGCTGACGAACGCTCCCAAGCCCCCACAAGTCCGACGTGGGTGGAACCGACCAACGGCATGTGCCCCGACTCCCATCCGATCAAGGGCAATGCCGGAAGCATGATCTTCCATGTCCCGGGCGGCAGGTCCTACGAGCGCACACACGCCGAACGCTGCTACTGCACCGCCCAACACGCCGAAGACGACGGCTTTCGTCAGGCGAAACGCTGATCAGGACAGCCGGACGGATCGCACCGATCTCACACCCTCGAGACTGCGCAGCGAGTCCTGCACGCGCTGCGGGACCAACCCGTCGGTGCTGACCACCATCACGGCAACGACCCCGTCATCGTCCTCACCGATGTGCATGTTTGAGATGTTGATCCCTGCGTCGCCCAGCGCCGTGCCGACGAGTCCAACCATGCCGGGTACGTCGTCGTTGCGAACGAACAGCATGTTCTCGCTCATTCGGATCTCGAGTCGGTGATCGTCAACCTCGATCAAGCGCGGCTGACCATCGAGCGTCGAGATCGTTCCTGCCACCGCCAGACCACCGCCCTCGACCCGAACGGTGTTGACGTGATCCTTCGGTGCTGGGCTCGTGATGACCCGGACATCGAGACCGCGAGATTCGGCGAGATCCGCAGCGTTCACATAACTCACCGGGTCGCTGGATGTCTGGCCGAGTAGACCCTTCAGGAAACTCAGGCGGCCGAGCGACGCATCGCCCTCCCCCACCTCGCCGCGCAACTCGAGGTCGATGGTCGGCGGCAGGGTGCGGGAAAGACCGGCGTAGATCCCGCCAAGTGCCTCACAGAGCGGAAGGTGCTCACGCAGCACGCCCGAGGCAGGGCCGGCAGCGACATTCACTGCGAACGGGACGAAGTCACCGCCGAGTGCCAGCAGAACCTGCTCGGCGATCTGTTCGCCGGCCCGGTCTTGCGCCTCGCGAGTACTCGCCCCTAGGTGCGGTGTGACCACGATGCCGGGAACCCCGATCAGCGGGGAATCGGTCGTCGGTTCGTTGTCGAACACGTCGATTGCCGCACCGGCCACCTTGCCCGCACGCACCGCATCAGCGAGCGCTACCTCATCGATGATCCCGCCACGGGCAACGTTGACAACACGCAGGTTGGGCTTGGCAAGTGCGAGACGATCCTTGTTGATCAGACCGACCGTTTCGGGAGTCTTGGCGACGTGGACAGTGAGAAAGTCGGCCCTGGCGACCAGATCGTCGAGATCGAGCAGTTCGATGTCGAGGCGTTGGGCTACTGCCGTCGAGACAAAAGGGTCGTGGGCGACGATTCGCATGCCGAACGCGGCTGCACGCTTCGCCACCAACGTACCGATCCGCCCAAGGCCGATCACCCCGAGCGTCTTGTCGGCGACCTCAACGCCCTCCCACTGCGAGCGCTCCCACCGTCTGTCGACCAGCGCAGCGTGCGCCTGCGGAATGTTTCGGGCCTGCGCCAACAGCATGGCGAGCGTGTGTTCTGCAGCCGAGGTGATGTTGGACTCCGGTGCGTTCACGACCATCACGCCACGCTCGGTCGCAGCACGGGTGTCGATGTTGTCGAGTCCGACACCAGCACGACCGACCACGAGGAGATCGGTGCCGGCGGCCAGGACAGCCTGGTCGACCTGGGTCACGGAACGAACGATCAGGGCACGAGCACCGGCGACCGCCGCAATGATCGCCTCGGGTGAGAGGTCGACTCGGAGATCCACTTCATGACCCGCAGCTCGGAGAGCGTCAAGCCCTGACTCGGCGATTTTTTCGGTGACAAGGACCCGGCTCATGTGGCCAGGATCGCCCTCAGCTTGCGGCCCACCAACAGGGTTCTGTGAACGCCGCGTGAACGCTCAGCCGAGGGCGCGGAACAACATCGCTGCAGCCTCGTCGCGACGGATTGGCCGTAACGGACAGAACTCGATCTCGGTGCACCCCCGGGTGATACCGGCTGCGGCGATTCGCTCAATGTCTGCTTCGTTTTCGTTGCCGTCATCGTCGACAAACGTGTCCGTCGTGTCGACCGCAGGCAGGTCAAGCGCTCGAGCGATCATCGAGGCCATCTCCTGACGGGTCAGCACCTCGCCGGCACAGAAACGAGCCAGATCACACCCGACCGTGATTCCTGCCACTGCGAGTGCGTTGATGTTGGCCTCGTGCACCGACCCGTCGTCATCGACGAACCGGTCGACGCCGGTGGCCGGCACGCCGAACGCTCGAACGAGCAGCGTGGCCGCCTCCCCACGGGTCAGCTCGCGGTCGGGGCAGTAGTCGTCGCGCCAGGGCGGATTGCAGCCCTGGGTGATCCCTTCGGCTCCGAGCCACGCGATCGCCTGCCCGTAACCATTGGCAGCCGGTACGTCCCAAAAACCTGATGGCGGGCGCGTCTCCTCGACCGGGGGAGGTACCTGACTCGGCGTCGAGACCTCGTCGGCGAGTGGGATCCCACCCTCGGTGAAGACGCTGCCCGCGTTCCACAGCATCCATCCCAGTCCGAGCGAGTCGGCCGCATCGATCTGTGCCCGGACCTCCGCCGGCCCGTAACCCCCGAAGTCCTGCAGCCACGGCCGGATGGTCGTGCGTCCGGCGGTTCGCTCGAGCACATTTCGCATCGACTGGTCGATCACTCCACCCGGATGGTCTTCCGGCGAGGTGTACCCGAACCATCCGGGACCCCAGTGGTTGGGATAGACCATCGGTGACAGCACATCGGTAACCTCCGCCAGCGCCTCGACCTGATGCCCAATCCCACCATCGTTGGACACCGACGTCACGAAGCCGAAAATGTCGGCTGCCGTCTGACATCGGGGCCCGACCCGCTCCTTGGCCTCGGCCAGGAATCCGGTGATCGTGGCCACGCGGATTTGTTCGGTGCTTCCACCGTCGAAGACGAGAACGGAATGATCGGCGTCGGGGTAACGCACGTAGTCGAACTGGACCTCGTCGACACCAGCCGCGCATGCCTCCTCCGCGAGTTGCAGCGCGTACTCACGAGCGTTCGGGTCGGTGGCGTCGAGAAAGGTCTGACCGCGGCGAGTGAAGACCTGCCCCCCGGTCGTGCGGACCGCCATGTCGGGAATTCGCTTGCCAGCAATGGGATCCTGGAACGCCACAATCCGGGCGATCACATAGATTTCTCGGCGGTGAAGGTCGGTGGTGACGTCGGCGAGATCCCAGCGGTCGAGGTTCGCACCCGCAGTGATCGCCCAGGACGACGCAGTCTGGGAGAACACTCGGCCCGACTCGTCCTTGAGATCGAGCATGAACGCGTTGATCGATGTTCGTTCCGCGAGCGCGACGAGATTGTCCCACTGTCGCGTGCCGACCAGCGTGCCTGCGACGTGAATGGCGCGCATGACCGGCGCGCCGAGGACCACATGAACGCGGTCGCCGGTATCGGTCCACTGAAGCGAACGGCTCGGGAATCGAGGGTGGCGGATCGTGAGCGTTCCGGGGTCAGCGTCACTGATGCTGGCCCGACCCCACATGTCGGTGACTCCCGTGCGACTGCCGACCTCGATCGTGGCGTGAGCAAGCGCGACACCTCGGCCGTCGCGAACGTACACGTCGAGTAGTCCATCGCCTCGAGTTGCGTCGACCGGCTCGGACCTGACTGCGAACAGCGAGGCGATCATCACCGCCGAAAAGACGAGGCGGTGTCGACGAATCAACGGCGAATGTCGAGCGGAGGAAGCTCATCGGCGGGCACGAACTCCAGCATCGCACCAAAGAACGCCAGTTCGGCTTCGAGAGCCGCAATGACGTTCTCGGCCTTGCGGAAGCCGTGTTGTTCGCCTTCGAAGAGGAGATAGCTCACGGGAATACCTCGCGCCTCAAGGGCAGCCACGATCATCTCGCTCTGGTTCGGGGGGACGATTGCGTCCTCGTCGCCCTGCAACACGATCATTGGGGCCGAGAACTTGTCGACGTGATTGATCGGCGACCGTTCGTCGTACACCGCCTTGGTTTCGGGCCACGGCCCGATCAGCGTGTCGAGATAGCGACTCTCGAACTTATGGGTGTCGGTCGCGAGGGCCTCCAGATCGGCGACACCGTAACGACTCGCACCGGCAGCGAACGCATCATGGAACGCGAGTGCACTCAGAACGGTGTAGCCACCCGCACTTCCGCCCCGAATCATCAGCCGAGACGGGTCGGCATCACCCCGGTCGGCGAGATAGCGGGCAGCGGCAACACAGTCCTCGACGTCGGCGATGCCCCACACTCCATCGAGGCTGCGGCGATAGGTTCGGCCGTAGCCGGTGGAACCCCGGTAGTCGACATCGACGACGGCGATGCCTCGGGAGGTCCAGTACAGAATCCCGAGCTGTAGTTGACGCCGGGCCTGTCCTGTCGGGCCCCCATGGGCGAGGACGAGAAGTGGTGGAGCTGCACCTTCCGGACCGACATGGGCGGGATTGGTGGGCGGATAGTAAAGGCCGTGCGCCTGCGCATCACCATCACCGGTGCGGAAGGTGATCGACTCGGGTTCGATCAGATAGCCCTGCTCGATCGGTAGCCCCCGCCCTGTCGACAAGACCTCTCGCCGCACGTTGGGGCCGTCGAGGTGGAGCCTGACGACTTGCGGCTCGTGGCCGTAGCCGGCGCCGACATAGACGACGCCCCCGCGAGCAGGCTGCAGCGACGAAATCGTCGCGTCGGGCATCGAGACGGTGCGGCCGTCGATGACCAGTTCATCGCCGGTGGCGAGGCCGACCGCAGCGACCGTGTGGTCGGTCGTGACCGCCCACCGCTGCATCCCGAACACCCAACTAGGTGTCGCCACCTCAAAGGTCCCGACGACGATTGGCTGAAAGCCAGCCTCGTTGTCGATCGAGACGAGGTTCCACCACTCGTCGCGGTCGGTGCACGCGAGAAGCCGACCATCGGGCGACCATCCAGGTTCGACCCAGGCCTCGGAACCGTTACCCACCTCGATCGTCACCTCACCGATCGCCCCGTCGCTATACGACGCCGCATGCAGTCGAGTCGAGTCCCACGGCATGTTGGGGTGATTCCACGACACCCATACCAGTTGCGCGCCATCAGGCGAGAAGCGGGGTGACGACACGAAGTCGGTTCCACCCCACACGAGCCGTACGTCCATCGAACCGTCGGTGGGGATCGCCACCAACTCGTTGGTCGGTTCACGATCGTCGTGGTGCGTCTCACGGACTGCGACGACAAACCGCCCCTGTGCATCGACTCGGAAGTCGGCGAATCGCACGCCTCGAGGGGTGTCCGGCTCGGGGGTGAGCAAGGTCGGTTCTCGACCGGGCACGAGCCGGCGTAACCGTTGGTCGCTGACGTCGACGTAGTACGCCACACCGTTGTGCACCCACCACGACCCACCCCCGTACTCATGCACCAGCGTGCGGACGTACGCGTCGAGCGGGGTCACTTCATCGGCACGGCCGTCGCTGAATCGGACCAGCGCCGTTCGGCCACCTTCGTCGGGTCTGACCTCAGCCCACCAAACATCGTCGCCATCCACACAGCACTCCGAGATGCCAACAGCGCCGCGAACGAGCGACGCTGCGGTGATCGGAGACGGCCACTCGCCGTAGGGCGTGACCGTCGGATCGATCACGACAAGAAGTCGGCAATGCGACCGACACCCTCTCGGAGATCATCGTCGCCGAGCGCAAACGACAGCCGCGCACCGCCGCCAACGCCAAACGCCTCGCCTGGCACGACAGCCACTTTGGCCTGCTCGAGCAACACGTCGGCGAGATCAAGCGTGGTGTCGACTCGGTGTCCGCCGATCTCGTTGCCGAGCAGCGCAGAGAAGTCGGGGTAGGCGTAGAACGCTCCCTGGGGCTCGGGACACAGCACACCCTCGATACTCGACAACATCGAGTACATGGTTGTGCGGCGGCGATCAAATGCTTCGCGCATCTGGTGGACGGCATCGAGTGGACCCGATACAGCGGCAAGCGCTGCCGCCTGAGCGACGTTTGCAACGTTGCTGGTGGAGTGCGACTGAAGATTTTGCGCGGCCTTCACGAGGTCGGCCGGGCCGATCAGCCAGCCAACCCGCCACCCAGTCATGGCGTAGGTCTTGGCCACACCGTTGAGAACGATCATTTTGTCGCCGATCTCGGGACAGAGCGTGGCGATCGAATGGAACTCGTTGCCACCGTAGACAAGGTGTTCGTAGATCTCGTCCGCGATCACCCAGATGTCGTGCTCGGCTGCCCAACGACCGATCGCACGGATCTCTTCCTCGGGATAAATCGCACCCGTGGGATTGGACGGTGATACGAACACGAGCGCCTTGGTATTTGGCGTACGTGCAGCTTCGAGTTGCTCGACGGTGACCCGAAACCCACCCTCGGCGGTGGTGATGAGCGGCACCGTCACACCGCCAGCCAAGGCAATCGGCTCTGGATACGTCGTCCAGTACGGTGCGGGGAGGAGGACTTCGTCGCCCGGGTTGAGCAGGGCCTCGAAGCAGTTGTAGACAGCGTGCTTGCCGCCATTCGTGACCAGCACCTGCGACGCCTCAACCTCGTAGCCGCTGTCGCGCATCGTCTTGACTGCGATGGCTTCCTTCAACTCGGGTAGGCCGCCGACCGCGCTGTACTTGTGCATCAACGGGTCGGAACACGCCTTGATCGCCGCCTCGACGATGTGCTGCGGCGTGGCGAAGTCTGGCTCACCCGCCCCAAAACCGATGACGTTTTCGCCGGCCGCTCTCATGGCCTTGGCCTTGTTGGAGACGGCCAGGGTGGCGGACGGGGCGATAGCGCCGACACGGCGCGAGATCCGATCGAGACTCATCTCTTCAGGCTACTGAGCCGTCGACGAGGATTTCGTCGCGAATACGCGCCGTTTTGCTGCCACAGCTGACACGCTGAGAAGCCGTGAGCACGCCCGATATTGTCATTCCCACTGACCTCCTGCCCGCCGACGGCCGGTTCGGCTCCGGCCCGACCAAGGTCCGTCCCGAGGCCCTCGATGCTCTGGCACGTCGAGCCACCGATTACATGGGTACGTCACACCGTCAGATGCCCGTCAAGCTGATGGTCGCCGAACTGCGTAACGGCATCGCCGAACTGCTCCGCGCCCCCGACGGCTACGAAATCGTCTGCGGTAACGGCGGATCCACCGGCTTCTGGGACGCTGCCGTGTTCTCACTCATCGAGCACCGATCGCATCACCTGTCGTTCGGCGAATTCGGCAGCAAGTTTGGCAAGGCCGTGGCGATGGCTCCTCATCTCGAAAATCCGTCGGTCGCGGAATCCGCCATGGGCACCCACCCGGCGCTAGAGCCGGTCGATGGGGTCGATGCCATCTGCTACACCCACAACGAGACCTCGACCGGCGTCATGCTTGACCCGGTTCGCGTAAGCACGGGAGACCAGTTGATGCTGGTCGACGCGACGTCGGGTGCCGGTGGTCTGATGTTCGATGCCGATGCCACCGATGTCTATTACTTCGCACCGCAGAAGGCGTTGGCCGGCGATGGTGGCTTGTGGATCGCAATGGTCTCACCGGCAGCTGTCGAACGTATCGAGCGGATCGCTGCCTCGGGTCGCTACATCCCGCCATCGCTCGACCTGAAAGCGGCACTCGACAACTCCCGCAAGGACCAGACGTACAACACCCCATCTCTCGCCACCGTGTTCCTCGCCGCACAAACCGTCAACTGGTTCAACGAAAACGGTGGCCTGTCGTGGTCGGCTGGGAGATCGGCCACGTCGGCCGACATCCTTTACGGCTGGGCCGACCGATCCGACGCCGCCGAGCCATTCGTGCAGATCGAAACGCAGCGCTCCAAGGTCGTGGCCACCATCGACTTCGACGAGTCGATCGACGCCGACACGCTCGACGACGTGCTGCGTGCCAACGGCATCGTCGACGTCAACGGGTACCGCAAACTCGGCCGCAACCAGCTTCGTATCGGGATGTTCCCAGCGATCGACCCAACCGACACGCAGGCCCTCACCGCCTGCCTCGACTACTGCATCGAACGTCTCGGCTAAGCCAACGGTGAGCGCCCTCGACGCCGATCCCGGGGTTCAGGGCATGATGCCGGTGCGGGCCAACGGCTCAACGGCAGCAAGGCGACGTCGCGCGGACGAGGCCAGGCCGGCCAATACCTTCTTTCGCAGGTCACGGGGATCGATCAAATCATCGAAGCTCAAACCGTTGGCCGATCGGTAGCTCGATTCGTCCTCGGCCGCTTGAAGATCAGCTCGGGTCTGGTCGTCGGCCCCGACGGCGTTCCCGGCTCCGGCCGAACCCATGGCCCCTAGCGTCGCACCCGGGAAGCCGAAGCTAAGGGTCTGCTCGTCGAAGGGATTCATTGCCATCACGCTGGATCCAAAGCCGTAGGCCTTTCGGAACGTGACATGGATTTTCACCGTCTGAGCCCGAGTCTGCGCCGCGAACATCCGGGCGCCAGCCCGCAAAATACCAGTTTGCTCCGAGGCCCGCCCTGCCAGCACTCCGGGATTGTCGGCCAAGAACAC
Organism: uncultured Acidimicrobiales bacterium; assembly: GCA_905480195.1. GTDB lineage: Bacteria > Actinomycetota > Acidimicrobiia > Acidimicrobiales > Aldehydirespiratoraceae > UBA11606. Next base: position 21,698 of record CAJQPN010000001.1, read on the forward strand.
GAGCGGCAGATGAAAGCTGTCGCACACCTGAATGAAATGGGCTGCCTTGTCGGCTGCGTCGGTGTCGATTGAGCCGGCGAGCACCGCAGGCTGGTTCGCCACGATACCGACTGCGTCACCACCGATTCGGCTGAGCGCGCAGATGATCGAGGGGCCGAAGTCGGGCTGCACCTGAAAGAAGCTGCCACCATCGACCAGTTGCGACAGGGCAAGGCGCATGTCGTACGACGTATTTCCGTCACGAGGAACGATCGACAGCAGATCGTCGAGCGACCGAGGGCCGGTATCGCCGGTGTCGACCCACGGCGGACGTTCCCACGCCGACGAACCGAAGAACGACAAATACGTGCGAATGTCGTGAAGCAGCGTCACGTCATCAGCGGAAACGTTGTGGATCACCCCGCTCGCAATCGCCACGCCCGGGCCGCCGAGATCGGCCTTGGAGACCTCTTCGCCCAGCGCCGCCTTCACCACAGGGGGGCCTGCTGTGAAGATCGCGCTGTCGGGCGTCATCAACGAGAAGTCGCATAGCGGCGCTGTGATCGCACCATGACCTGCCGAGGCGCCCATCACGCCCGTGATCATGGGTACCAGTCCCGAGAGATTGCCCTGCGCCCCGAGATCACCGGGCCCACCGCCACCGGGGTCACCTGGCATCGGCGGTCGATGGCCGGCCCCTTCGAGCAGCATCACCAGGGGTACCCGCTCCCGTCGGGCGACGTCAGCAATACGCCAGCGCTTCCGCGATGCTGCCGGGCCGATCGAGCCGCCAAGCGTGGTGAAGTCCTCCGCCCCGACGGCGACCGGACGACCATCGATCATCCCGATCCCGGCGACGAGGGCATCGGCAGGGGCTGCACCCGACAATGCGCCGATCTCAGTGAACGACCCCTCATCGAGCAACTCGGCAATCCGCTGGCGGGCATCGAGCCGACCCGCGGCATGTTGTTTGGCCACCTTCGCCGAACCGCCCATCGCACGCGCTTGCGCGCGGCGCGAGGCAAGGTGGTCGAGGGTTGGGTCCCATTCGGTTGGGTCTGCCATGGCCGCCGACGATAGAGCGAGGCCCAGATCAGTGCGAGAACGATGTCCGCCGGCTAGCGGTAACTCGTGGCCACGGAGGCTACGACCCGAGATCAGATCGATTCCAGTGCATCGATCGCTCGATCACGGATGCCATGGTCTCTGCGAGTTCGGTCGACGACACCCCCCATGCCTCGAACCCGGGCTGATGCGCACTCACGTGGGCAAGCATCGTGGTCAACACCGAGGCGATGGCACCCGGCGACGACTCCTGCGGAATCTCGCCCGTGGCTCGGGCCTCGTGAGCGAGATCTTGGAGCGCAAGGAACACACCATTGAAGAGCCGAGTGCGGAGTTGCCGAAAGCGATCATCGCCCTCCAGCGCAGCGAGATCGCAGACCCGCAGGAGGTTGCCGTGCTCGTGGAAAAAGGCCATGAAGCCGTGAGCCAAACCCTTGGCGGCCGAATCTCCCTCCCATGACGCCTCGGTGACGAGTGTGCGAAGCCGATGCCCTCCAGAGTCGGTGAGTTCGTCGAGCAGCGACAACACCGCCGACTCGATGTCGGGGAAGTACTGGTAGAACGTTGCCGGGCTCGTCTCGGCCCGCCGCGACACATCGACCACCGTGAGGTCGCGATACCGACCCTCGGCCACCGCTGCACTCATGGCGTCGAGCAACCGTTGCCTGGTCGCCTGGCCACGTCGGCCAGCGACACGACCATCCGCTGCTCGTGCCTTTCCGGTACCGGGGGTCCGTGGATCGCCCATCGCGACGGACCCTAGGCGAACTCGTCGCGGAGCGCGGGTCCGTGAGCGTCGAATGGTGCCGCCCGGCGGGCCGGAACCCGTGCGCGGGGCGACACCACCGAGACGACCCCTTCGGGTGCAATGACGTGCCAGTCTCCGTCCGGCGCCGCGTGGACCGGAGCATTCACCTCAGCTCGCCCCGCCCACGCCGCCACCTGCGACAGCGGTGTCTCGACAAGGGCGGCGCGCTCAGCGGCGAGCAGTTCGGCACCAAGCGAAGCTGCTACGAGGCCGGTCAACGGATCGGCAACGGCGTCGGCGACGAAAAGCGGACCGGTCAGATCCTCGACCCAGACCCCGCCCGCAACTGCTGCGTCATCGCCGAAACCCACCCGATCCGGTTCATTGACCCGCCCATGAGCGGTGATCGACAACCACGATGTCGAGGTGTCGGCGACCACCACCGCCGGCTGGATGCCGATCTGCTCCATCGCCCGCGGCCGCGACGCCTCGATCACAAGGTCGGCGGCACCGATAAGCCGTTGCAGGAGACGAACGTCGGCCCGATTGTGGAAGTCCACGGCGAGCATTTCCTTCCCACCGTTCATCAGATCGAAGAACGGTGCGGGCCCGAGCCGTGCCCCATCAGGACGGTTCCGACCCTCAATCTTGATGACGCGCGCGCCGGCGCTCGCGAGAATCGATCCGGCAAGTGGCCCTGCCCACAGCGACGTGAAATCGATGACGAGTGGGCGGGCGTTCGCCGAGCGGACCGGACCACGAACCAGCGCTCGCTCAGGCACTCCGCAAGAGCGCTGCTCGTCGGGTCTGGCGATCGCCACTCCCAACAACCGGCCCCGATCGACAAGATCAACCGCCGTTCGCGACGCGATGAGTGCGCTCACCGTGCACCAATCCTGGGGATCGACATCGGCCTCCAGCAGTGCCGGTAGGGCGGCGATGTCGTCAGGTCGCGGCAAGTTGAGCACAACCCAGCCGTCGCAAGCTCGTTCGAATCGTGCGGCCCCGCCGACGGACACGCACCCCTGCCGCACCATGCCTGCGAGCGCTGCACGCTCACCGAGGAGTGCAGGCCCGTCGAGTCGAACGGCCGTCCCGAACCGGGCCGTCATTGTCGCAACCGACCCCGCAGCCGACGCCGCCGCGTTCACGAGACCGGCAGGCGCGACGAGCGGTGGTCCGTCGGGCCGCCCGGTGAGCGCCATGGCACCGCTTGCGGCCCAAACTGCGACATCGGAGTCCGCCATGACCGCACCGTAGCGAATCTCAGACGGCGTCGACTTTCGCGGTCGGGCTGGGGGAGGCAAACTGACGTAGACACCGCTATGGCGGAAACGGACGACAATCCTGGGGGAACGACAATGGTCGATTTGAAGGCGGGTGCCCGCTTCCAGAGCACGGTGTGCACGACGGAGGTGATCGTGGTGAAGGGTGCCGGCGAAGTCGACCTGACCTGCGGCGGTGCGCCGATGGTTGCCGCCGGAACCGCTTCGATCGACGGTTCTCCGGCTGCCGGTGCAGCGGAGGGCACGCAGCTCGGAAAGCGCTACGGCAACGAAGCCGGCACCATCGAGATCCTCGCCACGAAGGCAGGCGACGGTTCCGTGGCCGCCGACGGCGAGGCACTGGTGATCGCCCAGGCCAAAACCCTTCCCGCATCCGACTGATCGAGCCCTCGGGCGCCCGCAATGAACCTGATGATGCTCCTCGAGATGGCGGCTTCCGGTCTCGGTGACCGCGTCGCCGTCGGGTCGCGAACGAGCGGTCTCACCTACACCGAACTGTTCGACAAGGCACAGGCAGCCGCTTGTCGCTATCGCAACAGCGGAGTCGAGGCGGCTGTGCTGTGTGATGAGTCAAGCCATGCAGTACCGATTGCGTTGTTTGGTTCGGCATGGGCCGGCGTGCCCTACGTGCCGCTCAACTACCGTCTGCCCCCCGACGATTTGCTCGCACTCGCTGGTCGGGTCGGAAGCGCAGTTGCAGTCACCGATGACATCAACCTCGACCGCCTCGCTTCGATCGATGCCGTAGCCACGGTTCAGCAGGGCACTTTTCTCGCCGACCCTGCCGGTGGTCACGACACCGGAGCCGAACCCGGCGACTGGAACATGGATCCCGACGACATTGCCGTGTTGCTCTTCACCAGCGGCACGACCGGCACGCCGAAGTCGGCGGTGCTGCGCCAGAAGCATCTGGTGTCGTACATTCTCGGCTCGGTTGAGTTCATGGGTGCCGGCGAGGACGAAGCGACACTGGTCAGCGTTCCGCCGTATCACATCGCCGGCGTCGCAGCGATGCTGTCCTCGGTCTACGCCGGACGCCGTATCGTTCAGCTACCCCGGTTCGATCCCCATGCCTGGATCGACACCATCGAAGCTGAAGGTGTCACCCACGCGATGGTCGTCCCCACCATGCTGACCCGAATCGTCGATGCCCTCGACGAACGCGGGGGCGATCCGCTGCTCGGCGTGCAGGCGCTGTCCTATGGCGGCGGCAAGATGCCGCGACCCGTCATCGAGCGGGCACTCGAGCTGTTCCCGATCACTAACTTCGTGAACGCCTACGGTCTGACCGAGACCAGCTCAACGATTGCGCTGCTCGGCCCCGACGAGCACCGGATTGCGCAGTACAGCGATGCGCCAACTGAACGAGCTCGCCTTGCGAGCGTTGGCCGGCCATTACCGGGCGTCGAGGTCGTGATTCGTGATGTCGAAGGCATCGACCTCCCTGCAGGTGAGGTCGGCGAAATCTTCGTTCGTGGTGAACAAGTCGCAGGGGAATACCGCGAAAACGGCTCGCTGCTCGATGCCGACGGCTGGTTCCCCACTCGCGATGGCGGGTACCTCGATGCCGACGGTTTTCTGTTCGTGCAAGGCCGCAACGACGACGTCATCATCCGAGGAGGCGAGAACATGTCACCCGGCGAGATCGAAGACGTCGCGATTTCGCACCCCAACGTCCGCAACGCAGCAGCGATCGGCGTACCCGATCGCGAATGGGGCGAGAAGATTGTGCTCGTAGCCGTGGCGGACGGCACGAACACCGACACTGTCGAGCTCGAAGACCTGATCCGATCCCGACTCCGATCGAGCCGAGTGCCCGCCCACATTGTCTTCGTCGACGAACTCCCCCACAACGACACCGGCAAGCTCCTCCGCCGCGTGCTGCGTGAGGACTACGCCCACCTCGGCGACGGCCCCACCGGCTGACATGCCCGCCGTGCCGCACTGGTCGCTCAGTGACGCGGTGGCAGCCACCGATTCGATCGACCTGCGGTTCGAGATCGGTGCAGCTGTCGACGCTCCGGTCGTGATCCTCGAGGCGCAGCCCTCCGACGACCCGGTGCAATGGCAGCGGGTGCTCGACCGATTGGCACCTCTACCCGTCGTGACGGTCGCTGCCGACGGTGACATCGCCGACGCGACCGGCGATATCGACGCCCTCGTCGCAGCCGTGCTCGCCCATCCGCATGCCGCCACGACTGCGCTACAGGTACTCCGATCGACATCGGGTTCACTCACCGAGTGCCTGATCGTCGAGTCGATTGCGTATGCCATGCTGCAGGCCGGTCCCGAGCATGCGGCCTGGATCAATTCCCGCGGTCAGCGGGTGAGAAGCGACACCACGCCTCGAGTCCGTTCCGATGCCAACGACACCGGTATCACGATCACCCTGACCCGCCCTCGACTGCACAACCTGCTCGACCGACAGGGCCGCGACGAACTCTCTGCCGCCTTCGCCTTGGCGGGGCTCCCGGGCGAGTCACGCCTCGTCACCTGGCAAGCCGAGGGTGCCTCGTTCTGTGCGGGTGGCGACCCGGCCGAGTTCGGCGAAGTGACGGATCCACCGACGGCTCACACCATCCGGATGGCGGCTGGGCCCTCATTGCAGCTCGCAGCGATCGCCCACCGAACGACGGCACGCGTCCACGGAGCCTGTGTCGGTGCTGGCATCGAATTGGCTGCCTTCGCCGGCACGGTCGTCGCCGACCCAAGCACACGCTTTCGTCTTCCTGAAGTCACAATGGGACTGATCCCGGGCGTTGGTGGCACCTGGAGCATCGCTCGTCGTATCGGGTGTCGCCGGACCCTCGAGTGGCTCCTCCTCGATCAAGACGTCGACGCGGAGACGGCTCTCAGGTGGGGACTCATCGACGAGATCTCTACCGTCGAACGAACCGCTCGAATCAGATCGACGCGATCGATCACAAACACTGCGGATACGGTCGAGTCGTGACCCGCGCTGAGGCCCTCGCCCGTATCGAGTCCTATTTCGACGATGGCGGCTACTTCACCGAGCTCGCTCGTCGTGTCGCGATCCGGACCGAGAGCCAGGAGCTCGACCGCCGCTCCGACCTTCACCATTATCTCCACGACGAAATCGCGCCCTCGCTCGAGCAGATCGGCTTCACTGCGACTGTCCACCCGAACCCGGACGAACCCGATGGCCCCCCGCTCCTCCTCGCCCACCGCCACGAGTCCGACCGCCGACCGACAGTGCTCGGGTACGGCCATGGCGACGTGGTTCGCGGCTACGACGATCAGTGGCGCGACGGGCTGTCACCATGGCGGCTTGAGAAGGTCGGCGACCGGTGGTATGGCCGCGGGACCGCCGACAACAAGGGCCAGCACACGATCAACCTCGCTGCGATGGCCAACGTTCTCGAGACGCGCGGTGAACTCGGCTTCAACAGCACCATCCTCATCGAGACCGGCGAGGAGACCGGCTCGCCCGGCCTGCGAACGTTCTGCGCCGAGCACCGAGCCGAACTTGTTGCCGACGTACTCCTCGCCTCCGACGGGCCGCGCTTGGCTCCGGACCGTCCCACAATCTTCATGGGTACCCGCGGCGCTCTCAACTTCGACCTTTACCTCGACCTCCGTGATGGGGGCCACCACTCGGGCAACTGGGGTGGGTTGTTGGCGAATCCTGGAGTCATCCTCAGTCATGCGATCGCCTCGATGATCGGTCGCCACGGTGAGATCCTCATCCCCGAAGTTCGCCCCGACGGGGTCCCGGCGCCGATCAGCGCGGCGATCCGTGATCTCGAGGTCGGCGGTGGAGATGGCGCACCGGCAATCGACGCCGACTGGGGCGAGCCGGGCCTTAGCCCCGCAGAGCGGGTGTTCGGGTGGAACACGCTCGAAGTGCTCGCGTTCACGACCGGCAACCCCGACAAACCGGTGAACGCGATCCCGCCCACCGCGCGTGCGCACTGCCAGATCCGGTTCGTGGTGCCATCCGACCCCGACACCATGCTCGCAGGAGTGCGACGACATCTCGATGAGCTCGGCTTCGACGCCATCGAAGTGACGGTGCCCCACATCCCAATGATGGCGACGCGGCTCGACCCCGACCACCCGTGGGTCGAGTGGGCCGCCGCCTCGATCGCGAAGACGATTGGCGAGCCGCCCACGGTGCTTCCCAACTTGGGGGGGTCACTCCCGAACGACATCTTCGCCGACCTGCTTGGCGTGCCGACCGTATGGGTTCCACACTCCTACGCAGGCTGCTCCCAGCACGCACCTGACGAACACTTGCTCGCTCCAATCGCCCGTGAAGCGCTTCGCTTGATGACCGGTTTGTACTGGGACCTGGGCGAGCGCCCGTTCTAGCGAGGCAGTCCGAGCACTCGCTCCCCGATCACGTTTCGCTGCACCTGGTTGGAGCCGCCATAGATCGTGTGCGCGCGGCTGTAGAGGAAAGTGCGCTGGATCGTGTCGATGGCGTAGTCGGGGCCGTCACCGTGGCCGTTGTGGCCGTCAGGCCCTGCGGCCATGCCACTCGCGCCGGCGACCAGCATCGAGAGCTCCCCCATGCGGCGATGCCAACCTGCCCAGAACAGCTTGCCGATCGATGCCTCGGGGCCAGGCACCCCGTCGTGGGCAAGGGCCGTAAGCATGCGCAACTGGTTGTAGCGGAGAACCTCGAGCCGAATGTAGGCCTCGGTGAGTTCTTGGCGGATGACGGGCTCTTCCCAGCGGCCAGTGCGCTTTGCCGTTGCGATCAGGTCGTCGAACTCCTGTCGAAAACTCACCTGCTGGCCGAGGGTCGACGCGCCTCGCTCGAACGCGAGCGTGCCCATCGCGACCTTCCAACCGTTGCCGACTCCCCCGACGACAAGGTCTTCCTCGGTGAGAGCGTCGGAGAAGAACGTCTCGTTGAATTCGGTGCCACCCGTGATCTGGACAATCGGCCGGATCTCGACGCCGGGCTGGTGCATCGGCACGAGCAGGTAGCTGAGACCGGCGTGGCGTTCGCTCCCCGGTTCGGTTCGGGCCACTACGAACACCCAGTCGGCGAACTGGGCCAGAGAGGTCCATACCTTTTGCCCGTTGATGACCCACTGGCCGTCAACCAACTCGGCCCGAGTCTTGACGTTGGCGAGATCGGAACCGGCATCGGGCTCGGAGTACCCCTGGCACCACAGCTCCGCGCCCGAAAGGATCGGCGGCACGAAACGCTGCTGCTGCTCGAGACTTCCGAAGGCCATGAGCGTCGGCCCGAGCAGTGTCACACCCATGTTTGGGATTCGCCCCGGAGCCCTGGCCTCGACATAGGTGAGGTGAAAAACGACCTGCTCGGCGAGAGAGCACTCGCGTCCTCCGATCGACGCAGGAAAGTCGATGCCGAGCCAGCCACCTGCCGCCAACTCGCGCTCCCACGCGATCTGAATCTCAGCGGGGATGTCCTCGTGCCCGGTGAGGCCACGACCTCGATAGCGACCGAATTCACCGCTGAGATGCTCCTCGATCCAGGTTCGGACCTCGTCCTTGAACTCGAGCAGGGCGGGGTCGAGCCGGACGTCCATCCCGGCAGGATACGCCGGGCCTGACGGACCGTCAGAATCGGTGACAGAATCCCGCGCATGAGCAGTACGCCAGCCCAACCCACGATGACGATCGCCGAAGTCGACGCCATGCTCACCGGCAAAGGAGGCTTCTTCGAGACTGAAGAGGTAACCGTCAACGGTGTCGGCGTGACGACTCTCAAGAACCGCGCACCACACCTGCGGGCGTTACTGCAGAACTCTTCCAACCATGGAGGCGACGGCAGCAGTCGCTACTACGTCTTCGACGACGGGCGCGAGGCGACGTTTGCAGAGAATATCGGCCACGCCGCATCGGTCGCTGCTGCACTACGCGACCGGTACGAGATCGGCCACGGTGACCGAGTCGCTGTGCTGGCGGCAAACTGTCCCGAATGGCTCCAGACCTTCTGGGCCGTCACCTCCCTCGGCGGCATCGTTGTCGCCATGAACGGTTGGTGGACCGAGAACGAGATCGACCACGGCCTCGAACTCACGTCTCCCAAACTGCTCATCACCGACGCCCGCCGCGCCGAACGCATCACCGGCGATCCCGGTATGCCGATGATCGTGATCGAAGACGACTTCGCCGAACTCCTCGCCCACGCCCCCGATGCAGCACTCCCCGATACGGCGATCACCGAGGACGACCCGGCCACCATCTTGTTCACGAGCGGCACCACCGGCCGGCCGAAGGGCGCCGTCATCACACATCGAAACTTCAGCGCATACCTCGGCTGTGCTTTTATCCTCGGCGCACGAGACGCGTTCCGGTTTCCTGCCGACCCCGACGCGCCGCCCGCGCCACCGATGGTCACGCTCGCCGCGAGTCCGCTGTTCCACATCTCCGGCCTCCACTCGTGTTGTGTGACAGCCGTTGCGTCGGGGTTCGGACACGTCTGGACCACCGGCCGCTTCGATCCCGAGAAAGTCCTGCAACTCACCGAGAAGTTCGGCATCACCCGCCTGAGTGGGGTCACGACCCAGGTATGGCGCATCGTCGAACACCCGAATTTTCGCAAGTACGACACGTCGACCGTCTCGTCGATCGGTGGTGGCGGTTCGGTCTGGTCGCCAGAACTGCAACGGGCGTGCCGTGAAGCACTCCCACACGCCGACCGTGTCGTCGGCGTGGGCTACGGCCTGACCGAATGCTCGGGACTCGCCACGAACGCCGGTGACGACGTACTCCTGGAGTACCCGGACTCGGTCGGCTATCCGATCCCCACATGTGAGGTCGCGATCCACGACGACGACGACAACGTGCTCCCCGACGGCGAAATCGGCAACGTCATGTTGCGAGGCCCGATGATCACCCCTGGCTACTGGGACAATCCCGAAGCGACAGCCGAGGTGATCCGGCCCGGGGGCTGGCTTCGCACCGGCGATTTCGGTCGCCTCGAACACGGCTTGCTCTTCCTGTCGAGCCGCCGCACTGACCTCATCATCCGCGGTGGGGAGAACATCTATCCCGTTGAAATCGAGAACCGCCTCGACGAACACCCGGCGGTTCGAGAAGTCGTGGTGCTCGGCGTGGATCACCGCGAGCTCGGCCAAGAGATCAAGGCGGTCATCGTGCCCTACGACGGCGTTGAGATCGATCCCGACGAGCTCACCACCTTCGTGGGTGAGACGCTTGCGGCTCACAAAGTCCCGGCCCACTGGGAGATCCGTACCGAGCCCCTACCGCGCAACGCCACGGGCAAGATTCTGAAGCGGGTCGTGATGGGGGATGCCGAGAACACCTTCATCGAAGACTGACCCATGCTCACCGACATCAGCCGTCGAGCGGCCATCGATTTCGCCGACACTCCTGCCTTCGTCACCGATCCGCAGCCGGACGGTTCGTGGTCGATCACCTACGCCGAACTCGATCAAGCCGCCGACGAGGCGGCCGCAGGTCTCGCCGACCGCGGCATTGGAGAAGGCTCAGTCGTTGCGCTCGTCCTTCCTTCGGTGATCGATTATGTGGTCTTGTTCCTCGCAGCTGCGCGCCTGGGTGCGGTCACCGCAGGGCTCAACCCTCGCTTCCGGCCGGCCGAGAACCGCAGTGCCCTGGGCGTTCTTCGTCCCGATCTCGTCATCACCACATCGGCCTTGGCTGACGGCTGCGATGCCGTCACCTGTCCGGTCGAGATCGTCGAGCCCGGCGCCACCCCAGCCAGTGTCTCAGCAGCGCTGCGCGTGGATGGAGCCGCATCAGTCCCAGCACTGCCAGACGATCCCGAACGCCCCGTCTGCATCTGCTTCACCAGCGGCTCGACCGGCCAACCCCGTGGAGCCTGGTATGCAAACCGGCAACTCGCCCGCATCGCCGAACTCGACTCGGGCGGCGCATGGGGTGGCGGAGGCCACGGGCTCTCGAGTACGCAGTTCGCCCACGTTGGGTTCATGACCAAGCTGCCGTGGATGATGGCCACCGGCCGCACCACTCACCTGTTGGACCGTTGGCGAGCCGACGCCGTCCTCGATCTGATCGTGCGGCACAAGATGCCGGCGGTCACCGGAGTGGCACCCCAGATTGCGCTGCTGTTGCAGCTCCCCGACATCACCGATCACGACTTCGATCATGTGAAGGCGATCGTCGTCGGAGGTTCTGCATCTCCCCCGGCGCTGGTGCACCGTGCGCGTGAAATCTTCGGTGCCCCCTACTCGATCCGCTACAGCTCAACCGAGAGCGGTGGGATCGGGATCGGCACGGCACTCGACGCCGACGATGACGAGGCGCTGCACACGATCGGGCGTCCCCGACCCGGTGTCGAAGCCGAGCTCCGCAACCTCGAGGGGCATCCCGTCGCTGCCGGCGACGTCGGGGAGCTCTGGCTTCGCTCCGACGTCATGATGTCGGGCTACTGGAACGACCCGGGGGGCACGGCCGAGACCATCGTCGATGGTTGGCTGCGAACCGGCGATCTTGCGCTGATCGACCCCGCCGGTGCCTTTCGCCTCCAGGGCCGCACGAAAGAGATGTACATCCGAGGTGGCTACAACGTCTATCCGATGGAGGTCGAGTCGGTGCTCGTCGACCATCCATCGGTCGCCGAGGTCTGCGTCATCTCTCGTCCCGACGACGTCATGGGCGAGGTCGGCGTGGCATGCGTCGTAGCGGTCAACGGAGCACCTGCACCGAGCCTCAACGAGCTCCGCGCATTCGCCGCAACGCGGCTATCGCACCACAAGCTGCCGGAACGGCTGCGGCTTTGCGCCGAGCTGCCTCGAAACGCTTCCGACAAGGTTGATCGCCGCCAGTTGATCGCAGACGACGCACACTTTTGATCAGCGAGGTCGCTTCTTGCCGCCTCTGCCTCCTCGCCGTTGTCGCTCCTCCTCACGGCGACGAAGGTTGTCGAGTTCACCGACAAGCTCGAGAAACAGACGGAGCCGCATCTTCGAAATCAGTCCCGAGTCGACAGCGGCCCGAACGGCGCACCCCGGTTCCTTGCGATGCGCACAGTCACGGAAACGGCAGGCGCCAGCAAGATCGGCGAGGTCACCGAAGACCAAGCCAACGGCATGCTCGGCTTCCCAGAGACCGAGACTACGGATCCCAGGGGTGTCAAGGACCATTCCCGCACCGCCGGGCACCAGCACCAGTTCGCGGGCCGTGGTCGTGTGGCGGCCCTCGGAATCGCCCGCTCGGACCTCTCCGACCTCGAGCAGTTCCCGACCGACCAACGCATTGACGAGCGACGATTTCCCGGCACCACTTTCACCCACCAGCGCAAGTGTTCGCCCGGCGCCCATCAACGCCCGGAGATCACCGAGGCCCCGACCATCAACGACGCTCGTCATGACGACCGGAGTTGAACCGGCGACCGCGTCAACCACCTCAAGTGCGCCAGACGGGTCGCTAGCCTCGTCGAGCTTCGTCAGCACGATCACCGGCTCGGCACCGCTGTCGATCGCCATCACCAACAATCGCTCAAGCCAACCGGGCTGGATGGGCCGATCGAGTCCGAGCACTGCTGCGACTGCGTCGACGTTGCTGGCCAGTACCTGTTCGACATCCTTTTCGGCCGGATCACGACGGCTCACTGCGGTGCGACGCGGCAGCACCCGGTCGATCACCAGCCCAAGCCCTTCGGCCTCGGCGAGCTCGACCCAATCGCCGGTGACGGGAGCGATCTCGCCCTGTGCGCGTTGTGAATCCGAGAGCACTCGGAGTCGACCGCGACTGGTCATCACATCGCACTCACCGCGGTCGACACGCACGACTCGAGCGCGATCCATCACCGCCACGACGGCACGCCACCCATCGGGATCAACCAGGGCGGCGCCCCAGTCAGCGAGAACGGTGTCAGACTTCACGAGGAGTCAGTGTGCCTCACGGGAACCATTCCCCGTGCTGATGCGTTCCTGAGAGATGGTTTGTGACATGACGACACCTGACGCATCAGACGAGAGGGTTACGTATCCGGTCCCGATCTGGATGGGCTGGCTCGCCGGGATGAGCGCCGCCGCCGTCGCACTCGGGTTCAGCCAGTTCATCGGTGGTGCCACCGACGTCCCCGGCCTCGTCCTGGGGGTCGGCGAACTCATCATTGACTACATGCCCGGATGGGCCGCCGAGGAGTCGATCGAGAACCTTGGATCGGCCGGGAAGGGCAACCTCCTGCGCGGCGTCACGATCATCAGTTTCCTCGTCGCGGCCGTTCTCGGCGACCAGTCGGCTCGCCGCACCAGCACGATCGGGATCTGGGGTTTCGTCACCTTCGGCCTTCTCGGTGGCTGGGCTACGGCCCGTAACCCACAGTCCGACACCGTCGCCAGCTGGTTCTGGGCGTTGACTGCCACATCGCTCGGCATCGCCACGCTCCTCGTTCTGGTGGGCCGAGCGCGAGCAACCGTCACTGCGAACAACGAACGTGGTGATCCCGATACCGGTGTGCTCGCCAGCCCCCTCGCACCGCCGGCCTCTCGTCGTTCGTTCCTCGGTTTCTCCGCCGGTGCAGGAGCCTTCGCACTGGCGGGGGTCGGCATCGGACGAACCGTCGAGGGAGAGTCAGCGGCCGAGCTCGCCCGGGCGAGCATTACGCTCCCAACCACCACCACCGAACGGGTCGGGGCCAGTACCACCACGACCCGGGCCCCGATCGCCCGGATGACCGCATCGGGCGAGGTCAGCTCCACCGAGTACGCCGGGATCGAAGGGTTATCGAGTTGGGTGACACCGTCGGTTGGCAACAACTTCTATCGCATCGACACCGCACTGCAGATCCCCCAGGTCGACCCGGCCAACTGGACGCTGCGCATCACCGGCATGGTCGACAACCCACTCGAGTTCACCTACGACGACATCCTCGCCATGGACCTGGCAGAACACACGATCACCCTCTCGTGCGTGTCAAACAACGTCGGTGGTGACCTGGTAGGCAACGCCGTCTGGACCGGCGTCCCGCTGATCGATCTGCTCGACCGTGCGGGTGTACAAGAAGGTGCAACTCAGCTGGTGGGCCGCTCCGTCGACGACTTCACCGCCGGTTTCCCCACCGAGGTCCTCTACGACGGACGTAACGCTCTTCTTGCCGTGGGGATGAACGGTGAGCCGCTCCCCGTTCGCCACGGCTTCCCAGCCCGCCTGGTGATCGCAGGCCTCTACGGCTACGTCTCTGCGACCAAGTGGCTCGAGGAGATCAACCTCACTACCTGGGAGGACTTCAACGGGTACTGGATCAACCTCGGCTGGTCCAAAGAGGGCCCCATGAAGACCATGTCGCGTATCGACGTGCCGCGACACCGGGAACGACTCGAGCATGGAACCCAACTACTCGCCGGCGTGGCGTGGGCGCCCAACCGGGGGATCTCTGCGGTCGAGGTCTCGATCGACGAGGGTGAGTGGCAGCTGTGCGATCTCGCCGTGCCGGGCACCGACGAATCGTGGGTCCAGTGGAAGGTTGAGTGGGATGCCGATCCAGGCATCCATCGCGTCGACGTGCGGGCATTCGACGGCGAGGGCGCGCTCCAGCCGCAAGGGCCCAAGGACGTCGCTCCCGACGGAGCCGAAGGATGGCACGGCATCCTCGTCGAGGTCGTCTGACCAGTTGACACACAGCCATCCACCAACCGCGCGCCCGACCTACGTACGGTTCGTAGGCAACATGACGACCAACCGTCGAACCTACGTCCTCGACACGTCGGTCCTGCTGAGCGAACCGCAGGCCTTGAGACGCTTCGAGGAACACGCAGTCGTTCTTCCCCTGGTTGTCCTGACCGAACTGGAAGCCAAACGGAACCATCCAGAACTCGGTTGGGCGGCCCGGACCGCACTCCGGGCGCTCGAGGAGCTTCGCGAGCGCCACGGTTCATTGCTGGAAGAACTACCGGTCAACGAGCACGGCGGCACCATTCGCGTTGAGCTCAACCACACGAGCACCGAGCCGCTTCCCGAGGCGTTTCGCGTCGATGCCAACGACCATCGGATCCTCACGGTTGCCAACAATCTTGCGATCGAAGGACTATCGGTCACGCTTGTGTCGAAAGACCTCCCACTGCGCCTGAAGGCCGGAGTGGTGGGCCTCGACGCTGCTGAATACCGCGACACCGAAGTGGCCGATGGGTCGTGGACGGGCTACACCGACTTCGTCGTCGGCAGCGCCGTCATCGACGAGTTCTACGACGAAGGCGTGGTCGACCTCGACGACGCTCGGCAGCTCCCGGTCAACACCGGGATCACGCTCGTCTCAGGATCACAGTCGGGACTCGGCCGGTTACGTGATGACAAGCGAGTCCATCGCATCGCGGACCGTTCGGTCTTCGACGTGCGACCTCGCTCTCGCGAACAGCACATCGCCCTCGACCTGCTTACCGACGACTCGATCGGCATTGTTTCACTCGGTGGCAGAGCCGGCACCGGCAAGAGCGTCTTGGCGCTTGCTGCTGCGCTCGAGTCGGTGCTCGAAAACCGCACCCACTCGAAGGTGATCGTCTTTCGGCCGCTCTACGCCGTCGGCGGTCAGGATCTCGGCTATCTCCCCGGTTCAGAGGCCGAGAAGATGTCGCCGTGGGCTGCGGCCGTCGGCGATGCGCTCGAGGCCATCGCCGGTCCTGAGGTGGTCGACGAGGTTATCCATCGGGAACTGCTCGAGATTCTTCCCCTGACCCATATCCGAGGCCGCTCGATCACCGACGCATTCATCATCGTCGACGAAGCGCAAAATCTCGAACGCAACGTCTTGCTCACTGCGCTCACCCGTATTGGTGAGAACTCGAAGGTTGTGCTCACGCACGATGTTGCCCAACGCGACAATTTGCGGGTCGGCCGGTTCGACGGCATCGGGGCAGTCGTCGACCATCTGCGCGGCCATCCGCTCTTCGGTCACATCACACTCACCCGCAGCGAACGCAGCCCCGTCGCTGCGTTGGTGGCCGGCTTGCTCGACGGCCACGGCTGAACCTCAGCCGGCCGAGAGCTTCTCCATCGTCGCCATCATCTGGTCTCTGACGACGTCGAGCGCCTTGTACGGGCGCATCATCACCTTGAACTCGGTGATCCAGCCCTCGTCATCACACGTGATGATGTCGACGCCATTCACATACATGCCATCGACTGTGGTCTCGAACTCGAGCACAGCGTGATTGCCCTGCAAGATGCGCTTCGTGTAGCCGAACCCACCCGATGCGTCCGGGCTCGACACCGAATCGCCGGCGCTCTCCCCGGGTAGCACGCTGCCAGCCGCAGTCAGATACAGCTTGCTGATCTCGCGGCCCTGTTGGGGTGTGTAGACCACCGGCGAGAGGAAGACACAGTCTTCGTGGAGGAGCGCGTCGAGCCCTCCTTCCAACTCACCTCGGAGGTGTTGGAACCAGCGGTCCATGACGGCGAAGATCGGATCGGAGCTACTCATAGGAATCCGATCATCTCACGACACGCGCCCGCTATGGTCCTCCGGATGAGCAACGAGCGCGAGATTTTGGACTACGCCACGTACGGCCGGGCGGTGCGCGAGCTGGCCCAGCGGGTAGCCGACGACGGCTTCCGTCCAGAAATGATTCTCGCAATCGCACGAGGCGGGCTCCTCGTGGCGGGATCACTCGGATATGCCCTTTCGGTGAAGAACATCTACGTGATGAACTGCGAGTACTACACGGGAGTCGACGAACGCCTTCCCGTGCCGGTGATGCTCCCGCCCTATGTCGACTTCGTCGACATGGAAGACGCAAAGGTGCTCATCGCCGATGATGTCGCCGACACCGGTCACACGCTCAAGATGGTGCACGACCACTGCGCCGAGCGGGTCGGCGAGGTCCGTTCGGCTGTCCTCTACGAGAAGTCACACTCGCTTGTGAAGTGCGAATACGTGTGGAAACGCACAGACCAGTGGATCAACTTCCCTTGGTCCACCGACGAACCGGTAGTGAGCCCCGAAGACGCTCGGCACAAGGTGCTCGACGCCTAACGATTGGCTAGTTGCCCAGCACCTCGCGGTTGAAGCGCTCGAGGGTCGTCATTTTTTCAGGACCAGTGATTGCGAAATCGGGCACCACGATCTCGTCGACACCGACTGATTCGTACGCTTCGATCACGGCCTTGAGTTCGTCGACGGTACCGACAAGTCCGGAGCGGTGATCCAACCCACTTCGGATCTGCTCAGCCTTCTCGGCATCGTCGACGATGATCAGAAGCCCGACCGCCGTGATGTGCACGCTGGCCATGTCGCGACCCTCGTTGTCGCAGTGGCCCCGAAGGTTCTCGAGATGCCCGGCGATCGTGTCGGGACGCCCCCACGCGTTCCACTCGTCGGCGTGCCGAGCAACGGTTCGCAGGGTTCGCTTCGCGCCCGCACCGCCGATCAGGATCGGGAGCGAGCCGTTCACGGGTCCGGGCTCGACGGGGGCCTGGGTGAGCGTGTAGTGCTCGCCGACGAAGTCGACCCGCTGACCGCCCGCTTCGAACATGGCCCGACACAAGGCGGCAGCCTCTTCGAGACGATCCGAACGCTCCTTGAGCGACGGGAGTTCGATACCGAGTCGCTCATGCTCGTTGCGTTGCCAGCCGGCTCCGAGCCCAAGTACCGCTCGACCGCCCGACATGTGGTCGAGCGTGATCGCCATATTCGCAACCACGGCAGGGTGCCGGTAGGTGTTGCCTCCCACCATGAGCCCGAGGCGCACGTCGGGTACGGCGGCAGCGAGCCCACCGAGCAGCATCCAGCCCTCTAGGAACGGTGCCATCTCGACGTCGGTCGGACCCGGACCATTGCCCGGATCAGCCGAGGGCATGAAGTGATCAGGAACCCAGACCCCTCGCCAGCCTGCGTCAGCGGCGAACCTTGCACCCTCCAGGATCTGACCCCAGCTCTGTGACGGGTTGGCCCAATACGAGAACTCCATCAGCGCTCCTCACGGCGATAGGCGATGCCGAGTCCTGCGGGCGCAGGTGACGGCTGATGCCGAGCCCGGATCGAGATCACGATCAGGACAATAACCGTGAGGATGTACGGCAGCATCGACAGCAGAATCGGCGAGAAGTCAACACCGAAGGGCTGAAGCCGGGTCTGGAGGGCGAGCGTGAAACCGAAGAGCACCGCCCCGGTGGCAACCCGACCAGCGCGCCAAGCCCCGAAGATGACGAGTGCAACGGCGATCCAGCCGCGCCCTGCGATGAGACCTTCGCTCCACGCACCGACGATTCCAGTCGTCGTGAGGTATGCCCCTGACAGACCGGCGAAGGCGCCGCCGACCATCACAGCACCCGCTCGAGTCGCCACCACCGAATGGCCGGCCGCATCGGCAGTCGAGGCGCTCTCACCCACGGCACGAACACCGAGACCGAGCGCAGTTCGGTTCATGACAAACCAGGTGCCGACACCCAGCACGACTGCCAGGTACGTGACCGGGGTGGTGGAGAATACGGTCTCGCCGACCCACGGGATGTCGCTCAGCAGTGGGATGTCGGCATCGGTGAACTGCGATCGGCGGGGATCATCGGTGTACCCATCGCCGATGAAGTTGGCCAGCCCGAGGCCGAGGATCGTGAGCGCCAGGCCACTCACCACTTGGTCGGCGCCGAGCCCAACGGCAACCACGGCATGAACCCCAGCGGCAACCGCCCCGGCGAGCGCCCCGATCAAGAGGCCGAGCCAGGGCGAGCCGGTACTGACAGCACCGATGTACCCGCACACCGCGCCGACCGCCATCATGCCTTCAACCCCGAGGTTGAGAACGCCCGATCGCTCGGCGATCGCTTCGCCGAGTGCAGCCAGGTACAGCAATGTGGCGAACTGGATCGTGGCAACGACGAGCCCAAGAAACGCTGCCTCGCTGATGTCGAGCGCCGCGAGCTGGTTGATCATGTTGTCACCACCTTCCGCTCGACAAGGGCCAACTGGTACGTGGAGAGAACGGCGGCACCGATGGCGCCGAACAGGATGAGCGCCTGGAGGATCCCGGCCACCGCCGGCGAAACACCAAGGGTCTGGATCGACTGCCCGCCGACCTGGACGGCGCCGAAGAAGACAGCGACGAGGGCAACGCCGCTCGGCCGCATGAGGGCGAGGGCAGCGACGATGATCCCCGCAAAGCCGAACCCGTTCGAGATGTTCTCGTTCAGACGGGCCGCAGTACCGGTGAGCTCGATGCCACCTGCGAAGCCGGCGACCGCGCCCGACAGGACCAGAACACCGAGCACCTTTTTTCGCATTGAGATGCCGGCATAGGCCGCTGTCTTTGCCGACGCTCCTGCGATGCGGAGTTCATAACCCCACACACTGCGATTGACGAACCAGGCGAACCCGGCGATGACTGCGAGCGCTATCAGCACGCCAAGGTGCGATCGTTCCCAGATGATCCCGAGTTGCGAACCCTCTGGCTTCACCGTGATCTGAGGGAAGCCGAAGCCGTCAGGGTCTTTCCACGGTCCGGTCTGCAAGTAAACGATGAGACGGACGGCAACTTCGTTGAGCATGAGGGTCGTGATGATCTCGCTCACCCCGATCTCGGCTTTGGCCAACCCGGGACCGAGCGCCCACAGGGCACCACCGATAGCCGCACCGATGAGCATGGCGACGATCAGGACCGGACTCGGCCAATCTGCTCCGACCCGGCCAACCAGGGTGGCCGCAGTGGCACCGAACATGATCTGGCCCTCGGCACCAATGTTCCAGAGGCCCATAGTTGCAGCGATCGAGACAGCCAGCCCAGCCAGCGCAAGCGGGACAGCACGATTGAACGTCGCCGAGAGCGTGTCGGCTGTGCCGAAGCTGCGATCCCACATGCGCTGATAGGTGCCGAGAACCGGATCGCCCGAGATTGTGAGCAACAACGCGCCGATGACGAGGGCGAAGACGAGACCTGCCGCGAAGGCGACCGGCTGACCGCCTCGGACGGCCTCCTCTCGGCGGCGAAGGACCAGGCGCTTCACGATGATGCCTCGGTGGCAGTGCCCATCATCGCTTCACCGATCTGGGTGCGGGTCGCCTCTCGGGCATTGAACTCGCCAACGATACGTCCCGCGTTCATGACGAGGATCCGATCAGCGAGCGACAGGAGTTCGTCGAGGTCCTCGGAAACCATGAGGACGCCAGTGCCCTCGTCACGCTGCTGCACGATAAGACGCTGAATGGCCCGCACACCGGCGACGTCGAGACCGCGCGTTGGCTGGGACGCAACGACAACATCTGGTTTGCCCGAGAGCTCGCGACCGAGCAGCAGACGCTGCAGGTTGCCGCCCGAGAGTCCGGCGAGTGGTGCATCGTGCCTACCGATCTTGACCTCGAACCGCTCGACGATCCGATCGCAGAACTCACGGGCGCTCGCCCAGTTGAGCAGTGGACCTCGCCGCAACGTTCGGAACTCGCGCATGACTGCGTTCTCGGTGATGGGAAGCTTTGGGGCGAGGCCGACCCCGAGTCGGTCCTCGGGCACGTAC
Organism: uncultured Acidimicrobiales bacterium; assembly: GCA_905480195.1. Taxonomy (GTDB): domain Bacteria; phylum Actinomycetota; class Acidimicrobiia; order Acidimicrobiales; family Aldehydirespiratoraceae; genus UBA11606. Next base: position 42,167 of record CAJQPN010000001.1, read on the forward strand.
GCAAGCCCAGCGGCGAAGCGCCGCTGCGGAGGTGCGGTCGTGACGTCGGTTCGCATAACCGTGACGGTGCCGCCTTCGATCGGTTCGAGCCCGGCGATGGCGTCGGTGAGGGCCCGTTGCCCGTTACCGGCAACCCCGGCGATGCCGACGATCTCACCCGATCGGACCTCGAACGACACGCCGTCGACAGCCAGAAGCCCACGCGCGTCGCGCACGGTGAGGTTGTCGACGGTGAGCGCAGGATCGCCTGGAATGGCAACTGCGATCGGCACCGTTTCGACCGCAACGTCGCCAACCATCAGGCGTGCCAACTCGGAGGCATTGACGTCGGCGACCGCAATCGAGGCCGAAACCGTCTCGCCGCTGCGAAGAACGGTCGCTTCGTCGCAAAACGACACGACCTCATCGAGTTTGTGGGAGATGAAGATCACCGAGCGGCCATCGGCGACCATGCGGCGAAGAACCTCACCCAGCTCGACTGATTCCTGGGGGGTGAGTACTGCGGTGGGTTCGTCGAGAATCAGCACCCGGGCATCGCGCCACAGGGCCTTGAGGATCTCGACGCGCTGCCGCTCCCCCATCGAGAGCTGCCATACCGGACGGTCCGGCTCGACCTCGAAGCCAAAGCGTGCAGCCACATCACCGACCTGCCGTTCAATCACGGCTGCGTCGATGATGGGAGGGGCCGCCCCGAGCACGACGTTCTCCGCAACGGTGAACGTCGGCACCAGGCGAAACTCCTGATGCACCATCCCGATCCCTGCCCCCAGCGCGTCAGCTGGCGACGAGAAGATCATCTCTTGTCCGTCGATTCGGATATGTCCCTCGTCGGGTCGGTACACCCCGGCGAGGCAGTTCATGAGGGTGGTTTTCCCGGCACCGTTCTCACCGAGAACAGCGTGCACCGTGCCGGGGCGGACGGTAAGGCCCGCCCCGGCATTGGCGATCACTCCGGGAAATCGTTTCCAGATGCCGTCGAGTTCGACGGCAGGGTGGGTCACCCTTCGGCCGACCCGACCACGCCTTCGACGAAGACGCCCATCCCGAGCAGGCTCAGGCCGTCAGGAGCAAAGTCCGGCGGGGTCTCGCCAGCAGCGATGATCTCGTTGCCCTCCTGATCGTTGATCGGACCGGTGAACGGATCGAAGCTCCCGTTGATCATCTCCTGGCTCCGCTGATCGATGAGGTCGCGAATCTCCTGGGAGACGTCGGAAGCAAGTGAACCGATCTGGACCATGCCGGTTTCCATGCCGGGCCAAGTGCCACCGCCGGAGAACGAACCGTCGGCGACGGACTCGATGGCCAGGGCGTAGTAGTGACCCCAGTTCCAGATGGCCGACGACAGGTAGGCATTCGGCGCGTACTCACACATGTCGGAGTTGTACGAGATCCAACGGGCACCGGCGGCCTCGGCTCGCTCGCCGGCGGCCGTGGAGTCCTGGTGCATTGCGATCACGTCGGCACCGCCGTCGAGCAAGGCCTGCGCGGCCTCACCCTCAACCGCTGGATCGAACCAGGTGCTGGTCCAGTTGACGGTAACGGTGGCATCGGGGTTGGCCTCGCGCACACCGAGGGTGAAGGCGTTGATACCGCGGATGACCTCGGGAATTGGGAAGGCGGCCACGTAGCCGATCTCGTTGGTCTCGGTGGCTGCACCAGCGGTGAGGCCAGTGAGGTAACGAGCCTGGTAGATCCGGCCGAAGTAGTTACCGAAGTTGGTGTCGTTGCTCTTGTAGCCGGTGGCGTGGAAGAAGTCGACGTCGGGGAACTCGGCCGACAGGGCCTCCATCGCGTCCATGTAACCGAATGACGTAGCGAACACGGCATCGGCACCGTCGGCGATGAAGTCACGGACTGACTGATCGAACTCGGGGCTACCTTCCGCAATGTTCTCGACCGTCAGCAAGCTCGCTCCGGTGGCCGCTGCGGCCTGTTCGGCACCACGGTGGTGGGCCCACGTCCATCCGGCATCGCCTGGGTCGGTCAGGTACACGAAGGCCGCCGTCACATCGGATGCGTCGACCGAACTGGAGGTGTCATCCGGCTTGACCGGAGCACACTCAGCCGCCGCGCTGTCGTCAGCGGATGCGTCACCCGCCGAGTCGTCAGCGGATGCGTCATCCGTCGAGTCGACCGCAGTGTCATCGTCATCGCCGCAGGAGGCGGCGATGAGCGTGAGGGCGAATAGGACAGAAAGAAAGAGCCGGAGTCGGCGTTGCATGAGTAATCCCTCCCAAGTGAGTGCTCCGTCAACCTAGGACAAATTTCACGCGTGTCAATTGATAGGAATTGTGGAAAAACACCTGGCAATCCCTCACCCTGGGGACAAGTTGGTCCGTGCCTGTGGGAAGGTCTGTGGACAGCTCTGCAGGTGCCAAGCGAAAGCGATCGAACCGGGCTGTTAACGCTTCGCGGCGCAGGCTTTCACGGAGTGGAGGTGAGGGGAGTTGAACCCCTGGCCTCCTCGATGCGACCGAGGCGCTCTACCAACTGAGCTACACCCCCGTGGGAACGAACATGGTAGCGGCGCCACCCGCTGAAACGACCTGGCTCGTTCGGTGGATCAAGCGTTGACGCTGTGACGCGGCGCGTGGAGTGGCGTGACGTCCTCCGGGTACAGCATCTGCACCTTGATTTCCCGCTCGGCTGCGCGGTTGCGGCGCTGAATCGCGGCCCAGCCGAACGCAACCAGCGCAACGTCGAACAGCACGTGGGCGATGATCGCCACGACACCCAGGACAAACGATGCAAGCAACGTCACGACAGCCAGACCGGACAGCACGGTGGTGACCTGCCGACGCCGCTGAGCAGCGGCGGTCGATGATTGTGGCTTGAGTTCGAGGGGATGGAGCCTCAACCCTTGAGCTGATCTCGATGCCGAGCCGCCCAGGCTGCCCATACCGGCGGAGAACGCGTCGATGCGATCGCTGCGAGCGCCGACGGACTTGCGCGAATCCTTCCACCACATCGCAAGGTAGGCACACCATCCAACGGCCAACACCAACACCACGATCGACGTCGACATCATTGAACGGGCCCCTCAAGCAGACAGCACAACGCTGTGCGGCGCACTGTATAGAACTCAGACGGTTGTCCGAGCCGCGTACTCCAAGTGACGATCCTATGACGAAACGAAATCTTTTGGCAATCCTCTCGGCACGATTTCTCGTCGCAAACCGACGCCGGCGCCCCAGCAACCTGGCGCCGCAACCCTCGCTTCAGGCATCGTCGAGGCGTCGATAGGTACCCGAACGCCCGCCCGTCTTTTCCCAAAGTGCCACTGCATCGATAACCATCGAACGATCCATCGACTTGCACATGTCGTAGATCGTCAATGCTGCGACTGAGCATGCAGTGAGGGCTTCCATCTCGACACCCGTCCGGTCGAACGTGTCGACCGCCGCCTCCACCTCGATCGACGCGTCGCTGATCTCGAAATTGACCGTGACTGCACCGACCATCAGCGGATGGCACAGCGGCAACAGGTCCGATGTCCTCTTTGCGGCCTGAATGCCTGCGACGCGCGCAACGGCAAGCACATCCCCCTTTTTGATCGCTCCCTGGGCGACCGCCGAGGCCGTCTCGGGAGTCATGTTGACCCGCCCCCGGGCGACAGCCCGTCGATGTGACGGCTCTTTGGGCGTGACATCGACCATGCGCGCTCGACCGTCGGAGTCGAGATGGGTGAAACCGCGTTCAGACATAGCCAAAGTCTACGGGGCGATCAGCCGCCGATTTCGGACATGGAGCGCCGGGGGCGGATGAAGTGCACCTGGTTGATCTGATGCCCCGCCCACTTCGCAGCAACGGTTCGCTCGAGGGCCTCGGCGATGACGTCGTTACTGGAACCGTTCCGCAACAGGGCCCGGATGTCGGTCTCTTCCACAGCGAAGAGGCACGACCGGAACTGGCCGTCGGCGGTGATGCGGGTGCGATCGCACGTTTCGCAGAACGACTCACTGACCGTGGCGACGACTCCGATCTCCCCTTTGCCATCTGCGTAGCGCCAACGAGTGGCAGGCGCCGATGAGCGTCGGATCGGTTCGAGGTCGTACTCGGCCTGGAGCGTCTCGAGTATCTCGGCCTGGGTGAGCACCAGCGAGTTGTTCCAGATCTCGTCAGCATCGAGCGGCATGAACTCGATGAAGCGAACGACGACCCCCTTCTCGCGGCCGTACTCGGCGAAGTCGAGTACCTCGTCGTCGTTCACGCCCTTCATGACGACACAGTTGATCTTCACCGGATCGAACCCGACCTCGAGCGCGGCATCGACACCTGCGAGAACCCGGTCGAGGTCGTCACGCCGAGTGAGTTCAAGGAACCGGTCGCGCCTGAACGAGTCGAGACTGATATTGACCCGGGTCAGACCGGCAGCCTTCAACTCCGCAGCGACGAGTGGGAGGCTCACGCCGTTGGTCGTCATGGCGAGATCGACGCCGAGGGCGGCAAGCTTCTCGACCAACAGCGGCAGACGGGCGCGCACGAGCGGCTCACCGCCGGTGAGCCGGATGCCGTCGACGCCGTAACGCTCAACCATGATCTTGGCAACGCGCTCGATCTCTTCGAAGGTCAGCAGGTTGCTGCGCTCCTGCCACTGCATTCCCTCCTCCGGCATGCAGTAGGTGCAGCGGAAGTTGCAGCGGTCGGTGACCGAGATCCGAAGGTCACGATGGACTCGGCCGAACCCGTCGATCAGCTGCGCAGTCATTCGCTCAGGCTACCGGAGGGGCAAGATCTGGACCTCGTCGCCCGGCGTAATGTTGACGCCGTCGGGCACGAGGGCAAGCGCATCGGCACGGGCCATTGCGGTCAACTGATGCGAGCCCTGCCCACCGGCTCGCCGTACGTGCCACCGACCAGTGTCGTCGATTCTGCCTTCCACCCGGAGGAAGTGGACCTTGCCATCGGCGGGATGGTCAAGCGTGTCCTCACTGATGGCTCGGAGCAGGACGAGCCCCGTGTCGTCCATGCCGGCCATGAAGCCGATCGCCGGACGAGCGAGGAGCTCAAACGAGACCATCGACGAGACGGGGTTGCCCGGCAACCCGAAGACGGGCGTCGCGCCAACGAGACCGAAGGCAAACGGCTTGGCGGGCTTAATGGCGATCTGCATCCATCGCATGTCACCGATCTCGTCAAGCACGACCTTCACATAATCGAAGGCACCCATCGAAACGCCACCAGAGCTGAGGATCGCGTCGCACGACTCAGCTGCGGCAAGAAAGGCCTCTCGTATGGCGCCGGGCTCATCGACTGCGATGCCGAGATCGACAGCGTCCCAACCCGCCTCGGCCCCAAGTGTCAACAGCGTGCGCCGGTTTGAGTCGCGGATTTCGCCGGGTAGCAGCGGCCGGCCATCGTCGACCAGTTCGTCACCGGTGGAGATCACACCGACCCGCGGCCGGCGAACCACGGAGACGGTGTGAACGCCGACGCTTGCGAGGACACCAAGATGACCGGCGGCAAGCCGCGTTCCCGCGCCGAAGAGCAAGTCGCCAGGCTTCACGTCTTCACCAGCACTGCGGACGTGATTTCCCTCGTCGACTGCGATCTCGATCTCGACCGTGCTGGCTGCTTCATCGAACGAGGTGCGCTCAACCATCACCACTGCGTCGGCGCCGGGCGGCATCGGCGCGCCCGTCATAATCCGTGCCGCCTGCCCTGGGCCTACCTCGCCATCGAGCGTTGAGCCGGCCGCTATTGTGCCGATCACCTCGAGGGTGACAGGCGCACCGACGGTGTCGGCGAACTGCACCGCGAAACCGTCCATCGCCGTGTTGGCGAACGGAGGTACCAGCTCCGCAGCCACGACATCGGCGGCAAGCACGAGGCCGGCAGCATCATTGAGCGCAACATCGACCGGCCCCAGTCGAGAGACGCGATCGAGAACGTGTTGGCGGGCTCCGTCGAGCGTGAGCACCTCGACAGACTAGAAGCCGTTCGACTCCAGAGCCGCTTTGAGCATCGCAGCAATCGCAGAACTGCTGTCTCCTCGAAGCGACCGTCGACGTTGGCTCGCACCAGTCGACTTTCGGCCCGGTGTCGAAACCGACGACGTCGACGTCGCCATCACGCGCCGAGTAGCCAGCGCATCCGTACTCGGTGATCTCGATGCCCTCGGTTTCGATCAGCGAGACCACCGACTCCCCCGCTGACTCGGCGACGTCGATCATCCGCTGCACGGTTTGGCCACCGTCGGGAAGAAGTTCGTCGGGCAGCAATACTGCGAATGGCTCGTCTCCCCCGTGAGGGGCTGCCACCAAGATCGCGTGGCCGAGACCGGGCGGGGAAGGCTGGAGTGCGAAGTGGAAGGTGGCAAGGTCGGTGATGCGTCGAACCCGGTCCAACAGCTCGAGATTCTCTCTTTCCTCGAGAACTGACTCGAGCTCGATCATCTGACTGAACTGGTCCTCGAGCGGCTTCTTCGGCGAGCTCGTGACGATCACGGTCTCATCGATGCCGGCCGCAAGAGCCTCCTCGACAACCCACTGCCTCGACGGCCGATCAACCACGGTGAGCAGCTCTTTGGGCACCGCTTTGGTAACGGGAAGGAAGCGGGTGCCGACGCCTGCCGCAGGGATCACGGCGGTGCGGACGGAACCGACGGTCAAACGTTTTGCTCGGAACGACCGATGATGCGTCTGATGTTGGCCTGGTGGCGAACGACGAGAATCGCTGCGACACCGCTGCCGACCGCGACCTCCCAGCCGGGGCGACCGATCGCAGCGGTGATGATCGGGTAGCCGAGCGCGATCGAGAGCGAACCCACGGCAGCGACCCGACCCAACATCACCACCGAGAAGAACAAGACGGCGCACGCAAGGCCGACAAGTGGCGAGAGGACCAAACCGCCACCACCTGCCGTTGCGACACCCTTACCGCCTCGAAAGCGTCGATAGAAGGGCCAAACGTGGCCTGCCACGGCTGCGGTCCAAACTGCGTGTGCCTCGGGTCTGCCCGCAAGAACAAGAGCGATTGCGACGGGGATAACGCCTTTCAGCGCGTCGATGACGCCAACCAGCACGCCGTTGCGCTTGCCCGACAGTCGGTAGACGTTCGATGCACCCGGATTCCCGGATCCGGCCTTCGTGGGATCGACACCAGCCCGACGGCCGAGCCACAGCGCCGTCGGAAAGGTGCCGACCAGATACGCGGCAACGATTCCGGCGGCCAACCACATGTCCACATCGTACGGTGCTGAGCACCACCGGTACCGGTATCCTCCGATCCGTGCCGACCTACGACTATCGGTGTGAGCGCACCGGCGAGATGTTTGAGATGTGGCAGTCCTTTGCCGAGGACACGCTCACGGCCTGCCCTCGAACCCACGATGGCGATTCCGAGATCTGCGGTGCCGAGGTCAAGAAGGTGTTCTCAAAAGTAGGTATCGCGTTCAAGGGCGAAGGCTTCTACAAGAACGACCACGGCTCGTCGTCCAACGCTTCGTCGTCAAGTGAATCGTCGAGTTCTGAATCGTCGAGTTCTTCCACGACCCCCGCGGGTTCTTCCACGAACTCCGCAAGCGCTTCCACGAACTCCGCAAACGCTTCGAACAGCTCCAGCGCCTCGTCGTCTCCCGACTGACGTTTTCCGATCGACACCTCCCCCGGTCCGTTCTCGAATCTCCGGAGTTGTCTTCTGTGGCTGCACCCCCGCGTCCGCCATTCCCCACGCCGCTTCACATCATGGTCGGAGGAAGCCTGCAGTCCGCTGCCGCGCGCTACCGACTCCTGCGGATCGCTGTGGTCGTCACGATCGCCGTTTTCGTAGCTGCAGCGCTCGAGCGTGCTTACGACAACGCAGCCGACGCCGAAGCCGCCTGGATGACGACTGGAAATGTGCTCGTCGCCACCGTCGACATTCGCGCCGGCGAGCTCCTAAGCCCGTCCTCGGTCGCCGAAATGCCGGTGCCCGCTGGCCTCCGACCGCCTGATGCGCTGACGTCGGTCGAACCTGGTGCACGCACGACGGTGCACCTCGCAATCGGTGAGATTCTGCGATCCGCGCGGGTGGACAGCCGAGCGGGCTCAGCGTTGGCCGCGCTCTTGCCCGATCACCACCTTGCGTTCACCATCCCCGCCGACGACACCGAGGCCGTCACCGGCGACCTTGTCCGGCTGTATGACCTCACCACCCGCCGGGTCGCCGTCGACCACGCACGAGTCCTCGACCGCCAAGACGACAAGATCACGGTGGCTGTCCCCGAACGCGACACCCGCTTCCTCATCGAGGCACTCGGTACCGGCGGCACCGTCGTGGCAATCATGCGTCCAGCGGAGGTTGGGGGTTGATGACGAGATCTTGCACCCCGCGCGCGTGTGGAGCAGCCGGCCATCAGAGACCACCCGGTGATCCTGGGCAGTCGACCATCTCGCTCGCCGAAGATCAGCCAACCGCCAACGCGACCAGCACAACCACACCGATGAGGACCCGGTAGATCACGAAGGGAGTGAAGGAGCGCGAGTTGACCAGCCGCAACATTCCCCAAACCGCAACCCAACCGGTAAACGCAGAACTGGCCATGCCCCAGATGAACGGCGCCCAGAAGTCTGTCGGAACCGACACATCGACGAGGGCATAGACACCGGCGCCACCCACGATCGGAAGGCTCATCAAGAACACCAACCGGGCAGCCGCCTCGCGTTCGAAGCCCAGGAAGCGGCTTACGGTGAGTGTGGCACCGCTCCGGCTCACACCCGGCTGAAGGGCGAGCGCCTGACCGAACCCCATCAGTAGGGCGTCGCGCATTCGGAACTCGCTCAGCAATCGTCGTTCAGGCATGCGATCAGCGACCAGAAGCACCAAGCCGAACACGATCAGCATCACGGCGATCAGCCAGATGCGATCGAGCTCATCGATCAGTTTGTCAGCGGCGACGCCCGCAACTGCGGCCGGCACCGCACTCGCCGCAAGGAACCACGCGATCCGGCCATCGACACCCAACTCTTCGCCACGAAGTGGAGCGAAGCCAGCGAGCAGGTACCTCAACACGTCGTGACGCAGGTACGCCACCGCACCCACCAGCGTGCCGAGATGCACGGAGACGTCGAACGGTCGCTCGAGTTCATCGGGCAACGAGTCCCACCCGAAGGCCCATCTTGTGAGTTCGAGATGTCCGCTGCTGGAGATTGGAAGGAACTCCGAGAGCCCCTGAACGATGCCCAGGACAATGGCGTGCAGGATCGGCATGCGGCAACGAGGCTACGCGGAAGATCCGCCACCGAGGGTGAGCCCCTCCAACAGGAGCGTCGGCATCAACGAACCACCGGGAAGACGCTCCAGATCGGCCCCGACCGCCACGATATCGAGCAGCATCCGTGGGATCGCCCCGGCCAGTGTGCCTTCGCGGATCGGCTCTTGGAGTTGACCGTCCCGGATCACGACTCCTTCGACACCCACGCTCAGGTCTCCGCTCACCGCATTGACGCCCGAGTGAAGACCTTGGAGGCTGGCAACGAGGAGACCGTCGTCGATCGACGCGATGAACCCCTCGAGGTCACCCTCACCCGGTGCAACAGAAAGCGAGCGGTAGCCCGGACTCGGCGTCCCTCTGACACCCCGTAACGCCGAGCCGGTTGTGACCGTGCCGAGCCCGCGGGCACTTCGGCTGTCGTGCAAGAAACCGTTGAGCACGCCGCCAGTGATCAACGGAACCCGACGACAGGCAATACCTTCGCCGTCGAACGAAGACGCCGACAACGACTCCGGATCGATGGGATCATCGGCGAACGTAAGCCCTGCAGCAGCGATCTGTTCACCCACCCGATCGGCAAAAGGTGTTCGGCCCTTCACCACTCGCTCGCCCGACAACATGCCCGCGACGATGCCAAGCATCGTCGCGGCGAAGCGTGGTTCGAGCACGACCACCGGACGACCGGTAGTAGGCGGCCCGGCGCCAATGAGCTGCACGCCCCGCTCGGCGGCGAGGCGGGCAACCTTTTCCACATCGAGATCCTGTGGTGCCCACGCAACGTCGACGGCTCCACCCGTGCGGGTCGAACCATCAGGGTCATCGATCAAGGCGCTGGTCGACACTGAACACGAGCCGCCACGGTCCCAACCATCGATACCTAATGAACTGACGATGGCGCTCTCGGCACGGGTGTCGGCGTAGAGGGCCGTGCGAACATTCCGAACACGCGGGTCGGCGTCGATTGTGGCGCGTTCAAGTTCTTGGGCGAGCGCGAGTTTGTCGTCGACACTGGTGGATCCGATGCGGTCGTCCCACGGGTCGAGATCGACTGCGTCGACACCGTCGGGCTCCGCCAGTCCGACTCGATCGTCCGGTTCAGCGAACGCTGCATTGTCGCGTGCCTCGGCAACGAGTTCGTCAACCACGTCCGCATCGAAGGTGCCGGCGTGGGCGAAACCCTCTCGACCATCGACGATCAGGCGAACGCCGACACCTCGGCTCTCGGCGACCGTCAGCGACTCGATCCTTCCACCGTGCACCCGCACCTCGGTTCGCACGGCTGACCCAGCGCAGACCTCAATCTGTTCACCAGGTTGCGACTGGCCTACCAGACGCCGTGCCAGTCGGGTCGATTCGGGAACCGTCACGCGCCGGACATGGTGACGTCACCGACGACCATGGAAACGCCGGCCGCACTCATGGGGAGCCACTCGAGATCGTCGCCAATCGCAATGATGTCTTGGAGCAGGCGCTGCACGGTCGATGCAATCGTCACCTCGCGAATCGGCTCGGCCAAGGCTCCCTTGCGAATGCGAAGACCCTCGGCGCCTGTGCTGAAGTCGCCGGACACTGGGTTGACACCGGAGTGCAGGCCGGCGACACCCTGGACCAAGAAGCCGTTGTCGATGTCGGCGATCAGCTCCGCTTGCGACCGGTCACCGGGAACCAGAGCGAGCGCCTGTGCACCGACACCCGGCGCGCTCTTGAAGCCGGAGCGAACTGCTGAGCCCGTCGACATCGCAGCTGCGCGGCGGCCGGAGTACGAGTTGTGCAGGAATCCAGTGAGAACGCCGTTGTCGATGAGCGGTGTGCGGCGAGTGGCGAGGCCTTCACCATCGATGGTGGTCGCCGTGAACGCAGCGGGGTTGGTCGGGTCGTCGACCAGCGTGATCGACGAATGCGCAACCGTGTCACCCATCCGCTCGGCGAACATCGACCGGCCTTTCAGAACGGCGTCGCCAGTGAGGGTGTGGCCGACGATGCCGAGGAGCTGGGCGGTGACCCACGGGTCCAGTACCACCGTGAGCCGCTCACTTGCCGGCTTCGATGCACCGAGGAGTCGGGTTGCGCGTTCGGCGGCATCGCTTGCTGCGGCGCCCGGATCGAGCGTCCGTGGGTCGCGACCGATCGAGAAGCCAAAGCCGGTCTGGATCTCGCCATCTGCCTCCGCCAGCGCGTAGGTCGACAGATAACAGCCAGTCTCACGCTCCAACACTGCAATGCCGGTGCTGGTAGCGACCGCAGATTCGTAGACGGAATCAATGTACTCAGCTGACTCGATGCCGGAGATGCGCCGATCGGCGGCGAGCGTGGCCCGCTCGAGTTCGATCGCCAACTCGACCTTTTCATCGGTGGAGAACGAGGCGAGACCCGGGGCGTAGAGCTCAAGTTCGACGGCTGCGACCCCGTCGGGTTCGGCCACACCGTTGAACTCGTCGGGTTCGGCGAAGGTGGCGTTATCGCGCGCTTCGCGCAGCGTCTCGTGCAATGCGTCGTCGTCGAGGGTTCCGGCGTACGCGAACCCCTGCTTGCCTCCGACAATGACTCGAACACCGATGCCTTGGCTCTCCGCGCTCGTGAATGCCTCGACCTTGCCGTCGTAGGCCCGGGCTTCGGTTTCGCGTTCGTGAACCACGTAGGCCTCGATGTGTTCGCCATCGTTAGCCCAAGCAACGACGCGAGTTGCAATATCGAGGAGTTCGGCCATGAATCAGGCGGCGGTGCCGCCGACAGTGAGGCTGGTGACCCGCAGAGTCGGGGTGCCATCACCGACCGGCACACCTTGTCCGTCCTTGCCGCATGTACCGGGCGAGCCCATCTTGAAGTCGTCGCCGAGCATGTCGATCCGGGTGAGGACCTCAGGCCCGTTGCCGATCAGGTTGCCCTCACGGATCGGTTCGGTGATTTCGCCGTTCTCGATCAGGTACGCCTCGGTCATCCCGAACACAAAATCGCCGGTGGCAGTGTTGACCTGCCCCCCACCCAGTTGTGCGACGTACACGCCGTAGTCGGTAGCTGCGATGATGTCGGCCGGGTCGTCGCTGCCGGCAGTGATGTAGGTATTGGTCATGCGGACCATCGGCAGGTGCTGATAGCTCTGCCGACGCCCGTTCCCGGAACTCGGCCGACCCTCCTTGCGGGCACGAAGCTGATCCCACATGTAGTCGGTGAGCACACCGTCTTGAATCAACACGTTGTGTGCTGCTGGTCGCCCCTCGTCGTCAATGGCGAAATGCCCCCACTCGCCGGCCATAGTGCCGTCGTCGATAAGCGTGACCAGTGGAGACGCCACCTCGTCACCGATTCGGTTAGCGAAGACCGATGCCCCCTTGGCGATGAGGTCGGCCTCAAGTCCGTGGCCACACGCCTCGTGGAACAAGACGCCACCTCCACCAGGACCGACGACAACCGGGATGGCCCCCGACGGCGCCGGGCGAGCCGCGAGTTTGGTGATGGCGCGCTGCGCTGCTCGACGGCCCATGTCTTCGACATCGGTCTCCTCGAAGAGTTCGAAACCGACAGTTCGACCGGTTGACTCGCGGCCGGTCTGGAGGCCGGTGTCGCCGGTGGCAACGCACGAGACACTGAACAGCGTCCGAATCTGGTCGTCCTCTGCGAGCAGCCCGTCGCTGTTCGCGACGAGGATTCGCCGCCGCGAGTCGCCATAGCGGGCCGACACCTGCGAGATCGCAACACCTTCACTGCGAGCAGCCTCGTTCGCGAGCGTCAACAGACCGACTTTTGTGGCCTTGGCGACGTCTTCGGGCGGGATACGAGCCGGCACACCACGAGCGACATCGATCGGTGAAACAGCGACTGTCTTGGCGCCACCTCCGCCGCCGCGGGCTGCTGCCGCGGCAGCCTCGGCTGCGCTGCGCAAGCCCGCCTCGGTGAGATCAGCAGTGTGCGCGAATCCGGTCGTGTCGCCGACGATGACCCTGATACCGGCACCGCGGTCGCGACCGCTCGTGAGTTCCTCGACCCGTCCGTCATCGAACATGGCCGAAGACGAGCGCTTGTCTTCGACGAACACTTCAGCGAAGTCGCCGCCGGTATTCATCGCAGTGGACAACGTACGGTTGATCAGTTCGTGGTCGAGCACAGGGCCTCCCGGTTCTGCGACTCGCCATCGTATCGGCCTGGTGCTCGCTATCTCGACCCATCACCATTCCGGGTCACCGACGCCGATCCGCCAGACGTCCTCCACCTCGCCGTCCGGCGTGAGAATGCGCTGGCGGGCGACAGTGGCGCCATTCGACACCTCAACTGAGCCACCCGAGTCTCGGAGTTCGCCGAACATGCGCTGAAAATGACCGATTGAGGCCGCGAGGTCGGCTCCGAACCGAACCTCGTCGGTGATCACCACTTCGGAGCGATCGGCAGGGTACGACCCGACGACACGAACGTGCCCGACGTCGCCCGTCCACGCGAAACGCAGTTCGACAACAACCTCGGTGAGCTGGGCCGACGCGAAATCCGACTCCATGGTGATGGTTCGTTCTAACCAGCCGTGATCACCAAAATGGGTGATCGGCACATCAATCTCGCCCATCGGCAACGCGGTTGCGAGGCCGTTGTCGATGGGCGCTGAGACCACTGGCGCCAGGTCGGGACCGTCCTGGCTCACAACGACGAAGACGGCCACGAAGACGAGTACCACAAGCACGCCTGACCTCGGCATCGCTCACCTCCCGAGTAAAACTGCTTCGGAAGACGGGGCCCGTCGCACCGCGAGACGCCAATGACCGTAGCGCCCGCTGGGTTACGATCATCGGTTGATGTCGGAGCAGCAGGCACCGCCGTCCGATCCCCCTGCGGTCTCGGTCGATACCGATCATCCGCGCGCGCCCTTGCGCTGGTGGGTCGAGATCCTGCTCACCCTTGCCTTCTATGCGGTGTACTCGGCGATCCGGAACCAGTTTGGGTCGGCGCTCGGCCAGTCGATCAAGGACGATGCCTTTGACAACGCTCGTCGGGTCATCGACATCGAGAGGGCGATCGGGCTTTATCACGAAGAGTGGGTCCACAACCGCTTTGTCGACTGGGACGGATTCATCATCTTCTGGAACGTCTTCTATGGCTCGCTCCACTTCATCGTCACGATCGGGACGATGATCTTTCTCTTTTGCCGCTGGCCGAGTCGCTACACGTTCATGCGATCGACGCTATGCGCGATGACCGGAATCGCACTCGTCGGCTTCGCTTTCTTCCCGCTGATGCCACCACGGCTCCTGTCGAACTGCGCGTCACCGTTCGGGGCCTGTGTCCCCGGATTCGACTACGTAGACACACTCGTCGAACCGGGCGGTCTGTGGTCGTTTGAGTCGGGCACGATGGAGGCGATCAGCAACCAGTACGCCGCGATGCCGAGCCTTCACATCGGCTGGGCAGTCTGGTGCACGATCGGGCTCTACCCGGCCCTGCGCCGTCGCTGGACCCGCATCGCGATCGTGACGTACCCGGTCTTGACGTTTTTTTCGATCATCGTGACCGCCAACCATTACTGGATCGACGCAGTCGGAGGCCTCATCGCACTCGCCATCGGCCTGCGGATTGCGCCGTCCCTGACCCGACTTCTGCCAGGCCCGAACGGTACGCTCGCGCCCTGATGTTGCTCGACGCGCTTTCGGGGCCCGACGATCTTCGCGGCCGCACGTACGCCGAACTCGATGATCTCGCCGACCAGATTCGGCGCCTGATCATCGACGCCGTCAACGAGCACGGAGGTCACCTCGGCTCGAACCTCGGTGCTGTGGAGCTCACGATTGCGCTACACCGGGTCTTCCGTTCGCCCCACGACCTGATCCTCTGGGACACCGGCCATCAAGCGTACGTGCACAAGATCCTCACTGGACGGGCCACCGACTTCTCGTCGTTGCGCGAGAGTGGGGGCCTCTCCGGATACCCGAGCCGGGCCGAATCAGAGCACGATTGGATCGAGAACAGCCATGCCTCCACCGTGCTCAGTTATGCGCACGGGCTAGCCACTGCGTTCCGGGCCACCGATGCTCGGCGACGCATTGTGGCGGTCATTGGTGATGGAGCGATGACCGGGGGCATGGCCTTCGAAGGCCTCAACAACCTCGGCCACGCAGGCAGCGACGTCACCATCGTGCTCAACGACAACGGGCGCTCCTATGCCCCTACGGTCTCCCGCCTGTCGGAGAGCCTCATCAAAATCCGTAACAACCCCACCTACATGACCCGCCAAGCCAAGGTGGAAGAAATCGCAGGCCGTATTCCCTGGGTCGGCGACCAGATCAGTCGCGGCGTTCGAATGTCGAAAGCCGCCGTTCGCGAGATGTGGGAGCCGCCGGCCTTCTTCGAAGATCTGGGCGTTCGCTACATGGGTCCCTTTGATGGCCACGACATCGCCTCGGTTGAGGAAGCCCTCGACAACGCAGCCGAATTCGACGGTCCTGTTGTGGTCCACGTCCTGACCCAGAAGGGTCGAGGCTACGAGCCGGCCGAGCAAGACCACATCAAGAACATGCACGATGCGAAGCCAGGGTTGCATGAAACCGGCAGCGCGCTCAAAGAAGGCTCGTACACCGCTGCCTTCAGCGAGACACTCGTCAAGCTCGGCGACCAATACCCCGAACTCGTCGCGATCACGGCTGCGATGCCGGACTCCACGGGCCTGCTGCCGTTCCGCGATCGTTTCCCCGATCGGTGCTTCGACGTCGGGATCGCCGAGCAGCACGCGGTCACGGCTGCCGCCGGCATGGCGATGGGCGGACTGCGTCCGTTGATCGCGGTGTACGCCACCTTCCTGACCCGAGCGATCGACCAGGTCAACCTCGATGTTGGGCTGCACCGCCAACCGGTGATCTTCTGCCTCGATCGTGCCGGCATCACCGGCCCCGACGGAGCCAGTCACCACGGCATCCTCGATCTCGTGCTGCTCACGAAGGTGCCCGGCATGACTGTGTTCGCGCCATCGAATTACCAGGAACTCCAGCAGATGATGGAGGACACCATGGAATTGACCAGCGGACCCGTTGCGATCCGGTGGAGCCGAGGCAAAGCACCGCATGTCGGCCATGGAGAGGTTGGCGCCGGTCTACGCGCTCGAAAGCTCTGCTCTGGTGACGGCCGCGTCGCCCTCCTCGGTTTCGGGCAGATGCTCGCCGCTGCCACCGACGCCGCTGCCCTGCTCGCGCAGCAAGGTGTCGACTGCACGCTCTACGATCCGCGCGTCGTGCAACCGCTTGATCCGGCGATGATCGACGACATCGCCGACCACGATATTGTCGTTACGATCGAAGATGGACTCCGCATCGGCGGGGCGGGGGCAGGTGTCCGCGACGCACTTGGTGAGCGCGGCGCGAACTGTCGGATCAAGGTCCTTGGTGTGCCCACGGAATACATCCCGCACGGCAACCCTGACGTAATCCACGCAGGCTTCGGCCTCGACGGCCCTGGCATCGCCGCCAGCATTCGAGAACTGCTCGACTGAGCCGAGGCAAGCACTGCGTCGTCCCCGCTGACAGACTCTGACCCATGCAGCGATGGTCGAACTGGTCCGGAAAGCTGACGGCGAGGCCAGCAGCGATTCACTGTGTGAAGTCCGAGCTCGACGCCGTCGCTGTTGCCCTCGAGACCGCCCGTTCGGGATCGACCGTCCGGTCGGTGGGTGCCGCCCACAGCCACTATCCCCTGGTGCCGACGGACGGCACGATCGTCGACGTTTCGGGTCTCAACGGCATCATCTCAATCGACTCAGGCAGAAAGCGGGCTCGGATCCGGGCCGGCACGGCAATTCACGCTCTCGGCCTCTCCCTCCTCGACGATGGACTCGGTCTGATCAACCAGGGTGATATCGACAGGCAGACGATCGCCGGAGCCACCGCAACCGGCACCCACGGCACGGGAGCGGACTTGCAGAACTTCAGTGCCATGGTCACGGGGCTCAGCATCGCCACCGCAAACGGAGAACTCGTTCGGGCTTGCGACGACAACAATGTCGAGTTGTGGACTGCGGCCCGCCACCACCTTGGCGCCTTCGGGATCGTTACCGAGGTCGAACTGCAGCTCTGCGATGCCTACCGACTTCGAGAGACCGGATGGAACGCAACCCTCGACGAGACACTCGAGACGCTCCCGGAACTCGTTCACGCCCATCGTCACCTCGAGTTCTTCTGGTTCCCAACGACCGACACCACCGTGATTAAGGCCACTGACGAGACCAACGACCCAGCCGAATACCCGATTGCAGACGAGGGCAGCCGCTGCGGCTGGTCCCACGAGGTGTTGTCGAACAGTCGCACGTGGCTCCACTCCGAGATGGAGTACGCCGTCCCGCTCGATGCCGGACCCGATTGTCTGGCTGCAATCCGCGATCTTCTCCGTCGTGACTTTCCCGAGATGCCGTTTCCCATCGAGTACCGAACGGTCGCAGCAGACGACGTCTGGCTATCGGTTGCGTACGAGCGACCGACCGTCACGATCTCGTTGCACATGGACGCTCGCGAAGACGACGAACCGCTGTTCCGCGCCGCCGAGTCGCTGTTCACCACGTTCGAAGGACGGCCGCATTGGGGAAAAGTCCACTACCGAACCGGTGCAGAGATGGCATCGCTCCATCCTCGGTGGGACGACTGGTGGGACGCACGCGACACGCTGGACCCTGGTGGCGTGTTCCTCAACAACGCGCTGCGGCGGCTTCGCAACGGCTGAGGCTCAGCTGTAATACGGGTTCTCGCCTTGGTCGTGGTCGGTAGTGTCGACGACCTCACTGATCTCAGGGATAGCTTCGAGGATCGCTTTGGTGATGCCTTCGCGAAGCGTCGCTGCGCTCATGGCACAACCTTGGCAACCTCCGCCCATCGTGACGAACGCTTTGTCGTCTTCAACGCCGACGAGTTCGGCGAAGCCGCCATGGGAAGCCAACGCCGGGTTGATGCGTTCGGCGAGGAGCACTCGAACCTTGTCGGCGGCGTCACCGGTGAGTTCGAGCTGACCCATGTCGCCGAGAGGATTGGGGCGGTTCGGGTTCCGAATCACGAGACCGCCCTGCCCAGCAACGGACGGAAGATCGAGCGTGGAGCCTCGCATCGAGTCGACGGAGTTCGCAGGAATGATGACTGCCAAGCCATCGATGATGTGCACATGATCGTCGTCGGCGGCCTCGGCGACCGGTTCGAGCGACAGGTCGTACGTGTAGTCGACACCAGAGATTCCCGTGACTTCGACGCGCAATCCCAGCCCTTCGGAGTCATCTTCCTTGGCTCGGATCTCCAGAACGGTCTCCCGCGCAGCATCGGTGACAATCATCACTTCGCCGGCATCAGTGGTCTCCGCGGTGTCGGTCATGGCGTCAAGGTTAACGCCCCTGAACCTCGCTGCATGCCCGGGCGCCAGAGCCGTTCAGGCGTGACCGTCGATCGCGTCGAGTTCGGCGGTTCGGTCCAACCAGACGTCTTCAAGCGCAACAAGTTCGGCCTCGCGGAGCGCCAATTCAGCACCGACCCGCGCAAGTTCCAGGTGGTCGGTCGCCGCTGAAAGCACCTCGCGGAGGTACCCAACATCGCTCTCGACCTTGGCCATGTCCTTCTCCACCGTCTTGAGTTCGTGGCGAACCGTGGACCGGGACCGGCCAGCTCTGGCGTCGGGCCGCTCCTCCCCCGTCGAGGTCGGGCGAGACGTCGGCGAGGAGCCGAGGTTTCGTACCGATGTCGGCGTGCGTTGTGCCAACCAACCGGCATAGCCGCCAGGCCAGCGTCGGGCTCGACCGTCGTCGATGACGATCACGTCGTCGACGGTCCGATCGAGAAAGGTGCGGTCGTGGCTGATGACGATGACAGCACCCGGCCAGTCGTCAAGAAAGTCCTCGAGCGCACGAAGGGTGTCGAGATCGAGATCGTTGGTCGGTTCGTCGAGGAGAAGGACGTTGGGCTTGGCAGCCAACGTCAGAACGAGCTGAAGCCGTCGACGCTCACCACCAGACAGCATTTCGATCGGCGCCCATTGCGCGTCGGTGTCGAACCAGAACCGCTCGAGCAAGGCAACATCCCACCAGTCGGGCTCGGCACCAGGGCCGGCGATGGTCTGACGAACTCGCAGCGTCGGGTCAAGCGCAAGCCCGTGCTGATCGTGGAGCCCCACACGAACCGTCGAACCCTCAACCCTGGACCCGGCGAGCGGCTCCCTGCGCCCGGCGATCACGTCCAGCAGCGTCGACTTGCCCGACCCATTCGCCCCGACGATCCCGAGGCGTTCGCGCCGGTCGAGGAGCAGGTCCAGCCCCTCGATCAACGGTGGGCTCGAGTCGAATCCGACGGCAACGTCGCGTAATTCGATTACTTGGTCACCGAGCCGGGGGGTGCCGTCGTGGAGTGCAGCCAGATCGAGGTCGCTCGACCGTGCGGCGGCCTGTGGTCGGGCGGTGACGATGTCGGTCGCCCGTTCAACCCGAGCTCGACTCTTACTGGTTCGAGCTTTCGGTCCACGCCGCAACCACGCGAGCTCGCGACGGGCGAGATTCTGACGGGTCTTTTCGTGGACGGCTGCCCGCTCCTCACGAGCTGCCCGGCCTTCCAGATATCCGGCGTATCCGCCGTCGTGGGTATAGGCCGAGCCCCGGTCGAGTTCGAGAACTCTCGTCGCTAGCCGATCGAGTACCGCTCGATCATGGGTGACGATGACCAGCCCGCCGTTGAACTGGGCCAAGTCGTTTTCGAGCCATTCGATGGCGTCAACGTCAAGGTGATTGGTCGGCTCGTCCAACACCAAAAGGTCGGCATCGGCAACGAGCGCTCGCGCAAGCGCAACTCGCTTTTCCTGACCTCCGGACAGCTGGTCGGTGCGACGGTCGATCACGTCGGCGAGACCGAGCCGGTGGATTGCTGCCTCACCTCGCCAATCACCACCAACTGCGCCACGCACAGAGCCTGACGCAAGGGTGGTCACCTGATCGACAGCTGCGATGGTGACACCCCGTCCGCGACGAACTTCGCCACCTTCTGGTTCACGGGTTCCGGCGATGATCGACAGCAGCGTCGACTTGCCGGTTCCGTTGATGCCGACCACTCCCAGGCGGTCACCACTGGCTACCGTGACCGATACGTCAGAGAACAGCGGACGATTCGGTCTACTCATGCTGACGCTCTCGACATCGACGAGGATCACGTGGCGCAGACTACGAGCCAACCCCCCACCTTGCGGCACCCCATCGCCGATGCCCTCGCTGCCCGCGCGCCGTGGCAGCCAGCCCCGCTCACCCGCCTGCTGACCGGCATCAGCAGAGCGGTCCGCTCCGTGTCTGCGGCAATCGACGGCATCGAGCGAACGTGGCACGACATCGCCGTCCAGTCGCTCGACGAGACCGGAGCGATCCCCCACCGGCCCGAGGCCACGCGGGCGGAGGTTCCACCAGTTGGCAGGCCCCCAATCTGGATTGTGCTCGGAGATTCGACAGCGCAGGGAATCGGTGCCTCGACTCTCGATCACAGCTGGGTTTCTCGAATCGAAACTGCGCTCGACGCTGCTGGACGTCGCCATGTGGTGATCAACCTCAGCCGCAGCGGAGCCGACAGCACCCATGTCATCGAAGAGCAGTTGCCGCTCCTCGACCACCTCCCGTATGCACCGTCGCTGGTGACGATCTGCGCAGGCGCGAACGACCTGATGCGAAACCCATACCCATCTCGGTTGGCACGTCGGCTCGGGCGTATGGCTGCGGCCGCTCCCAGCGGCAGCGTCATCTCGACACTGCCTGCGCCCCAATTCAGTCCGACGGGTATCCACGTCAACCGGGTACTTCGCCGGGCCGCAGCTGAACACGGACACCTGATCGCTGAACTCGGTCCGCACCTGGTGAGCCCATGGAAGGGGCTTTCCGTCGACCGCTTCCACCCGAATGACACCGGCTACGGCGCATGGGTTCGAGCGTTCGCCGGGCCTCTCGGAATCGATGCTGATCTCGTCCCGCCGAGGGGTACGTTCACTTCTGTCGAACGCGCCCCTGCAAGGCGCGAAACGACAGCGTCTGACTGACTGCGGCGAGCCCCACGATGGCGAGCACTGCCTTTCCCAGCTCACTCCACTGCCATGAGACGAACAGTGACCGGAGTCCTGCCAGCAGGTACGTGACCGGGTTGTAGCCGGCGATCGCGCCGAGCCAACCAGTCATGTTCTCAATCGGCAGGTAGGCGGTAGTGAGAAATGCGAACGGAAAGAACAACAGGAACGAGGAGTTCACCGCGCCCGGATTACCAGTCTTCAGCGCAATGGCGTACGGGATACCGGTAAACGCAAGTCCCCACGATGCACCGATCAGGATAAAGGCTGCGATGCCGAGCGGACCGGTCGGGAAACGAACCCCGATGAGGAAACCCAGACTCAGCACGGGAATGATGAGGGCCACGACCAGCACGAAGTCGGCCAACATGTGGCCCAGGAGCAACGCTCGGCGCGACACCGGTGTCGTCATCAACCGATCGAAGTAGCCGTTCTGAATGTCGAGAACGAGTGCCGGTGCACGACTGACGCCAGTGACGGCAAACACGATCGCAACCGGCAATTGGAAGGCCTTGTAGCTGATTTCGATCGAGGTGAACTCAGCCGCCGACTGCAGCGAACCGATGTTGACCACCAGGAAGAACAGCGGGATCATGAGCGCCGGTACAACGGTGGGGAGATCGCGAGGCAACTGCCGGATCGACCGACGAGCGATCGCCCAGACATCCTCGACGAAGGTTCCCTTTCGGGCTCGGATCTCCGCAGTACTGGTCATGTCGAGCCTCCTTCAAGGTGAGAGCCCGTGACGTCAAGGAAGACGTCGTCGAGCGTCGGGGTCCGCAAGCTCAGCTCGCGGACCTGCACCCCGGCCGCACCAAGTGCGAGCGCCACCGGAGACAGCGCCTGACTGCCGTTGCCGGTACTCACGCGAATCTCGTCGCCAAAAATGTCGACCGAATCGAGCCCGTCCACTTCATCGAGCACTCGTTTCGCGATCACCGGATCGCCCTCGACGATGGCGGTGACCACGTCAGTGCCGATCGAGCGCTTGAGCTCGGAAGGGGTTCCTTCAGCCACGAGCCGGCCCGCATTGATGATGCCAACACGATCAGCCAACTCGTCGGCCTCCTCGAGGTACTGCGTGGTAAGGAACAGGGTGAGTCCAACCTCGCGATTGAGTCGGCGCACCTCCTCCCACACGCGGAGGCGACCGGGCGGATCGAGGCCCGTCGTCGGTTCGTCGAGGAACAGCACCGATGGGTTGTGGATCAGCGCAGCAGCGAGATCGAGCCGCCGAGCCATTCCGCCGCTGTAGGTGCCGACGAGACGATCCAGCGCACTCATGTCGAGAATGGGCGCCAGTTCTTCGATACGCGCAGCGATCTGCTCTCGAGACAAACCGAACAGTCGACCTTGAGTGACGAGGATTTCGCGGCCGGTCATGTTTGCATCGAGCCCGGCCTCTTGGAGCGCAACACCGATCACGAGGCGGACGGCGTCGGGAGATTGCTGCACGTCGAGGCCAGCCACCCACGCCCGGCCCCCCGAGGGGGCGAGAAGCGTGGTGAGCATTCGCACAACGGTCGACTTGCCGGCCCCGTTCGGGCCGAGGAACCCGTAGATCTCGCCAGCTCGGACCTCAAGGTCGATACCGTCGACCGCCGTGAGGTTGCCGAACGTGCGGCGAAGACCCTCAAGTCGAACGGCGATGGTGGGGCTCGCGGCGGTGGCCATGGAGGGCAAGCTACTCGGGCCCGGCGACATGGAGCCGTGAATCTTGTGAGGAGCAGCGACGCTCCCATCCGTAGACTCCGCGCAGCAGAAACCCCGCGCAGCAGAAACCCCGCGCAGCCGAAACGAGGAATCCGTGGCCGAGAACGTCAACCAGATCGATTCCGTGGAGTTCTACTGGCGACCCGGCTGCGGCTTCTGCATGA
Organism: uncultured Acidimicrobiales bacterium; assembly: GCA_905480195.1. GTDB lineage: Bacteria > Actinomycetota > Acidimicrobiia > Acidimicrobiales > Aldehydirespiratoraceae > UBA11606. The sequence continues at coordinate 65,258 of CAJQPN010000001.1, forward strand.
TGCTCGAGCGACGTCTCGACGAGGTTGGGATCCCTCTGTCAAAACACAACATCTGGGACGACCCATCAAACGCCGCAGTCGTGCGCTCGCACGCCAAGGGCAACGAAACCGTACCCACGCTCATAATCGACGACGTTGCGCTGGTGAATCCCTCGGCCGACGAGGTCCTTGCGGTACTCAACACCAAGGCGCCCCATCTCGTACCCGAGACGTCGAGACCGACCCAGCCAGGATGACTCGGGCAGGCGGCCCGCGAGCTCCTCGGTGACTGAGCAGAACTACTCGAGGAACCGGCCACACACAGGCCAAGGCTGTGAACCGCGACGGGCGTACAGTTCGCGGGCTCTTGCGTCTTGCTCCTCGGACGACGCGAGCGCGGGCTCACCCGTTCCGCCCACCGTCTTCCACGTCGCCAGGTCGAACTGGTACGCACCCTGATACAGCCCCGAGGGACTGATCGCCTGGTAGTCGTGCGTCGATTCGCAGAAGCGGAGCTTCTCCCACTTTTCGGCCAGCGCAATACCGAACCGTCCGCTGGCGATCGCAATGGCGGCCCGGTCCCACGCTTCTGCCGCTGGCATGGTGGCCAGGATCTCTGCGTCACGGTCGGCCAGATCCTCGAGCGCCCGCTCATGAACCTCGATCTCGGAGCGGAGGCTCCTCGCGGACTCGATCGTCTCGACCACCGACGAGTCGGCAAGCCCCCACAGACTTCGCAGACGATCGATTGCGATCGTCGACGCTTCGGCGTGAGAACGAACCAAGTGCTGTTGCCAGGCGAGGTCGTTCGCGCCGTTGACGGCAGCCAGGTATTCGAGCGACCCCATTTCGCCACCGGTGATGAACGTCTGTATTGCGATCCGTTCGAGGTTCACCACTGCGGCCTCGATCTCGGCAGCCAGCCGCCGCCGACTGTCGCTGAGCGCCTCACGCCCGGACAGCACCTCTGCCAGCTTCGCTTCCGCCGACGTGAGCGCTACGAGTCGCGCAGCCCGTTCGGCTGCAATCTCAATCACCTCCAACCGCAACGCGTCTCCGGTCGGAATGTCGCCACGCAAATCCTCGACCGTCTCTGCCGATGCCGAGAGTGCATACATGCCGCCAAGCACGCCGAGAACGACGAGCAAGCCGGCAAAGACCCGAAGTCGAGGCGGACGGCGCTCGGAGATGCCGAACAGTTCGTGGAACTCTGGCCGCGACACGTCGAAGGTGCTGCCGGATCGAATGCCCGCTTCAGGTGATCGCAAACAGGTTCTCATGGCGCATCAAGAATCGGAGAACGCCAGCAGACGCGCATGCGCCCAGTCGAACCTCCACCCGACGAGACGAGAATCTAGCGACTGCGCCACGAATCGAAAAGGCGTGAGGACGATTCCGATATCGACCACGGCTACCCGCCACGCCGACGGTGACGCAACCCGACGGCATACAGTCCGATACGTGACCGGTCCCTACGATGCAGTTCTCCTCGTCAGCTTCGGAGGCCCCGAGGGTCCCGACGACGTCATCCCGTTCCTCGAGAACGTCACCGCCGGGCGAAACATCCCGCGCGAACGCCTGGCAGTGGTCGGCGAACAATACGACCACTTCGGGGGAGTGAGTCCCCTGAACGAACAGTGTCGACGGCAGCGGGAGATGCTCGAGCGAGAACTCGCTGAACGGGGTCTCAACCTTCCGGTGTACTGGGGCAATCGCAACTGGGCGCCGTATCTGGCCGACACAGTCCGAGCCATGACCGACGACGGTGTGCAACGCGCGCTCGCTGTCTTCACTTCGGCGTATTCGTCGTACTCCGGCTGCCGCCAGTACCGCGAGAACATCCAGTCGGCTCGAGCGGAAGTGCCCGGTGCCCCAGAGATCGACAAGGTCCGAGCCTTCTACGACCACCCCGGCTTCATCGAGCCATTCGCCGCAGCGACCGACGCAGCCGTTCACGATCTCGACCTGCGTACGGACCCCACGATCATCTTCACTGCACACTCGATCCCGACCTCGATGGCCGCGGGCTGCGACTATGAAGCGCAGTTGCGCGAGGCGTGCCGCCTCGTGATCGAACGAATCGAGCGGCGGCTTCCCTGGCGACTTGCCTGGCAATCCCGGTCCGGACCGCCCCAGGTGCCGTGGCTTGAGCCCGACGTGAACGACGAGATCACCTCACTCGCTGCCGACGGGGTGGAAGCGGTCGTGATCGTCCCAATCGGCTTCGTGAGCGATCACATGGAAGTGGCGTGGGACCTCGACGTCCAGGCCACAGCAACCGCAACCGAACACGGGATCGCCATCCGTCGAGCAATCTCCCCTGGCACTGCACCGGATCCGGCATTCATCGCCATGTGGGCGGAACTGGTCGAGGAGCGCATCATTGTCGAAAGCGGCCCCGATCACGCTCAACGGGCGAACCGGCGCACCCTTGGCGACCTGAAGGTCCGCCCAGACGTTTGCCCCGCAGATTGCTGTCCTGCACCAGTGCGCTGATTCAGCCAACGCCGAGTATCCACCCACTGGCGCGCGGACATTCCTACGATCTGCCAAGAGTTGTCCACAACCTCGGGGGCTCCACAGGTGAATCACGCGAAAATCGCTGCCGAAGCGTTGCGCTACCGGTTGAACCTCGTCCGCGGATCCCTGGTGTCGATCGACGAACTGGACCTTGAGCAGATGGCGAGTGTGACCATCGCTGCTGCCGAGCCAGCGGTCGATGGCGCTATTCGTCGCATCGCGACGGCATGGACCCGTGCGGGCCTGCCCGCTGACGCGCTCTGCCGTCCGTGGGAGTGCCCAGAAGCCCAGGCGTTATTCAACGCCAACCCCGATCTTGTTGACGCGCTCGATGACATCATGCGAGTGGCCACCCGCTCGCAGGCCGCCTAAACCTGTTCCGGCCCGGCGTCGACACCGCCATGCGTTGAGGCGGGCGGCGAGTTCCGCAGCAGTCGATGCCTCGTCCGGTTGAGGAACCGGGCGCGCCTGCACACCGAGGCGGGTCGCCCGCTACCGTTGCGGATGTGGCTGCGATCGCATTGGTGAATCAAAAGGGCGGCGTAGGAAAGACCACCGTCGCGCTCGGTCTTGCTGCCACTGCGTGGTCGCGTGGAATCGACACGTTGGTCGTTGACCTCGACCCCCAGGCGAACGCCACGACCGGCCTGGGGGTATGGGATCCGCCGTTCTCCGTCGATCAGGCACTCGCCGAAGAGCGAGCCGGTTCCATCACCGGGCTCCGGACGACGAGTTCGTGGCCCGACCATCCAGAGGGGGTTCGGGCGCCTTCTGTCGTGGCTGCCACACCCACCCTGGCGATGCGGGAGCCGCAACTGCTCACCGATCCGATCGGCGCCAACGATCGACTTTCGCTTGCGCTGCAGGGCATCGAACACGATCTTGTCATCATCGACTGTCCACCTTCGCTCGGTCTGCTCACGGTCAACGGCCTGTTTGCTGCCGATCGGGCGCTGATTGTCACCGAACCTGGCGCATGGGCCTCCGATGGCGTCAGCCAGATCCTTCGAACCGTCGAACGTATCGCGTCGAGGCGCGGCGACGGTCTCCGGATCGCCGGAGTCGCTGTCAACCGCCTCGGCCGTACCCGTGATGCCCGCTATTGGGACGAGCAACTCCGCGCTGATCACGGTGCCCTCGTCCTCGAACCGATTCACCTCCGAGCCGCAGTGCCCGAAGCCTCGGCGTCGTCACTTCCGATCCATGCGTTGGGGGCTCGTCCCGGAGCCGCCGAAGCCGCCGCCGAATTCGACCACCTGTTCGACACGGTGTTACCCGAGCTCAGCTCTGTCCCTTTCCAGTCAGACGAGGTCTCCCATGGCCTATGACCCGCAAGCCAGCCGTCGCCGCCCCAAGCCACTCGACTCAGAACCGGCTCCCGTTGATGCGTTGCTCGACGAAGAACCCAGCGGTGTCACATCAACGGCGGGTTCCATGAACCACGACGGACCGAAACCCGAGGATCCCCCGCCGGGTCCTGGCGTCACCCCGAATCCGGCCGACCCTGTCCCTGACGTGGTCGTTGCAAGCACCGGCATGGCCGCCGGCCTCGGAGCTGGGGTGGTCCTGGTGATGGTGCTTCGTTGGATCTGGAAACGCAGACGAGAGTCCACCGGCACCACCGCCGACTGACGAGCCGGAACGACTCGCCTACTCCTCGAAGTCGTTGAACGCCGCTGCCTCGGCGTCGCGCCTGGCTTGCCGACTTGCGACTTCGCTCGAGCCCTCAGGGCAACGCTTGACGTAGGGACACCAGCCACAGAGCGGGCCGGTACGAGGCTCGAACTCGTCGGCCGCACAAGCAGTGTTGATGTCGGACCATGTTTTCCCAAGCTTCTCGACGACTCCATCAAGCTCATCTTGGGTGACCTTGATGCCGACTGGTTGCTGGCCGAGGTACAGGAGGCGGGCGTGCACCGGCATCTCGCCGGTGGCTTCGGTGACTGCAGCGGCGTAGAGGAGCACTTGGTCGAGTCGTCCTCGCCGAAAGCGCGCCGACGGTGCCTTTCCCGACTTGTAGTCGGTGACCACGAGACCGTCGCTCTCCTGATCCAGTCGATCGACAATGCCGCGGAAGGGCACCCCGCCGAGGAGTGCCTCGATGTCTTGTTCGGTCGCTCGCACTTCGACCCCCTTGGGGTCTTCGAGCACCCACAGGCCCTCGATCGCCTTCCAGGCCTTCCAGCGGAACTGCTTTTCGCCGGCTTCGTCGAACCCCAGCGCCCGGTAGTCCTCGTCGGCCTCGACCTTGGGCCATTCCTCGCGCGCAATGGCCTTGGCTGCCTCCACAGTGCGCTGCTGGGGTGGGCGCTGCATCAGGAGCTCAAGCACCCGGTGCGCAAAACTTCCAGCAAGTGCAGCGTCACCGGGCGGATCGGGGAGGCGCTCGACATAACGCATCCGCCAGCGCCGAGGACACTGCTCGAACATGCCGGCACCTGATGGGGAGAGTCGGCGCGGTGGGATCGGCGTTGCGGCCGGCGTAGCCATACCTCCCGTTCTACTGCATGGGTGTGACAGCTGCCGACCCCCTGCCCTACCGTGCGCCCCATGAAGACACGTGCTGCCGCCGCCTACGAAGTCAACGGTCCCTGGGTCGTCGACGAGTTCGAGCTCCGCGATCCCGGCCCCAACGAACTCCTCGTCAAGATGAGCTTCGCTGGCCTTTGCCACTCCGACGAACACATCCGAATGGGCGACTTCACCGAAGCAGCCCTCCCAATGGTGTGCGGGCATGAAGGATCCGGCATCGTCGAGTATGTCGGTGACAACGTTCGCGGCTTTGCGGTCGGCGACCATGTCGCTGCGTCGTTCATTCCGTCATGTGGCCGCTGCCCTTCTTGTGCGAACGGCGAACAGTACCTCTGCGACAATGGCGCCGAGATCATGGCCGGCGACACCAAGTTCATCGGACCTCGCGGTGAAGTTCGGGCGATGAGCGGGATCGGGACGTTCTCGGAGTACTCCGTCGTTCACGAGAACTCGCTGGTCCCGGTCGGTGACTGGTATCCACTCGAGACCGTCTCGCTGTGCTCTTGTGGCGTCGCCACCGGTTGGGGTTCGGCAGTCAATGTCGCCCAGGTCAAGGCCGGCGACACGGTGGTGATCATCGGAACTGGCGGCATCGGTGTCAATGCGGTCCAGGGGGCCGCAATGGCTGGAGCCGCCAACGTGATCGCGGTCGACCCGGTCGAGATGAAGCGTGAGTTCGCCCAGACCATGGGGGCCACCCATGCGGTCGCCTCGATCGAAGAGGCAGGGCCACTTGTGCAGGAGTTGTCGTGGGGTCGTGGAGCGAACGAGGTAATCATCACGGTCGGCGATGCCACCTCCGATCTCTTCGCCCCAGCGATGGGCCTCGTCGGCAAGGGTGGCAGCCTCACCCTGACGTCGCTGTCGGACATGGCGCAGAACGACATCAGCCTGAACACGGTCGACTTCGCAATGAGCGGCAAGCACCTGCACGGCTCGATCTACGGCTACTGCAACCCCCGCGCCGACATCCCAAAGCTGCTTCGCCTCTACGACCAGGGCAAGCTCAAGCTCGACGAACTCGTCACGCAGAAGTATTCGCTCGACGACATCAACGAGGGGTACCGGGCGCTCCATGCGGGAGAGATCATCCGCGGCCTCATCGACTACTCGATGTGATAAAGCAATCCCATGGGCCGCATCCGTAACACCGTCCGTCTCGCCCGAACCTCCTGGAACGTTCTCCAAAAAGACCGAGAACTTGCACTGCTGCCGGTTCTCAGTGTGCTGCTGACACTGATCGTGATCACCGTGTTCGTGGTTCCCGGTCTGTTGGCCGTCGAGTGGGACGGTTCCGAGCAGAGCACTATCAGTGAGGAACCGGCCATCCCGGCACTCAGTTACCTGCTGTTCCTGCTCGGCGCCGCCGGTGCCGCGATCGTCAACGTCTTCTTCGTCGGCGCACTCGTCGCCGGGGCACACGAGCGCCTGTCGGGCGGCGATCCCACAGTGCGGAGCTCGATCGCTCGTGCATACGAACGCATTCCGGGGCTGGTGCCATGGGCGCTACTGAGCTTCACCGTCGTCAACATCCTTCGAGCGCTGCGCGAACGACTCGGCAACCTGGGCAACATCGTCTTCGGCACCATCGAAGTCGGGTTTGACGTCGCCGCTTTCCTCACCATCCCGGCGATCGTCATCGACAACAAGGGCCCGATCGATGGGTTCAAGACATCGGCGAGTCTGCTGCGGCGAACCTGGGGCGAGAATCTTGCCGCTCGCGTCGGATTCGGCCTGCTTGGGTTCGTCGCCGTGCTTCCTGCGGCGCTGCTCGTCGCGTTCGTCAGTGCGGCCGGATCCGCCGTCGTGACAGTGGTCGGCGTGGCAGTCGTGGTGGTCTATGTCGGAGTCGTGTTCGCCATCATCAGCGCGATGAGCGGCATCTTCCAGGCGGCGCTCTACCTCTACGCCACCACCGGGACCGCCCCTGCAGGCTTCGAAAACGCAGAACTCGGCTCGAGTTTCTCCCGGCGCTAAGCGCTTGCTCACCCTTCGGGGATCGCCGGGATCGGTTGGGGTGGCGGGTAGTTTCCGCCTATGTCGACGCGAGCCGAGGATCGCATCACGCTGGCCATAACCGCCTGGCTCATCGCAGGTGTGTTCATCGACGGGTACGCACACGTCAACATCATCGACACCGAAACCGAGGATTTTTTCACCCTCTGGCACGCCATCTTCTACGCAGCGTTTGTCTCCCTCACCGGTTGGATCGGATGGATTGCCTACCGGCGACGGAGTGACGCAGCCGTTCTCGAGTGGTTCCCCACCGGCTACCGTGAGGCACCGATCGGGATCGCGATCTTCGCAGTCGGGGGTATCGGCGACGGCATCTGGCACACGGCATTCGGCGTAGAGGTCGGGATTGATGCCCTGCTGTCGCCTATGCACCTGGTCTTGTTCTCGGGTGCACTGATCCTCATCTGGAGTCCGGTGCGTGCCGCCACAGCCCGGCGCGACCCGACGCCTACACTCGCCCTCGGCGCGGCCGCCGTCGTGACGGCGTTGATGGTGTTTTTCATCGAATACATCTTTTTCCTGTCTGAGACCTGGATCGCAGGCATCCCGTTCGAGCCCGAGAACGACAACGACGGCTGGGAGTACGTATCGGTCTTCCTGGCGGGGGCGGTCGTGCAAGTGGGCGTACTCCTCGGTCCATTGCTCCTCGTGGTCAATCGGTGGCGGCTACCGCTCGGCTCGGCCACGATCATCTGGGGGCTTGCAGCGTTTGGCGAGCGCGCTGCCTTTAATCACGGGTGGTCCGGCGTGCTTTCGGCCATAGTCGGCGGGATCGTGTTCGACCTGACCAACCGGTTTGTACCGCTTCCCGGTCGACAGCTGTCTGTCGCTGCCTTCTTTGGCCCTGCCGCAGCGTTCGCCACGTACTTTGTGCTCGCCGATATCGACCAAGGGGTCGAGTGGCCGACGGAGATCTGGGGAGGGGCCATCGCCATGGCGGGCCTTACCGGCCTCGGCCTTGTGGCCATCCAGACGTCCGGACGCCAGGAGCGCTTGGTCCCGACGGACTGACCGTCACACGTCGAGCGTCGCTGTGTCGACGAAGGCGCTGTTCTTCACGAGGAAGTCACGTCGAACGCCGACGTCGTTCCCCATGAGGACATCGAACATCTTCGATGCCTCTTTGGCCTGCTTGGCGTCGTCCATCGTGAGTCGCTTCAGTGTCCTGGTCTCGGGATCGAGTGCACAATGCCGCAGCTCGTCGACGTTCATCTCGCCGAGCCCCTTGAACCTCTGCCATTTGATGTTCTCGCGTTTGCGGTTGCCTTTGCAGAGCTCGTCGGTGACGGAGTTTCGCTCGTCATCGCTATATACCCGGTAGATCTGATCGCCGACCTTGGTGGTGTAGAGCGGCGGCTGCGCGGCGTAGACGTTTCCGGCTTCGAGCATCGGCCGCATGTACTCATGGATCAAGGTGAGCAACAGACACCGGATGTGACTGCCGTCGACATCGGCATCACACAGGATGACAATCCGACCGTACCGAGCGTCATCGAGATTGAAGTCGCGGCCGGCGCCCGCCCCCACAGATTTGAACAGCGCCTGTGCCTCAGCATTGTCGAGCACCTGCTTCTGGCTTGCTTTCGCTGCGTTCACGACCTTGCCGCGCAGCGGAAGGATGGCCATCGTCTCGGAGTTGCGGCCCCGTTTCGCTGGGCCTGCGGCCGAGTCACCCTCCACGAGGATGATCTCGCTGTCGGGTCCGTGTTTGCGGCAGTCAGCGAGTTTCTCCGGCATTCCGGTGGAGCCGAGTTTTGCCGCCTTGCGCTTGTTCTCCAGCACCTGCTTCGAGGCGACCCGGTTCTGGATCGCTGTGGCGAGCTTGTCGGCAATTGCCTTGACGTGACTGCGCGGGCCGCCACCGGGCTCCATCCACTCCTTGAGTTGTTCATAGACGATGCGACTGACGATGCCCTCGATGGCAGGCGTGCCGAGCTCCTGCTTGGTCTGCCCCCGGAACTGGGGTTCGGGAAAGGTCACCTTGATCGCAGCGACGAGGCCCTCTTGGACGTCGTCCTTGATTGCCTTGTGCTTGTCTTCCTTCTTGAGCTTGGCGAGCTTGCGATTGTCTTTCAGGACAACGTTGTTGACGACCCGGGTAAGCGCCTTGTCGAACCCGGCCTGGTGTGTTCCACCCTGGCTGGTGGGGATCGTGTTGACGAACGACGCGATCTTGGTGTCGTAACCGCCGGTCCAGCGCAGTGCGACCTCGACTCGGCACTCACGCTCGACATCAGTCATTTTCCCGTCGACCGGCACCTTCTCGTTGAACGTGTCGATACCGGAGCAGGAGATGATCTGGTTGACCGGCGCGCCACTGGACAGGTGTTCGACGAGGTCGGCCAGCCCGCCACGACTGACAAACTCGAACGGCTCTGACAGCCGTTTGCCATCGCCGACCGAGGACGCAGTGCGTTTGTCGACGACCGTGACCTTCATTCCCGGAACAAGGAAACAGGCCTGCGTGGCGCGGCTACAGATCTCATCGACATCGATGGCGGCTTCAGGGTCGAAGATGTCGAAGTCGGGCCAGAAGCGCACGCGGGTGCCCGTCTTGTTTTTGGAGATCCGTTTGATTTTCTCAAGCTTGTGACCCGGCTTGAATTTGGCGCCGACGAACTGGCCGGCGATCCGCTCGTTGAAACCGAGAACGTGGGTTGCGCCGTTGCGATCGACCTCGACGATCAGTTTTGCCGCCAACGCATTGACGACCGACGCGCCGACCCCGTGAAGACCCCCAGATGAGGAGTACGCGCCTCCACCAAACTTTCCGCCGGCATGCAGCTCGGTGAACACGACCTCCAGCGCCGACACTTTTCGTTTGGTGTGCAGGTCGATCGGGATACCGCGACCGTTGTCTGCCACCTCGATCGATTTGTCACGGTGCAGCGTGATCTCGACCTTGCTCGCAAATCCGGCCGATGCCTCATCGACGGCATTGTCGATGAGTTCCCAGACGAGATGCATGAGGCCGTCGGAGCCGGTGCCGCCGATGTACATGCCCGGTCGCTTCCGAACGGCCTCCAAGCCCTCAAGGGTCTGGATGGCGTCGGCGTCATAGCCGGTGGAGGCAGGCTTCTTCGCAGGCACGAAGCGAACGTAGCCCGAGCTTGTGACACTGCGGTGTCAAGCACAGGGTCACGAGCTCGGGTCAGTCGCGCTCGGGGTGTGGGACGAAACGTAGGTACGGCAGCGGCGCAGTGAATTCGCCGTGCTTGGCGCGGGCCTCGTCGTCGGACACCGAGGGAATGACAATCACATCTTCACCACGGTTCCAGTTCGCCGGTGTCGCCACCTGTTCGGCCGCAGTCAGCTGGATGGAATCGAGGAGTCGCAGGATCTCGAAGAAGTTCCGTCCCGTTGTCATCGGGTAGGTGAGCTGTGCTTTCACCTTCTTGTCAGGGCCAACGATGAAAACGGTTCGGGCGGTGGCATTCTCGGCCGCAGTTCGCCCATCGGCTCGTTCACCGGCATCGGCGGGAAGCATGTCGTAAGCCTTGACGATCTCGAGTGTCGGATCGCCGATCAACGGGTAGCTGACGGTGTTGCCCGTCGCTGCCTCGATGTCAGCGACCCAGCCGTTGTGGTCGTCGACACCGTCGACACTGATCCCAATGATCTTGCAGTTACGAGCAGCAAAGTCGGTCTGCATGCCGGCGACGGTGCCGAGTTCGGTCGTGCAAACGGGAGTGAAGTCCTTGGGGTGGCTGAACAGCAGCGCCCAACCGTCACCGATCCAGTCATGGAATGACAGCTCACCCTCGGTCGTCTTCGCCGTGAAGTCAGGGGCAATGTCGTTGATTCGAAGTGCCATATCGGTTCCTCGATGGTGGCAGACGCCGGTGATCCGACCTCTGAATTGCGGGAATTGAATCACAGCGGTCCGTGGAATACCGGAACTCGCTGTCGTATGACTTCACGACGTTGGACGTTCAGGCAGGTTCACCCACGACGATGACCTTCGAATGGTCTTCACCGGCCGCGTCGCACAGGGTGCGGTAGGCGCCCAGGATGGACTGGGCGTCAGTGATTCCGACGACCTGGCCATCGGCGTCGATGTTGACGTTGGCACCATAGATGGCGAACCACACTTCGGTGATCTCATCGTTGTCGGCGGGGACGGTGAGGGTGTGCACCGAGTGGGCGGGTTCGTAAAGATACGAACCCGCTCGGTTTTCGTACTGCGGATACTCGGCGTATCCCCAGGAGCCGGAGAGTGTGTAGGCGAAGACAACGCCCGTGTGGTAGTGGGTCTGCACCTGATAACCGGGCGGGAATCGGTTGATGAGCACCCACAGACCTTGGTTGAGGTCGACATGGAGCACCTTGATACCCAACTCACCGGCGTAGACCCAGGGCACCTCGTCTGCGCCGATGTGCATCGCTTCGGTAAGCCCGTGCATCGGGACCATCGGACTGGGTGCATCGCTCATCTGACGGAGACTAGGGCAGGTGTCCCGCTCGGCGAAGGTCTACCGACACCCACGGATGTCGCATGACGCTCAGCCCTGTGGCTTCGGCTCCTTGGGGAGCCCGAGCACCATCTCGCCGAGGATGTTTCGCTGGACCTGGCTGGTGCCAGCGTAGATCGTGCCTGCGCGAGCGTTGTAGAACGCACCAACCCATGAGCCGGCGTCGTTTGGAGAACCCGGGGCGTCGGAATGGAACGACTTCTTCGCCGTCGAACCCGAAAGCATCGACTCCGGCCCGACCACGTCGAGGGCGAGCTCGGTGAGGCGCTTGTGGTATTCACTCCAGTAGAGCTTGAAGGTCGATTCGGCCGGGCCTGGTTGGGCTCCGCCCAGGAAGCGGGTGAGCGTGCCCATCCCGAGGTAGCGCATGATCTCGACCTCGATGTAGGCCGACGCAAGACGGTCTCGCATGACGGGATCGGCGTTTGCGCCTGTTTGTTTGGCCTTTTCGGCGAGCTTCTCCCACTCGGCCTTGAACATGAGGGGTTGGGTGGCCGCCGATTCGCCGCGTTCGTACCCGAGGAGCGTCATCGCAACGGCCCAGCCACCGTTGATCTCCCCGATCACGTTGTCCCGGTGAGTGCGGGCGTCGGAGAAGAAGGTCTCGTTGAAGTCGTGGTCGCCCGACAGCATCTGGATCGGTCGGACCTCGACCCCGTCCTGCTCCATCGGGCAGAGCAGGAACGAGATGCCGCGATGTTTCGGAGCATCGGGATCGGTGCGGCAGAGCACGAAGATCCAGTTTGCATACTGACCGGCAGACGTCCAGATCTTTTGACCGTTGATGACCCACTCATCGCCGTCGAGTACGGCCTTGCAGCCGAGTCCTCCGAGGTCGGAGCCGGCGTCGGGCTCGGAGTAGCCCTGGCACCAGACGTCTTCACCGCTGATGATCCGCGGCAAGAAGTGGCGCTTCTGCTCCTCGGTACCCCAATGCAAGATCGTGTTGCCGACCATCTGGATCGAGAATGCGTCGTTGGCAGCACCGGTGGGCGCACCGGCACGTTCGAACTCCTCGGCCAAGATCACCTGTTCGAGTTCGGACATGCCACCCCCGCCGTACTCGGTCGGCCACGACGGTGCGAGCAAGCCGTTGGCTGCAAGCTTCTGACGCCAGTCGGCAGTCCACTCGTACGCCTCGTCGACCGACATGGCGCCGTAGCCGGCCCATCCATCGGGCAGGTTCGAGTCGAGGAAGTCCTTGATGCGGACGCGGAAAGCCTCTGCCTCTTCGGTGTAGGTAGGGTCCATGCCCTCGACGGTACCGCCGTCGCGTTCCTCGACCCAACTGGGCTCTACCCTTGGCCCCGTGTTCGTCGTAGAGCTCCTGGCCCACCAGGGTGGGTGGGACGAGATCCTCCTCGTCGCTGGGCCGCTGGTGGTCTTCGGTGGCCTGCTTGCCGTCGCACGCCGACGCGCTGTTGCGCTGTCGGATCAGCCGGCTGACGAGGAACCGATCGCCTAGCGATACGAGACTTTCCCGCCGATGCCGTTGAGCTTGCCAGCAATGTCGTCGTAGCCGCGAGCGATGTGCTCGGCATCGCTCACGACCGTTTCACCTTCTGCTCCAAGACCTGCAATCACCAACGCCGCACCGGCCCGGATGTCGTGAGCGCGCACGGGGGCGCCAGAAAGCTTGTCGACGCCACGGATGATGGCGTGATGGGAGTCGGTGCGGATGTCGGCACCCATCCGGCGGAGTTCGTCGACATAACGGAACCGTCCCGAGAAGAGGTTCTCGGTGACGATCCCGACCCCGGCGGTCGACGCCAGCAGCGTGACCAAGAACGGCTTGAAATCAGTAGCTAGCCCTGGGTATGGAAGCGACTGACAGTCCGCTGAGGTCAACCGGCGGTTCGCCAGCGCCCAGATGCCCCCGGGGTCGTGCGAGATACGCATCCCCATTTCGCCGAGCTTTTGACAGAGCATGATCATGTGCTCGTGGCGAGCTCCGGCGACCGTTATCTCACCGCCGGTGATACCAACTGCGCACAGATAGGTGGCAGCCTCGACCCGATCGGGGATGACGGTGTGGTTTGCCGAGTGGAGGGAATCAGGCGAATCGACGCCCTCGACGGTGAGCATCGACGATCCGGCGCCAACGATACGCGCACCCATCTTGTTGAGCAGCTCACAGAGGTCGACGATCTCCGGTTCTCGGGCTGCGTTGTCGATGACGGTGCTGCCCTTGGCTCGCACCGCCGCCATCAGAAGATTCTCGGTGGCGCCCACCGACGGGAACTCGAGCAGCACACGAGCGCCTTGGAGATTTCCGGCGCGGGCGTGGATGTAGCCGTGGGCGGTCTCGAACTCGACACCGAGCTCCTGCAGTCCACGGACATGCATGTCGATCGGCCGAGGACCGAAGTCGTCTCCGCCGGGTAGGGCGACACGGGCCTCGCCACAGCGGGCGAGCATCGGTCCCATGACCACGATCGAGGCGCGGAACTGTTCGACGATCTCGTACGGAGCGACCGGCTCGATCTCGGCCGGTACGTCGATGACGAGGAGCAGGCCGTCACGAGCGACGGTGCAGCCGGTGGCACGGAGCAGATCACTCATCAAGTCGACGTCGGTGATGCGCGGCACGTTCGACAACACGTAGCGACCCTCAGCGAGGAGGGTTGCCGCCATCAGCTTGAGCACCGAGTTCTTGGCGCCTCCGACCGGGACCAAACCCTCCAAGGGGCCGCCTCCTTGGACCGTGATGTGTGTGGGCGACTGCATCACAGCCAAGTCTGCCAGCGGACCGCGGCCGTCACGATCATGGCGACGAAGATGACGACGATGAACGGCGCTCGGCGCCACACAGCAACGGCGCCAGCGGCCACGCCAGCGAAACGAGCGTCAACGACCAAGGTTTCGTCACCCGCCATCGTCTGCACGGCGATCAGCGCAGCGAAGAGCGCCGCCGGGATCAACGCCGTGAACGGTTCGAAGCGGGCCGCCGTGCCATCGGTGATCTTTCCAAAACCGAGCACGCCAAATGCCTTGCACCCATAGGCGCCGACGACGAGCACGACGATCGAGGTCCAGCTCACGTGGCGGCCTCGGTCGCGCCACGGGTGGACACCACCCAACCGGGCACGACGGCGAAGACCGCAACGAGTAGCGGTACGCCGGCTGGCGCAATCGGTGTCGCAACGACGGCGAGTGCGGCTCCACCAAAGGCCGCAACGCGACCTGGCTGATGGCGCAGGTGTGGAGCAAGCAGCGCCACGAACGCAGCCGGGAACGCAGCGTCCAGTCCCCAAACCTCGGGCTCACCGATCACTGCGCCTAACCACACACCGAGGATCGAGCCGGCGTTCCAGAGTGTCCACAGCCAAATCGCAGTCCACCAGAACGCATCAGCTGCGTCTGCGTCGTTGTCCTGGATCGTCGCCATCGCAGTCGTCTCGTCGATCACGAACTGGGCCGAGGCAGCCTTCGGTAACCACGAAGCGGGAAGGAGCCGCGCCACGACCGGGCCATAGAGTGCGTTACGAGCGGCGAGGAGCAGGGCCGATCCGACCGCAGCACCTTCGGAACCACCAGAGGCCACGACTGATACCGCAGCCAGCTGCGATGCCCCGGTGAACACGAGCGCAGACATCACGATGACCTGGGGAGGCGTGAGACCGGCGGCGTCGGCGAGCACGCCGAAGGTGATGCCGACGATCCCGGTCGCTGTTGCGAGAACGAACCCTTCTCGACGGTGCCCGCTCACCCGTCGAGTCCGCGCAGGATGTCCACCAACTGGTCCATGAGCAAGGCGAGGTCGTCGATACAGACGTCGAAGGCTTCTTGCTGGCCCGATCCGGGATCGATGATTTCCTCCCAGGGCTCGACCTCATGGTTGACGAGTCCGAGCGCTTCGACTCGTTCGTCGAGCGTCGAACCGGGTAGGCCAGGCAAGTCACGAACGACCTTGCGAAGCATCCCAGCGATGGGCAACGCCTCCGGAAGACGACGTCGCATCCAATGGATGTGCGACGGCTCCATCACCAGCAGCAGCGAACTCGCATCGACGTCATCGATCGACACCTGGCGCGAGCGGTGGTACGGATCCTCGAGACCATGACGAGCAAGCGCGGCTCGCGTCCGGACACTCATCGGCTGATCAGGGATCACGAGTGTTCCTGCGCTTGCGACCTCCCACGGGCTGTCGTCACCCAGACGGTCGCGCAACAACAACGCAGCCATAACCGAACGGGCAGCATTTCCCGTGCAGACCATGGTGATCCGAGGACGACCGATGGGACTCATCGTCGACGCCTGACGAAGAAGCCGTCTGCGTTCGCCGTGACCTCGGGGGCATCAGCCAGCGACGCAGCCAGGACCGTCTCGGCCCGGATGATCAGCCGAGTCGGTCGTTCGTCGTGGATCCAGGCGCGAAACAGCAGATCAGTCTCGAGTGGTGTCGGTTTGCGATAGTGAACGGTGAGGCGACCGGTCATACCCCCTTCACCACCACCGAGACGCTGGGCGGCGCCCATGACCTCGTCGAACAGACCGGCGATCACACCACCGTGACCACTGCCGGGTGGACCTTCTCGCAGGCGCGACAGCCGAACATGGCCGAGCATCGCCGGCTGCCCGTTGCGCTCCCCCACCTCGAGCCGCATCGGAGGTGCCACCACATTTAGGTGGCCGGACCACGCCGACAGGTCACGATTGCGAGCCCGTCGACCCTCGGCATCGGTGTGTTCTTCATACCAGCGCAGCCGACGCTCACCAACCGAGAGCAATTCGTGGGCGACACGGAGGTGGTCATAGGCCGCAGCGCGCCGATCAGCGTCGGCGTGGACCTCATGCAGCCGAAGCGCCAGGGCGCGGAGTTCGTCGGCGAGATCGTCGTCGGAAGCCATCAGGCAGCACTCCCCGCCAGTCGGGTGAGAAGGGCGAGGGTCGTGACCCGCAGTGAGTCTGCAGCGGTGGCCAAGTGTTCACTGAACTGCTCCGCCGTGGCAACGGGCGAGTCGACAAGGTCGGTGATTGCCTTCACCGCCCCACACGGCACATCGTGGAGCCGACAGACCCATGCGACGGCAGCGGCTTCCATCTCCTTCACCTCAGCGCCGCTCGCGAGGATCCGCGCGGCGTCGTCAGCCGATTCATCGAGCGAGTCGCCCGTCGTGACTACGCCGACCCTGCAGCCCAATGCGTCGGCATGCGAGCGGAGATCGGCTGCCGGGTGATCGCCCCGACCAAACTCGTCGAAGCCAGGCAAATCGATGCGCCGGTCGTGGCACACGAACCGGTCCCAAGCCAGATACACATCGCCGATCGAAGCGCCGGCTCGACTCCACCCGCCCGCCGTTCCGACCGAGAGAAGAACATCGGGACGAGCGCCCCAACGCTCGGCGGCCGACGCCAATCCAACCTGGGTGGTGAGTGCAGCTGCAGTCGACCCGATGCAATCGACATTGCAGTCCGGGTCGATGCCGTTCACCGCCAAGATGACGTCGGGACGCCCGAACCCTTCGACCGCTGCGAGCCGGACTGGGAGCCTCGCCGCCCACCCGGGCTTTGCGATCGCCGCAGCACCCAGCGCCCGGCGCAGGGGCGCCGCTTCGGCTTCCATGGCCATCACGATCACCACCCGCTTCGCGGCATCGATCGACGGGGATGGGGTGTCCTCGGGCACGAGCGGAGCGTACGCCGCCAGAACATGCCAGACACGTCCGATTCGCCTTGCCGAAACGTCAGGCCAAACCGATGGCGGTTGCGACCCGGTCCCGATGACGTCGTGCATCGCCGTAGGCCGCAGACAACGCCCATGCCCGCTTGAGCCACAATTGCAGGTCGTACTCGAACGTGTAGCCGATGGCTCCGTGGCACTGCAGCGCCTTGCGGGCAGCGAGATCGACAGCATCGGATGCTTGGGCCTTCGCCATCGACACGTCTCGAGCCCGCGCGAGCGGCTCGTGGGTCTCGGGGTGGGCCACCGACCACGCCGCTCGATACACCAGCGGTGCGGCGAACTCGACTGCGATGCGCACATCGGCCAGGTGGTGCTTGACCGCCTGGTAGGAGCCGACAGGCTTTCCGAACTGCTGGCGATCGCCGACGTAGGCAACGGTGGCATCGAGCAGACGCCGCGCGATACCGATGCATTGCGCCGCCGCGCCGAGCACCGCCCGGTCGTAGGCCAGGGCCGCATCGGCCCCATCGAGCCCCACGGTAACCCCACCCTTCACGGCGGCGAGGCGGCGCGACTGGTCGATGGTCGTCAACGCAGTCGTGTCGTATTGGGTGGTGAACGCAAGACCATCGTCGACTCGAGTCACGATCGCGTCGGCGATCGCAGCAGACGCAACGGTGCCGCTGCCGTCGATGTCGATCGTGATGGTGGTCGAACCTGCGATGGCCGAGTCGAGCGCATCGCTGCGAGCCTCGGCAAGTGCCGGAATCGCGACGAAAGCGTGCTCCATGAGCGGTTCGGGAACGGCGGCGTAACCGACTTCCTCGAGGATCCGAACGAAAGCGACTTCATCCATACCGAGTCCTCCAGCCTCTTCCGGCGCAAGCGCAGCGAGGACGCCGATCTCTGCGAGCGCCCCCCAGAGATCGGGCACTCGTGCGTCAGTGGTTTCCCAGCTGGCCCGTACCGCATCGGGGGGGCAGCGGTCGGCGAAGAGGTCCCGGACGGTGTTGCGGAACATGTCGTGTTCGTCGGTGAATTCAAATCGCACGACTATCCGCGCCTCGGCAGTCCAAGCACCCGCTCGGCGATGATGTTGCGTTGGATCTCGTTGGTTCCGGCGTAGATCGGCCCCGAGAGTGCGAAGAGGTAACCGTCGAGCCAGTCGTTGTCGTCGACGATTTCGGCTCGGTCGCCAAGGAGGCGGAGCGCGGTGGCGTGGAGTTCGACATCGAGCTCGGACCAGAACACCTTGCCCAGGCTCGCCTCCGAGCCGATCTCGTCGCCACCCATCAGCCCAGCCGCGAGCTGGTAGGTCTGCCAGCGATAGGCCTGCGCCCGAATCCATGCGTCGACAACTTCATCGCGCAGTCGCACGTCGATCGAGCCGTCGGCCCGGATTGATCGCGCCAATTCGGTAAGGCGCTCAGCCGCCGCCATGAAACGGCCCGGGCTTCGGAGACTGAGCCCACGCTCCGATCCCGCGGCGGCCATCGCCACGCCCCACCCCTGACCTTCCTCGCCAAGCACGTGGTCAGCAGAGACACGGCAGTCGTCGAAGAAAAGCTCGGCGAAGCTCGGCTCGCCGTCGAGGCGGTTGATCGGCCGTCGCTCGAGGCCCGGACTGTCGGCCGGAACGAGCAGGTAGGTGAGCCCGCGATGGCGTTCGGCATCAGGGTCGGTGCGAACGATGCAGAAGATCCAGTCGGCGTAAGCACCGCGGCTACACCAGGTCTTCTGGCCGTTGAGCACGAAGTCGTCTCCATCGCGGATCGCTTTGGTCTTGATCCCTGCGAGGTCACTGCCGGCCTCGGGCTCACTCCAGCCCTGGGCCCAAATGTGTTCACCCGACGCCATCTTCGGTAGGAAGTGGTCCTGCTGTTGCCGGGATCCGAAGTTGAAGATGGTGGGAGCGAGCAGGCTCACGCCGTTTGCGCTGACCCGGCCGGGAACACCCGACAGCCAGTACTCCTCCTCGTAGATGAGCCACTCGATGAGATCGCAGTCACGGCCCCCGTAGGCCACCGGCCACGCCGGAACAGACCAGCCGGCGTCGAAGAGAACCTTCTCCCACTCGCGATGCGCTTCAAAGCCATCCGGCGTGTCCATCGACGCAATGCGACCCGGGTGGTGCTCCGTCAACCAGGTTCGTATTTCGTCACGGAACTCGACTTGGCGCTGTGACAACTCAAGGTCCATCAGCGGAACTCCGCCTTGCGAACACCGCTGGGGTCGAACACCTTGCGGATGAGGTGGAGTTCCTCCGCCGTGGGTAGGCGACTCACGGGGACGTCACCGGTGACGGCGAGTTCGAACGCCGAGGCCGCCTGTGCTTGCTCGAGGGTCACCCCCGGGTGCAGGGAACGAACGCGCATCGTGCCGTTCTCGGTCTCAAAGTCGTAGGCACCCAGGTCGGTGACAACTCGGCGGATCTCATGGAACCGACGACTCGGTTCGGGCAACCGTGCGATTGCGTCGTAGCCAGGGCCGCTGACGACATCGACCGACTCGACGAACGAGCGTGCCTGGGTGGGGATCCAGTAGGTGGTCGCATGATTGATCAGGTTGCCGGGCGCTCCGCGCATGCCGAGCAATTGCACCTTCGGATGCGAGTAGTCGTCTCCGATCGCGGCGAAGTTCTGGTTACCGTGCCGGTCGATCTGCGGTGCACCCATGACGACATGGCGCTTACCCGACCAGACCTGATCGAAGATCGACCGGAAGGGCAGGTACGCCTCGATCGTCGCGCCCGACGGATCGGCGCCGAGCGGCAGGTTGCCTTCGATGGCGTAGGCGATCGTGTCGGTGAGCATGAGGTCAGGCTCGAATGTGGCTCGGGCGAGCCGACCGGCGATGACGGGCACCGGCCCCATCGGGTTGCAGAGCGTCTCGCCGTCTCCTCGAAATGCCTCGGCCAAGGCGACCACACAGATCTCGTCGAGCGTCGCGCCACCCTCGAGTTCGTCACCGACCGTGCTCATGACGCACTCTTTTCGTCAAGCTTGGCGCGATAGGCCTCGTGCGACTCAAGTTCGAGCCAGTCAGCTCGGAACCGTGCCCAATGTTCGGGATCCTTTGCCGTTGCGGCGTATTCCTTCTGGAACGCCTCGTCACGCCCATAATCGGGCGGACATTCGGTGAAGTGGGCACCCATCGGCGCTTCAACCACACCGTCGACGTGTGTGCGCGGGACGCGAAGCGTGTGAACGGGACCTTCCTTCAAGAAGTCGTCGGTGGGGATGATCCGCTCCGCCGAGAGGTAGGTCTTCTCTCCAGCCATCGCGAAGAGGTCGTCGAAGTAGATGTCGGGACCGAGGAACTGGCCGTTGCCCTTTTGATCGGCTCGGTTCATGTGGATCAGCACGGCGTCCATCTCGAACGCCGGGATGGCCACGAGTTCTTCCCCATCGTCATAGGGCGACACCACGGTTCGGAGTTCGGGGTTGTTCGCCAGCATGGACGAACCCAGCCCGGCGCGGGTCGGGTAGAACGGGACCCGGTGCGCAGCGGCCATGAGTCCGAGGTAGAACGCGCCCTCGTCGAGTTCCATAAACTCCGGCAGCAGACCACCCTGCCGCACACTTCGGAAGTGCGGTTCGAGCGGGATCGAATCAAGTGATACGAAGCCGTAGGTGACTTTTCGACACTTTCCGGCGGCGGTCAAAATACCGACGTCGGGACCGCCGTAACTGACGACATGCAGGTCGGTGAGATCACTTCGGAGAAGCGCTCGTACGAGCGACATGGGCTTGCGTCGAGATCCCCAGCCGCCGATCCCAATGGTCATTCCGCTTTCAAGTTCAGCGACGACCTCATCTTCGGTCATCCGCTTGTCGGACACGCTCGCTCTTCCTCTCTCAAACCTGACGGCCCGTCAGGTACGGCCCCGGACGGTAGCAGTCCCTTGTACTCTCACCCGAATGGGCGACCCCTTCGATCTGACCGCAAAGACCGCCATCGTCACCGGCGGTACCAAGGGTCTCGGCCGCGAGATCGCAACGCGGCTGCTCGATCACGGCGCCGATGTCGTCGTCTGTGCTCGCAACGAACCGCTTGAGCCGGTTCGGTCAGCCGATCGCGTCGCCGAGTTCGTCGCGGCTGACGTACGCGATGCCGAACAGATCGCCGCAGTCGTGCGTTCGACACTTGACCGTACCGGCCGCATCGACATCCTCGTGAATAACGCGGGAGGGGCGCCACCCGCCGAAAGTGCAACCGTGTCACCCCGCTTCAACGAGAAGATCATCGAGCTCAATCTGCTCGCTCCACTCATGTTCAGCCAAGCCGTTCACGACACGATGCAGACCCAAACCGATGGTGGCGTGATCATCAACATTGCGTCGGTCTCCGGGCAGCGAGCCAACCCGAAGGGAGTCGCATACGGGGCCGCCAAGGCCGGGCTCATCAACATGACCCAAACCCTCGCGCATGAGTGGGGTCCCAAGATCCGGGTCCTGGCACCCGTCGTTGGCATGATCGTCACCGACGACGCCCACCTGTTCTACGGCGACCAGGATGGCATCGACGCGATCGGCGCGATCCTCCCGATGAAGCGGATGGGGGAACCCGCCGACGTGGCCGACGTCGTGCTCTTCTGTGTGTCGCCGCTGGCCCGATGGATGACCGGTTGCACCGTTCCAATCGATGGTGGCGGCGAAGGAGCCGCCTACCTCGACGCAGCAACTGGCGAGGCAACGTCAACATGATCGCTGTTCTCGTCGGCGCGCTCACCGACCTCGCCCAGGTCACCGATCCCGACTACCTCGACGACGCCGGCCGCATCATCGGGTCGCCCGACCCGGGCCCCGACCCGACCCATTCCGGCGACCGTGGTGGCGTGCTGCAGTTCGTGTTGTTCTTCGGTCTGGTCGGTGGCGTGAGCTTCATTGCCTGGCGGATCCGCACCGCCATGCGCCAAGCTCCCCCTTCCGAGGAGGGCTGACCATGGCCGGACCACAATTTGTCATCGATTTCGAGCCCAGGTACGGCGAGATGGTGGAGGTGTCGCCACTGTTGCGCCGACTTGTCTGCAAGAACCCCTCGAAGTTCACTTTTCACGGCACCGGCACCTACGTCATCGGCCGAGGCGACGTGGCAGTGGTCGATCCGGGCCCCCGCGACAACGACCATGTCCAGGCGTTGCTGCAAGCGCTCGACGGTGAGACGGTTCGCCACATCCTCATCACCCACACCCATGGCGACCACTCCCCTGCGGCACACGCTCTGCACGAGGCGACGGGGGCGCCGATCCTCGGCTTCGGAGAACATCCCGAGGGCTCAGTGGGTGAAGGCGAGGACGACGACGAGATGCACGGGGCCGAGATGGAAGATTCCGAGGCCTCGTCTGCACCTCATGAACCCCAGATCGAGAATGACCCGGAGTTCCAGCGAAAGCACGCGCCCGACGTCGACTTCGATCCCGACACGACGTTGGGCCACGGCGACATCGTTGAAGGACCGGGCTACACGGTCGAGGCTTTACATACGCCAGGCCACATCAGCAACCACCTCTGTTTCGCGTTGGCCGAAGAGAACTCTGTTCTTTCTGGTGACCATGTGATGGGTTGGTCGACCACCATCATTCCACCGCCGGACGGCGACG
This sequence comes from uncultured Acidimicrobiales bacterium, assembly GCA_905480195.1. Classification (GTDB taxonomy): domain Bacteria; phylum Actinomycetota; class Acidimicrobiia; order Acidimicrobiales; family Aldehydirespiratoraceae; genus UBA11606. The sequence continues at coordinate 88,005 of CAJQPN010000001.1, forward strand.
TTGCGTCGTACCTCGACTCGCTCCGCGTGCTTCTCGACCGTCCCCACGACGAGCGGCTGTACCCAACCCACGGCGCCCCGGTCGAGCACCACCACAACTTTGTTCAGGCGCTGTTCGACCACCGCATCGCCCGCGAGGCGGGCATCATCGGGCAGCTCCGAGAGGGCCCAAAGTCGGCTCGCGACATCGTGAAGGTGCTCTACGCCGAGGTCCGCAAGGAGCTTCACAAGCCCGCAGCCCGGTCGGTGCTCTCGCATCTCCGAAAGCTCCACGACGAGGGGGTGGTCGAACTCGCCACTGCTGACGCGTCGACCCTTTCCTCCAAGACCGTCTGGGTCCTGCGTTGACCCCTAGGGGTGCTGTGAGCTGACCGACACGACCTCGCCGGTCATGTACGAGGCGAGATCGGACGCGAGGAAAACCATCACGTTGGCGACTTCGCGGGGCGTGGCGGCGCGGCCGAACGCCTCACGGCTCGAGAGTTCCTCGAGAAAGTCGGCGTCGCTCACCTTCTCGAGGAAGGCATGCATCGCAATACTCGGGGCGACCGCGTTGATGTTGATGCCGTGCTGTGCAGCCTCGATCGCCGAGCACCGGGTGAGCGCCATCACTCCCGCCTTCGCCGCCGCGTAGTGGCACTGACCGGCCTGAGCCCGCCAGCCGACCACGGACGCGTTGTTGACGATCGCGCCGTTGATCCCGACATCGATCATGTGGCGCAGGACAGCACGCGTGCACCGCATCGTGCCATCGAGCGTGACGCCGAGCACGGCCGCCCACTGCTCATCGGTCATGTCCACCAGATCGACGTCACCGCCGAGTCCGGCATTGTTCATCAGGACGTCGATGCCACCCATAGCCCCGACTGCCGAGGTGACCAGAGCCTGCACATCATTCTCGACGGTGACGTTGCACAACGCCGTGTGCGGGCGCGTTCCGGTCGTCTCGGCGAGGCGATCGGCGGTCTCCTCGAGACGGCGATCGTGAATGTCGGAGATGAATACGCTGGCGCCCTCCTCGAGACAGCGTTCCGCCACCGCTGAGCCGATGCCAGTACCGGCAGCTGCAGTGATGACGACCCGCTTGCCGACCAGCAGATTGTGGGTTGTCGGTACCTCAGCCATTCTTGTTCTGTTCCATCTCGGCCATTCGGCGTTCGAGGTCGTCGATGAACGGGTTCGGTTCCTGACCGATCTCGTCGAAGCGGGCCGCGATGTCCTCTGGGGACCAGCGATCACCTTCGGCTGTCATCGTGCGAACCTCCATCGGCTGATTCCATACGCTGATCCGACCGCCTACGACGGTGTAGATCTGGGCGTTGACGTCCCGGCCGGCATCGCTCATCAGATAGATCACCATCGGCGCGATGTCCTCGGGTTCGCCGGTCTCGATTGCGAAGGGAACGTTCTCGCTCATTCGAGTCTTGGCGACGGGCGCGATGCAGTTGGCGTTGATTGCTGGACCACCTCGCATACGGATGCTGGCAGCGGTGAGCGCCGCCGATCGGGTGAGGCTGACGATGCCGCCCTTCGCGGCCGAGTAGTTGGCCTGGGCGGTCGATGCGGTGAATGCCCCCGAGGTGAAGCCGACCAGTGAACCGCCGGTTTCCTGCTTGCGCATCCGGTTGAAGGCGGCCCGATAGACGTTGAAGTGGCCCTTGAGGTGCACGGCGATCACGTGGTCCCACTCGTCTTCGGCCATGTTGAACAGCATCCGCTCGCGCAACACGCCTGCCGGACAGACAACGCCATCGATCGTTCCCCACGTGTCACACGCTGCGGCGATGACCTGCTCGCCCATGTCGAATTTCGAGATGTCGCCGGCAATCGCAATGGCGCTGCCACCCTTGGCCTCGATCTCGGCCGCAACAGCATCGGCGACCTCGCTCGACGGGTCGCTGCCATCCATCGCTACGCCGTAGTCGGCCACCACGACGTTTGCGCCCTCATCGGCGCACGCAAGGGCGACGGCCCGCCCGATTCCGGCGCCACCCCCGGTGATCGCGATGTTCTTTCCCTCGAGGTGTCCACTCATGGCGCGGACTGTAGTGGAGTCGGTTCAGCCGTCCCGATTCCACCCCGCGCAACGGCGCCGTTGACCGCAGATGGTGGCCATTTCGACCACAAGGAGTAATGGCCTATCCACCCGCAGGTAAGAGACCACCACTAGCTTTCCCGTGCGAATTCGATCGCCTACAGAAGCAGGAATTGTCCTCGTGAGTCCGACACACCGCGAGCTGGAGATCGGAGCCAACGACGGCCCATCGCAAGGGCTGGGCCACCTTGCGTCCCTCGTCGACCCGACCCTCGACGATCTCACCCGCGAACTGCAGATGCGGATTGCGGTGTCACAGTTCGAGTCCCCTGTCCTCTTGCTCGATATCGACGGCACGATCCTTGATGGCAACGACGCAACCGCTGGTCTCGACATCGAGCGTGCCGAGGTGCGGGGCCGTCCAGTCTGGGCGATCGACGCCTGGGATCTCCCTGACGCCGCCGGCGTGCTGACGCCGCTCATCGAGGCCGGCTCAAAGGGTCGTGTCGGCTCGCGGACCCTCGACACCATCAACGACGCCGGTCCGGTCCGCCTCTCGATCACCCCGGTCACCGTCGACGACGAGACCGTGCTGCTGGTTGCCCGACTCCAGCGCCTCGGTGACCGAGACCAGACCGAGGCGATCCTCGCCGAGACCACTCAACGCCTGGCCGCCGCCGAAGGCATCTTCCAAGCCGTCGCAGAGTACACATCCGACTTGGTCTGTCTGCACGAGACCGACGGGACCTTCACCTACCTCTCGCCGTCGGTGCGTCGCCTTCTCGATCTTGAACCCGGTGCGCTGGTCGGCACTCATCCGGTCGACTTGGCACACGCAGAAACCCGCGCTGCGCTGGTCGGTGCGCTCCAAGACGTTGCCCGCCGCGGGGCCGAACCGATCCGATTCCGTCACCGGCTGCAGCACCGCAACGGCGGCGCTCGATGGTTCGAAACTGTGATCACGCCGATCCAAAACACCGAAGGCGAACTTCACCAACTCCAGTCTTCAAGCCGAGACATCACCGAGCAACGAGAAACCGAGCAACAACTCCTCAAACAAGCGTTCCACGACGAGCTCACCGGCCTGCCCAACAAGGCGCTGCTCCTCGACCGCATGAGCCAGGCGTTTGCCGCAGCGAGCCGCACCGACCAGCCGATCGGCGTTTTGTTCATCGACCTCGACGGCTTCAAGACCCTCAACGACACACTCGGACACCATGCGGGCGACCGGGCGCTCACCAAAGTAGCGGAGCGATTGATCGCCATCGTCCGACCCGGCGACACGATCGCTCGGATCAAGAGCGACGAGTTCGTCATGCTCTGCACCGGTTCTGACGGCGTGCAGGGTGCCTCGATCGTCGCACGGCGGATCCTCGAGGCCTTCGAGCGTGACTTCATGCTCGAAGGCCGGGAGGTCCGGCTCAGCGCATCGATCGGCATCGCAACCACCTCCGGCGATGCCGACTCCAACACCGTTATCGAGCAGGCCGAAACTGCGATGTACGAGGCCAAGCACAACGGTCGCGGCCGTTACGTCATCCACGACGAGGTCGAACACAGCATCGACCTCGAACGCCACGACACCGAGGCTGCCCTCCGACGAGCGATCGCGAACGGTGAACTCCGCCTCCACTATCAGCCAGAACTCGATCTCGAGTCGGGCCTGATCGTCGGGTTCGAAGCACTCGTCCGCTGGCAGGCGCCCGACGGCCGACTGATCCCGCCGAACGACTTCATCCCGCTCGCCGAGGAAACCGGCCTGATCGTCGAGCTCGGGCGTTGGGTCATCGCTGAAGCGTGTCTCCAGGCCGGGCGTTGGCGGGTCCACCGCAGCCCCGACGAAGAACCCGTGCGGATCTGGGTCAATCTCTCTGCCCGTCAACTCGAGGACCCCGATCTGCTTGGTTTTGTCGAGGAGTCGGTTTCCCGAGCGGGGATCACTACCGATGAGATCTGCATGGAAATCACCGAGTCAGTGCTGATGGGAGACGGCGACTCGGCGACCCGGCAACTCGATGAACTCCGACGCATCGGCATCAGCCTCGGCATCGATGACTTCGGAACCGGCTGGAGCCAATTCGAGTACCTGCACCGGCTTCCACTAGACGTTCTCAAGATCGATCGCTACTTCGTTCAGGGTCTCGGCATCGAGCCAGACGCCGCCGTGATCGTCTCGGCGATCATCGATCTCGCCCACGCGCTCGGGCTGATTGTGATCGCCGAGGGTGTCGAATCCAAGGGGCAACTCGAAGTACTCGAGGAGCTCGGCTGTGACCAGGCCCTCGGCTTCTACTTCTCCGAGCCACGCGAAGCTGCCGCGTTCGACCAGACGCTCAGCCGAGCCTGAAACCCCGCTCAGCCCCGAACGGGAACACCGACGAGAAGCCTCGCTGCGTTGGTGAGTTCGTGGGTGAGCGACCCATCGGGGGCGACCCCTCCTACCCAACGGAACAGTGCGCTCGACCAGACATGGTGGATGACGCGGGCGACACCCTCGGCGTCGATGTCCGGTGATGGTCCCAGCGCGCTGACGACGAGCGCCCGCCACTCCTGTTCCACATCGAGCTTGTAGGGCGCAGCGGCGGGCGAGGTGGTGCCCAGTGCAGTGACGAGTGCGCCCATCAGCACTGGACGCTGTTGGGTGCCCGCCGCCGACTTCTCGAGCAGACCGATGAGGCGCTCGGCGGGCGTGTCACCAGGAACGCCAGCAGCTTCGATCCGCCGGCGGCTGTGACGGAGCCAACCGGCGAGCCCTGCAATGAGCAGTTCATCTTTGCCAGAGAAATAGCGATAGATCGTGCCGATTGCAACACCGGACTGTTCGGCAACCGCCCGCATCTGAACCGCGTCGTAGCCGCCTTCACCCGCCATACGCATCGCAGTCTCGAGCACCCGAATCCGGCGCTCGTTCTTTCCTTGACTCCGGGTGGTGGAGGTCGTGGCCATGGTCTGAGTGTGGAGCACGAGCCGAGTGGAAAGCGAATCGCGATCGGGCTCCGGAGCCGAGCACCAGCTGGGCTCGAACCGAAATGCTCGACCGCGGCTGCGCTCAGATGCTGGGACGCCGGCCCTCAGTGTTCGGGTGCAGGTGGCGGCGGCGGAAGATCCGAACCGCTGATCGCACCTTCGATCGCCCCGGACGTCTCGTCGCGCATCGACTTGAGGATGTCGACACCGGTCGCGGCATCAATCTGTTCCGACAAAGACACGACAGCGGCGGGAAGCTGACTCATGAGCCCGGGAATCCCCCCCCGGCCATTACCGCCACCAGTGTCGATGACTGCCACGCGATCGATATCGACGTTGTTGACCGTGGACACGATCTTGTCCACGAGGTCGGGAAGCATGTTCAACACGAAGATGCGTTGACCGTCATCGCCTGCGGCTTGGTACTGCTCGGTCAAACGCCGGAATACCTCGACTTGTGCCTTTCCATCTTCGATGATCCTTGCTGCCTCGGCCTGCGCATCGAGCTGCTTGGCTTCGAGGTTCGCCCGTGCCGGCATCACGACGTCGGCTTCGAGGCGACGGCGCTCGAGTTCAATTCGCTGCTGCTCAAGTTCCTGCTCTGCGGTGGCACGAGCGACCTCACCGGCAACGGTGGCCTCGGCTTCTCTGGCACGAGCGACTGCGTCGAGTTCGGCGGTACGGACTCTGAGCTGGTTCTGCTCCTCGACGATGTTCTTGTCGGCCTGCACCGCAGCGATCTGTGCTTGCTCCCGGGCGGATGCCTCTGCTTTCTCGGCCTCCGCCATACGCTCAGCCTCGGCCACCCGAGCTTGCTTGACGACATCCGCGGTGAGGCGGCGGCCGACCGAGTCGAGATATTGGTTGTCATCGGTGACGTTCTGGATCTTCATGACGTCGAGTTCGAGGCCGAGTGTTTTGATGTCGTCATCGGCCTCGTTGATCAGTTGCTGGGAAAACTTGAGCCGGTCTTCGTTCACTTCCTCGGGCGACATGGTCGCAAGCACCCCGCGTAGGTTCGCTTCGAGGGTCTCTTTTGCGATCTGACCGATCTGTTCGGTCGGCCGATCGAGGAAACGCTCGGCTGCGTTCTCGAGGAGGCCTTCGGCGCTCGACACCTTGACGTTGGCGATTCCCTGGACGTTGAGCGGAATGGCGCCGCGCGAGTACGCGTTCGAAACGGACACTTCGAGCGGGATCGTGTTGAGGTCCATCCACGAGACCTTCTCGATAATCGGAATACGAATGGTGCGGCCACCCCTGAGGATCCGATAGCCGACGGTGCGTCCGTCGGAAAGCGTGCGCGTGCGACCAGAGATCACCGCCACTCGGTTCGGTGGACAGATGATGATCAGCGAACTCACGATCAAGACCATGAAGATCACGACCAGTGCGAGCAAACCGCCGGTAATGAGCACGGTGGACATATGGGTTCTCTCTTTCTCTTCGAGTTGGGGGCTACTCGAGTTCGAGGTCGGGGCCGAGCGGGGCGACCAACGCCACTCCTCGGTCAACGCGGACGATAACGACCCGTTGACCCGGTTCGATCACTGAGCCATCGGCAGGCGCCGCTGTCATCTGTTCACGCGCGCCAGCTTTGCTCACGATGATCTTGCCACGCTGGTCAGAACTGATCGGCAGGGCGACGTCTGCGATGCTTCCCTCGAGTTCACTGTCGGCAACATCGGACGAATTCGAATGTCTACGCAACCACGAGAACGCCGCAGTGTTTATCGCGCCGGCGACCACGCCGACCACCACAGCGAAGACGAACACCAACACTGCAGCCGTGGCGGTGGCACTGCCGATCACCCCCGACAATCCGAAGAACGCCAGCACAAACGCAACCGACGACAGCGAGATGACCGAAAACGGACCACTATCACTGGCGTCGGCTCCCGGGCCATCCGCACCTGCATCGCCAGCGAACGCGAACCAGAGCAACAACGGCGCACCTACAGCGAGGCAAAAGATGTACACCATTTCCATACCCACAGCTCCCTGTCGTCAAGCTAGACCGAAAACAGAGCCTCGGCAGGTCGGGCGGTACCGTTCCACCATGCCCGCAGAGACCATCACCACCGTCGTCAACCACTCCGGTTTTCTGTTTCCAAAGAAGGTTGCGACGTGGCCCGGCATCCGCATCGTCGACTGCGACCGCAACGGCCCGGTCCCTGCCGACATCGACGGCGAGGTCGTCTTCACTCGAACTGACGGCGGGCCGAATCTCGGAGAATTGCTCGCCCGGAGTCCGAAGTGGGTTCACACGCTTGGCACCGGTGTCGACAGCTTTCCCTTCGACGCACTGCGGGGCCAGATCCTGACCTGCTCACGGGGTATCAGCGGCAACATGATCGGCGAGTGGGTGTTCGCCCAAATGCTCGCCGTCGCAAAGGTCGTTCGGACCGCTCCACTTGATGCGCCTCCCACCGACTGGCACTCCCCCTCGATCGGGATCTCGAGTTTGCGCGGCAAGACTGTGGTGATCTTTGGCACCGGCGGCATCGGGGCGGAGGTCGCTCGACTTTCGCTCGGGCTCGACATGCGAGTGATCGGGGTCCGTCGTCGAGGCACAGCCGCGCCAGTCGCCGGAATGACGATCGTCAACGATTTGTCCTCGGTCATCAGCGAGGCGGACCACCTCGTCGTCGCCGCTCCCGCAACAGCGGAAACCACAGGGCTGTTCGACGACGAGCTGCTCGGCCTGGTCAAGCCCGGGGTGCACTTCGTCAACATCGCCCGTGGAACCCTCGTCGACCAGGGGGCGCTCCGTCGGGCCCTTGACGACGGCCGGATCGGCACGGCGTCGCTCGACGTGTGTGATCCTGAACCGCTGCCAGCCGGCCACTGGCTGTACGAACACCCGCAGGTCTTCCTCACACCCCACACGAGTTGGGCCGGACCGGGAGCCTTCGACGAGATCATCTCGACATTCCAAACCAACTACCTGCGCTGGCGAGCCGGTGAGCCGCTCAACGGTGTGGTCGACATCGAAGCGGGCTACTGAGTCCGGATCGACACCGGAGTACCACCCTGTCAGGCTTCAGCTCATGTCGTTCAACGATCACTTCCATGCAGTCGCTGCGGAGGTCCGCAACTGGGGTCGATGGGGAGCCGATGACCGCCTTGGCACCCTGAATCTTCTGACCGATGAAGCTGTCGCCGCCGGTGCAGCCACGATCCGTAGTGGCCGTCGGGTGTCGTGTGCGATCGACCTCTCTCCCAACGGTCCGCAGATCGGGTCGGTCCCGGGCCGAATTAATCCGCTGCGCAGCATGAACTATCTCAACAATGCTGATCTCGGCGATCTCGACGGCAACGCCATGGTTCCGCACTTCAACGATGACCATGTCGTGATGGGCCTGCAGGCAGGCACCCACTGGGACGCGTTGGGTCACGTCAGCTACGACCACCACCTGTACAACGGAGTCCCTGCCGACACCGTCACCGCACTTGGCGGCTCGACCGTGCTCGGGATCGAGAATGTTCGAACACTCGTCGGACGCGGGGTTCTCCTCGACGTCGCAGCGATGCACGGCGTCGACCAGCTTCCAGGCGGCCATGAGATCACCGAGGACGAACTTGATGAGACAGCCGAATGGGCTGGTGTCGAGATCCGCTCCGGTGACATCGTGCTGATCCGCAGTGGTCGAATCCGTTCGTTTCACCAAGGAGGCGGGCTCGCCTACATCATGGGTCCCGAAGGCGATGCGTCGAACCCGGGCCCAGGGATCGACGCGTGCCGCTGGTTTCACCGAAACGACATCGCAGCCGTTGCCGACGATGTCATGACCTTCGAGGTCTTCCCGGGTCCCGAACCCGAGAACATGTTGGCCGTGCACTGTCTTGCGATCGTCGACATGGGGCTGACCACCGGTCAGATCTGGGACCTCGAGGCGCTCTCCATGACATGTGCTGACGAGAATCGGTACGAGTTCTTCCTCGCAGCCAACCCCGAGCCGTTCGTTGGCGGCTGCGGTGCCCCCGTGAGCCCTGTCGCAGTTTTCTGATAAAACGCCGGACGTGTCAGTGCTCGACCGTCTCGCCCAGATCGAACTGTTCTCCGAGCTCAACCGCAAGGAACTCAAAAAGCTCGCGTCCTTCATGACCACCGTGACCCCCAAGGCCGGTCGCGATCTCACCACCCAGGGCGCCGTTGGCCGGGAGTTCATGATCATCCGCGAGGGCGAGGCATCGGTACGACGCAACGGTCGGCTGATCGCCAACCTCGGCCCAGGCGACTTCTTCGGTGAGCTCGCCGTCGTCGCCGGCGTACCCAGGACCGCGACGGTGACCGCCGAGACCGACCTCGTCGTGGAAGTCCTGAACCGGCGTGAGTTCTCCTCGCTGCTCGACGGGAACCCCGCACTCGCCAAGAAGATTCTCGTAGGCGCCGTGAAACGGCTGCACCAGATCGAAGAAGGCGTCGTCCGCTGACGCGGCGCCACACCTGATGGCCGCCGAGATCGTCGTTGTCGGGAGCGCCAACCTCGACCTCGTGGTGGAGGTCGACCGAGTCCCTGCGGTCGGCGAGACCGTCATGGGCGGCGATCTCCGCCGGATCCCCGGAGGGAAAGGCGCAAATCAGGCTGTTGCCGCCGCCCGGTTGGGGCGTGACGTCGCCATGGTCGGCAGGCTCGGAGCAGATGAGGGCGGCGAGATACTCCGGGCAGCGCTCAACGCCGACGGTGTCGACACGACCCAAATGATCACCACCGAAGACGTCCCGAATGGCGTGGCGCTGATCTCCGTCGGATCTGACGGCGACAATGCAATCGTGGTGAGCCCGGGGGCGAACGCTCGTGTCACCCCCACGGACATCGAAGCAGCCGCTGACATGCTCCGGAATGCTGCGGTGACATTGCTACAGCTCGAGATCCCCCTCGATGCGGTGACTGCTGCTGCCCACGCTGCCCACGGGATCGTGATCCTCAACCCCGCGCCGGCGCCTGCAGAACCGTTGCCGGAAGGCCTGCTCGCTCGGGTCGACATACTCGTGCCCAACCAAACCGAGCTCGCAACGCTCACCGGTCACGATGGCCCAATCACCGCCGAGATCGCTACAACCCTTGCGACGACCTTGCCCTCACAAGCGGTCGTAGTAACGCTCGGCGCAGACGGTGCGCTCGTTGTCGACAGGGGCGCAGTCACCCACGTCTCTGCACCATCGGTCACACCTGTCGACACCACCGCCGCTGGCGATTCGTTCTGCGGTGCCCTCGCCGATGCGCTGGTGCGCGGCGAATCGCTGATCGACGCGGCTCGGTGGGCGATCCGGGTCGGCGCAGCCACCACCCTGCGCCCCGGTGCCCAACCATCGCTGCCGACCCCCACCGAGGTCGAGCAGCTCCTCGCCTGAGCATCCTCGCGACGATGAAGGCCGTAGCATCATCGGCCATGGAGCGGATCCCGATGCTGATCGACTGTGACCCCGGACTCGACGACGCCATCGCGCTCCTCGCTGCCGCACACCTGACCGATCTTGTCGGCATCACCACCGTCAACGGCAATGTCGGCATCGAGCACACGACACACAACGCGTTGGCCGTCACCCAGATAGCCAATCTCGACATTCCGGTCCACCGCGGTGCAGCCCGCCCGCTGATCGCTCCCACGATCGATGCTGCGTATGTCCATGGACCCACAGGACTCGGATCGGTCGAACTCCCCGAACTCACCCGTTCGATTGCGTCTGATGATGCCGTTGGGTTCATCTGCGACACGGCCCGCACCGTCGACAACCTTCATCTCGTCGCCGTTGGTCCTCTGACCAACATTGCGCTGGCGTTGCGGGCCGACCCCGATCTCCCGAGCCGGCTCGGAGGGTTCACGATCATGGGCGGTGGCGCCCACGTCGGAAACGTCACGTCGGTGGCCGAGTTCAACGTCTGGGCTGACCCGGAAGCAGCTGCCATTGTTTTTCGGGATTTCCCGATGACCACGATGGTTGGACTCGACGTGACCCATCGCGTTCTGATGCGACCCACCGATCGAGACCGACTTCGCGCAGGAGGCGGACCAGCGGCAGGGCTTGCTGCCGCTCTGCTCGACTTCGCAGTCACGCGCGCCGACGAGATCGCGGGCCGCGACGGCGCCCCCATCCACGACGCCAGCGCCGTGATGGCCGTCGTTCGCCCCGAGCTGTTCCGAGGCGATGTGCGCCCTGTCGATGTCGAACTCACAGGCACGCTGACCCGTGGGATGACCGTTGTCGACGAGCGGCCCGCCGGCAGGGCCGGAGAGGAAGCGGTGCCCGCCAATGCGCTCGTGCTCTTCGACGCCGACGAAGAAGCGGTCGTCAACTCGATCGTCGAAGCCGTCATCGCCCTCGATTCGGTGTGATTGCTGACTTCATCGAGAACGTCAGTTCGAGCGATCGGATCATTTTCTCGTTCGTCTGGGGATAGGTCTCAGCCATCATTCTCTGGATCGCGCTCGACGAGACCAGCGATCCCAATCGCGGGCGATTTCGGTCCAACGAGGCGATGATCCATGGATGCGCTCAACAGCACGAAGGACTCCAGCCGCAGCCGCCTTTCGGTCTCGTGTGTGCAAGAACCGCGCCAACGTCGCAGAACTCGATGGCGAGTCGATCTATGCGGCGATCATGCTCGAGATCGATGAGCCCGCAACACTCGCGATCACCCGTGCGAGTGCCAACCCTGAAAACCTCCGGGCTCTGGTCTCGAGAGCGATCAGTCCCTCAGTATCGTCGGCACCACTTTGCCGACGCTGATCCTGTTGAGCGACCTTGAGGTCGACATCCGGCTCACCAACCGCTGATGTGCTTCTCAAGTCGGCTCGTGCACGAGTGCGATCCATTGCTCACCGGGGTCGACGACCGTTCGTAGCACTGTCGCAGCAACGATCAGCCAGGTGACCACCACGCTCGGGTTTTCGTCGACCGGCAGTTCTGCAACGATCCCGTGCTTGGCGTGGTCCTGACGAATCACCCACTGCTCGGGCAAACCGACGCCGATCTCGGCCAGCCGCTCGAGCGCCTTCGGGCCGGTTCCGTGTTCGAGGCCGATCTGGGCTGGCTGCACCCGTCCCTCAGACGTCGGCGGTGTCCAAGTAGCCATCGCCACCGCTGGTCCCCGACCACTGAACCATGCACCGAGGCCGCTGCGATCTGGTACGCCGTTGTACTCCTCTTCGCTCAACGCAGGCTGCAGGTTGATCCAGCCCCGGCCATCACCTCGTTCGGTGAGACGTCGCATCGCATCAGTCACCGCTTCGTGGTCGTCGCGGTGGAAGGGAACTTCGGTGATCGTGATCGCCACGACCCGGCACCGTAGCTGGCAATGTCAGCCGATGAACCTCACCGAGCAGGCCGAAACCACCATCTTTTTCTTCTTGAGTGAGGACGAGCGTTGGCTCTGGGATCGGGTGAACGACCGCAACTCGCCGTCGAGTTCCATGAACGGCAGGCAACAAACACGGCCTGAGCGTGGAGCCCGGCCGGTTGCCCGGTGACCCCGGATTCCGAGTTCTCCAGCTTCGAGTTTGCACCCCACGACTGGACACCAGGCGCCCCCGCCAAACCGCACTGAAGCAGTACCATCTGCACCGGACACCTCGGCAGCAGTTCGGAACCCATGCATCGACCTCGACGATTGCGAATCCTGCTCGGCGGACTTGCCGCGGCACTGCTGAGTGTCACTGGAGTACCTGCGAACGCGCAGTCCGAGGCTGAGATCAACCAACTCGAAGGCCTGCGCGTCGAACTCGGAAACCAGCTCGCAGGAGTCGATGCCGAGCTCGCCGTATCGGAGGTCGAGCTCGAGGGGATCGAAGGTGCGCTCCGCACAGCGAGGGTTCGGATCGAGCTGCTCGCCGACGACTTCGAGCGAGCCGTCGACCAACGACGTATACCGGCTGCGACCCGAGTACAGATTGCAATCGCGGGCTTCACCAACGGCGACCCACGCCAGAACGCTGTGCTCGACGAGATCCGCGTGCTGTCCGGGCTCGACGACACAGATCCATCTCGCGCTCGCGAGCTCTACAGCGCCGTCATCGAGGACACCGAGGCTCAGCTCGACGAGGCCGACAATCGGCTGCGTCAGCTGACCGACGAGCTCGGGGTCGCCCGAAGCGGGCTCGAGACACTCCGCAGCTCCCGCGCCGACGCCGACGCTCGTCGCCTCGAGCTCGGGCAGCGTCGAGCCCAACTCGTCCTCGAGCTGGAGGAAACCTCCGCTCGGATCAATCGACTCAGAGCACTGCAAGGAAAGGCCCTCCTCACCGGTCTCGTCATCTTCGATGAGCCGATTCGTCCGGCACTGATCGTCAAGATCGACAACGTTGTTGCCGCCCGTCCGCAGGCCGGCATCGCCCAGGCCGACATCGTCTACGTCGAGGAGGTGGAGGGTGGCCTGACTCGCCTGGCAGCGGTGTTTCACAGCCAAACCCCGACCGAAGTGGGTCCGGTCCGTTCGATGCGTACCGGCGATTTCGACCTCCTCAGCCAGTTCAACTCGCCTCTGTTCAGTAACTCGGGAGGAAACCGCACTGCGGTGCGACTCCTGCGGCAATCGACGCTGGTCGACATCGGAGCGGGCTCGCGCAACGACCTGTACTACCGAACGTCGCGCCCCGCGCCTCACAACCTCTTCACCAACCCGGCCAACCTTTGGGCAATCGGCCAAGGCGACGACTACCCGACCGGACTGCCCTCCCCCATCTTCGAGTTCCGCAACGCCGATGATCTGTTCCATCCCGATGCCGAAGCTGCCAACGGCGTCGACATCGACTACGGAAAGACGACGGTCGCCTATTCGTGGAACACCACCGGTTGGGAGCGGTCACAGGACGGCAATCCGACCGTCGACGCCGACGGGACACGCATCGCCCCGACCACCGTGATCATTCAGATCACCAACTACACCGTGTCCCCTGCCGACGAAAGATCACCCCATGCCATCACCACCGGCCGGGGAGACGCATGGATCCTCAGTGACGGCCAGGTCCTCCGGGCAGCGTGGCGTCGCGTCGCCAAAACCGATCAGATCGAGTACGTCGACGCGACGACTGGCAACATCATCCGAATCCTTCCGGGCCAGACCTGGATCGAGATGCCGCGCGCCGGCGCCTCCACCCTTCGCTGACCCCCGCTACTCTCGGCCTCGTGCCCCGACAGCCGGTCCGCTGCCTACCCGATCCTGACGTTGTCGCCGGGTTCGAACGGATCCGGGAACAGCTCCAGATTCCGGCCGAGTTCCCACCTCACGTCCTGCACGAAGCCGAGCAGGCGGTGGCTGCGGGGCCCAAGGTCCCCGCCGGAGCCGCAGCCGAGATCCTCGACGCTCGCGACATTGCGTTCGTCACCATCGACCCTCCCGGTTCGACCGACCTCGACCAAGCCTTTGCTGCCCGCCGGTCCCGTGCCGGCTACATCGTCTCGTACGCCATCGCTGACGTCGCCGCCTTCATCGTTCCTGGCGGCTCGATCGACGGGGAAGCTCGTGCCCGTGGCCTCACCCTCTACTCCCCCGACCGCCGAACGTCGCTGCACCCGGAGGTGATCAGCGAAGATGCCGGGAGCTTGCTCGCGGGTTGCGAGCGCCAAGCACTGCTCTGGACGATCGAACTCGATGCAGCCGGCGCCCTTCGAGAGGCCCGGGTCGAACGGGCGCTGGTTCGTAACCGTTGCCAACTCTCGTACCGCGAGGCGCAGAAGCTTGCGGCCTCCGCCGGTTCCGACGAACCGGTTGGCCTTCTGCGCGAAATCGGTGAACTGAGACTTGCGCTCGAGGCGGAACGAGGCGCGGTGAGCCTGGCCCTGGCATCGCAAGCAGTCGTTCGCGGCAACGACGGGAGCTATGACATCGAGTACGACGAGACCCTCCCGGTCGAACAGTGGAACGCACAGATCTCTCTGCTCACCGGAATCGCGGCGAGCCGAATCATGATCGACGGCGGAGTTGGCATCCTCCGGACCCTCCCCGAACCAGACCCTCGCACGATCGGGCGCCTCCGCCGCACTGCTGCAGCGCTCGGCATTGCGTGGCCGGCAGAGGTCTCATACGCAGATCTGGTCCGAGATCTCCGCGCTGATACGCCACAGCGAGCAGCGATGCTCAGCCAGTCGGCGAGAGGGCTTCGCGGAGCTGGCTATGTGTCGTTTCACGATCACGATGTTCCCCAACAGCCGGAGCACTCGGCCATTGCCTCGACGTACGCCCACGTCACCGCGCCACTTCGTCGTCTTTGCGATCGTTTCGCTAATGAGGTTCTCCTTGCCTTGTCTGCGGGGCGTACCCCGCCGGCATGGGCGGTCGAGGCACTCGACGAGCTGCCGAGCCTGATGGGGCGCGCTCGGACGCGCGACCGCAATCTCGAACGCGCCATCGTCGACTACGTCGAAGCGGTCGCCCTCGAACGCTCCGTGGGCCGCACCTTCAGCGCCGTCGTCACCGACGTTGATCACGAACGAGACCGAGGACGAATTCAACTCTTCGACCCAGCGGTCGTCGCTCATCTTCCGGCCACGGGCCTCACGCTGGGTGAGTCACTGCAGGTTCGCCTGACACACGCAGACCCGGCAGCCGGACTGGTCCACTTCGAAACGACCTAGCGGTTGAACGTTCCTCCGGAAGCGATCAGGGCCCCGACTGCAGATTGCTCGTCGCTCAAGCGATCATCGCGGCCACATGGTCATGGGCGCAGTCGCCGGCAGCGGTAATGGTCAGCCGCTCAGCGCCTTCGTCGGTCATCACCAGCGTGTGCTCGAACTGGGCCGTGCGGGTGCCGTCGATCGTGACGGCAGTCCAATCGTCATCCCACAACGCAGCGTGCGGCTCACCAAGCGTGAGCATCGGCTCGATGGTGAACGACATCATCGGCTCGATGCGGGCCTGGAGGCGCCGCTCGTAATAGTGCGGAATCTGCAAGTTCGTATGGAACTCGGTACCAACGCCGTGCCCGATGAACTCGCGAACGACGCCGAGTCGGTGCTGGCGAGCATGATTTTCAATCGCCTTACCGATCTCGTTGACCAGACCGCCGGGTTTCACGGCAGTGATTGCGAGATCGAGCGACCGCGCCGTCTCGCGAACGAGGCGACGGCTTGCATCGTCGACATCACCGACGAGGAAGGTCGTCGAGGTATCGCCATGAACACCTTCGCAGAACAAGGTGACGTCGATGTTGATGATGTCGCCGTCTGCAAGCGGTCGAGAGTCAGGTATGCCATGGCAGATGACTTCGTTGACAGAGGTACATACCGACTTCGGGAACCCGCGATAGTTGAGCGGGCTCGGGTAACCACCGGCATCGATACACGCCTGGTGGACGAACTCGTCGATTGCATCGGTGGTGATCCCCGGTGCCACGAGTTCACCGGCTCGGAGCAGGATCTCGGCCGCCTTTGCGCCTGTGCGACGCATGGCCGAGAGCTCGTCGGGGGTACGGCGCAGATCAGAGATCGACGGACCAGGGTCACCAGTCGAGGCATAGGGGGGACGCTCAATATCGGCCGGCACACGCCTGGGCGGACTCAACAGACCGGGCGTGATCGGCGGAAGTGACGGAGCCGCGTCGTTGGCAGGACGGGTCACTCTCTTCTTTCGCTTCGCCATGGACCCAGTCTACGCCGATCACCCGATTGTGATCATCGGAGGAATCGGCTCACCGACTCGACGATGCAGGCAGGTTTTGTGGATCCCTCGATCTCGACCGTGATCGTGATGACCGCCTGCACGCCACCACCGATCTCTTCGGCGCTGGTAAGGGTTGCGTGGCCTCGAATCCGCGAGCCAACGGCTACGGGCTGCGGGAAGCGGACTTTGTTGACGCCGTAGTTGATGCCCATCGACACCCCATCGACCCGGATGATCTCCGGGAGAAACCGGTTCGTAAGTGCAAGGGTGAGATACCCGTGTGCAATCGTGGTGGCGAAGGGTCCTGCAGCAGCAGCCTCAGGATCCACGTGGATCCATTGGTGATCGCCAGTCGCATCGGCGAACCCATCGATTCGATCTTGCTCGATGGTGACCCATTCGCTGCTGCCGAGTTCCGCTCCCACGGCGGCCAGGAGGCCGTCCGGCGTGGCGAAGACAGTGGTCATCTACCCGACGCTAGCGAGCGGCGGCGATGTCCGGTACTTCTCCACAACCGCGAGGGTAATTTCGACACTCGAGGGAGCAACCGAGGGCAGGCCAAGGCTGCACTGCGGGTGATCTCTGGGGTCCCGCCGACCCCGACCATTCGTGAGGAGGGTCGACTGTTTTCGGTGGACTCGGTGAATCTGATCTGCCTCAGAACCCCGATGACGGGATTAGCGACGTGTCAGCTGAGTTTTCGATCAGACCGCGCAGAATCGGGTAGTCGGCTGGATTCAGCTTCTTCAGCACGTATGCCGCAAAGCCCGGGTTGAGCTGGATCGTGCTGTCATAGAGGGCACGGGGGCTTGCCACGAACGTGGCGACGTCTCCACCCATGTAAAAGGTGGTGGGGCCGGCCTGCTCAAAGAGCAGTCCGTTCCAACGAGCCAAGGCACGTGCTCGGCGCGGCTCCATGACGAGACCACTCCATTCGATGCCCTCGGCAAGCGTGTGGATATATCCCTCCCGAAAGAGCGCTTTTGCGACCGTAAAGCCAAGGTCGGCGTGCACGTAGCTTGGGACAGCCATCGCTCCATATTCACAGAGCTGGTGTGGCGCGACGCGTGCGAGACGCTCGATCCATTCACCCGAGAGAGGCATCGCCATCATTGGCAGCGGCTCGGGTGCGCCTGCGATCATTCGGAGACAACCGATTGGTTCGCCTGTCGCCACCGACTTTGCGAGGTAGAAGGTCGACTGGGCGTCGAGTTCCTGAGGCATGTGTCCGTAGCCCGACTCTTCAAACACAATCCGCTCGATTCGAAAAGCAGCGTCGATGTCGTCAAGGGTTTCTGCCCGCTCGACCACGACGGCCGCCTCGATCAGCGCCACGCGTTCAAGATCGGGCTCGGCGTCGTTGCGCCGGATGACATCGATGGTGGCCAGTTTCTCGTGCACGGGCGGCAGCATAGAACCAACCAACTGACGTTATCCACAGGCGAGTGGCACTTTTTTCCACAGACAGGAGCTGCGGCCATGGTTTGTCCACAGCAAGGAGCTGTCTTGACGCCTCGTGTGCCCCTCAGATGATCTGGGTGGGGATGTACCCGTGGAGCAACGAAAATTCGGCTGCGTAGATAACGCTCGTCAACACACCGACGCGAACAACTGCTCCCCGTGACCAGCCGCGCTTGTGCAACAACAGTGGGGGAAGCACACCGCCGATGATGGGAGCGAGCAGCACTGCCAACATCACTCCAGTAACGCGTTCGTGCAGCACCGCCTCGCGCCTGGCCACCTCCTCTCCCGTGCGCGCCAACATGAGTCTCTTGAGGAGCCAACTCGCAATGCGTCCTGGTTCGTCACGAATGCCGTGGTTGATCAGGTACAACTGGGCCGCGAAGTAGACGACAAACGCAACGACGGCTGCCATCGGCCCAATGATCGCTCCGAGCACCCAGTAGAACGGTCCGTACGTGAGATCGTCGATGATGACGAGCAAAAAGAGGGTGACGCACCACCACCCTGCGGTGTGAAGCGTTGACTTAGTCATCAACTGCTCTGCCCCCGGCTAACAAAAAAGCACAGCCAAGAACCGGACCGCCCGGAAGACATAGCCGCACCCTAAACGCCGGCGAGCGTCAGCCCGAGTACCCCAAATTCCTCATTATCCACAGGCACCTGCCGACTGCGCTTCTATGGGAGTTCATTCGACACCGGTCACATGGGTGATCGGCACCTTCCTTACCGCCAGTCTCGTCGTCTTCGTCGTGCCAGCCCTTGCGCCCGCTGCATACCTCGCAGCGAGCCTCGCGTTCTTCGTGACCGCACGGTTTCGATTGCCCCTCCTGCGGGCGGAGGATCGGCGTCCCTGGCTGGCGTTGATCGCAGGAACGGCGCTGCTGGTCATCTCGGCGATTACCCGCAGCGTTCATGGCTCGCTCACCGGTGAGACGAACCCACTCCCGTCGCCAGCTGACCTTCTCGCCTTTCCGGGCTACGGCCTACTCATCTTGACCCTCGTGCTCCTCGTACGAGCACAAGGCCACCGACATCGACGGTGGCGACGCGAAGCAACGATCGACGGAGCGATCATTGGTGCTGCGTTTGCTGTATTGATCTTCGCAACGGTGCTGAGCCCCTACATCTCAGATGCGGCAATCCCAGCAGACGAGCGCCTCGTCAATGCCATCTACTCGGTCCTAACCATCGTCCTCCTGGCCAATGTCGCCAGGGCTGCAATTGGAACCGGAACCAACAACCGGTCCTGGCAACTCGTCGCGCTAGGCGCCTTCTGCCTCAGTATCTCCGACCTTCTCATTCTTCTCGATACCGCCGGTTCGTCGTGGGCGTCTCGGCCCGCCGGATCTGCCGCACTCTTGTCCTTCGCTGGCGGTTCCGCCGCGCTTCTTCATCCGCACGCCCTCACCCTCTCCAGGAACGAAACGGTGAGACCGCCTGCACTGTCGACCGCCCGAATCCTGATGCTCGGTGTGGCGTTCCTGATCGTGCCAATCACGCTCCTGCTTCCGTTGCTTTGGGGGCAGGATCCCGAGATCCCCGTGGTGATCGCAGGGTCGGTTTTGCTCGCCGGCCTCAGCCTGACTCGGATCTGGATCCTCTTCGCCGCAAACCAGCAGGTGGGAACCTTCGAAGCGGCGCTCCGGGACGCCAGCGGAAAGATGATCTCTGCGGCAAGCACCAACGAAGCACTTCGAGTTGCTCACGCCACCGCCAACACCATCATCGGCGACGCCGGAAAAGTGTCGCTGGAGCCGCTCGAACTCTACGACGACCTCTTCACCATCGGTACCAACGGCAGCTACATCTACATCGGGTTGGATGAGACTCCCGATGACTCGCAGACGATCGCCCTTCGCGGCCTCGATGCCCAGTTGATCTCCGCGATCCGGGGTATCGGAATCCGGGAGGCGGAACTATCGAGCCGCGTCGCGCATCAGATCTCGGCCCTGGTAGAGCAGAGTGCCGATCTCGTCTTCGTTCTGCGCCAGGGCACGATCACCTTCGCGTCCCCGAATGTCGCACGCGTGCTGGGTGCTCATCCGGCTGACCTTGTCGAAACGAGCTGCCTCGAACTGATTCACAGCGCCGACCACGACTGCGTTCGCGCGTTGATTGCCAACCCGTCACTGCGGTTGGCAACTCCGGGCACGACCGAGGCACGAATCGTTTCGTCGGAGGGCGTTCGGTGGTTCGACATGACCGCTCGCGACTTCTCAGATGACCCGGAAGTGGCAGGCGTCGTGCTTACTGCTCGCGATGTTACCGAGGAGCGCGCCGCAAAGATCGGGCTTCGCCGCTCCGAACAATGGTTCCGAGGACTCGTGCAGCACAGCAGCGACGTGATCGCCGTACTCGACGTTGCCGGTGTCTTCACCTACGCCAGCCCAGCGGCCGATGACCTCTTCGGGATCGCACCGACCGAGTTGCAGGGACGCACGTTCATCGAACTGCTCGACAATGATGAACGAAATGATGTGAGTCGAGTTCGTACGGCCCTTGCATCCGGTCCACTAGGGGTGCGAAACCTCGAGGTCGTCATCGTTCGACCCGACGGCACCAACCGCACCGCTGAGGTAACGATCACGGATCTCCGCAACGACCCGTCGGTCAACGGCCTGGTTCTAAACATCCGCGACGTGACCGATCGAAAGAAACTCGAAGACGACCTTCGATATCAAGCCCTTCACGACGACCTCACCGGTCTCGGGAGTCGGATTCAGTTCCACCACCAGTTGACCGAGGCCCTCGGCCCAACCCGCCGGAAGGATTCGATGGTCGCCGCTCTTTTCATCGACATCGATGACTTCAAGACAATCAACGACTCTCTCGGCCACGCAGCAGGCGACCAAGTCCTCGTCGAGATTTCGAGTCGTCTCCAGTCCCGCCTCCGCCTTCACGACCGCGCCGCCCGCTTCGGCGGCGACGAGTTCGCCGTGGTTGTCAGCGATGTCTACAGCGAAGGCGACATCACCGGCATAGCCGACCGCATCCTCGAGGAACTCTCGGTTCCGGTCACCCTCCACGGCCAGGCGATACGAATCGGTGTCAGTGTCGGCATTGCGATCGACGAAGACGGCCGTACGTCCCCTGACGATCTGATCCGGGCTGCCGACGTGGCGATGTACGAAGCGAAGGAGCAGGGCAAAGGCCGGTGGGCGATGTTCGAGTCGTCCATGGCGGATCAGACGCTCGAACGTTTCGAGCTCGGTAACTCGCTCGGCCAGGCGATCGAGAACGACGAGTTGATGGTTTATTACCAGCCGATCGTCGATCTGGGCTCTGGAAAGACCCTTGGAGTCGAAGCCCTCGTTCGCTGGAACCATCCCGTCCGCGGGATGGTTGGCCCCGGCCAGTTCATCCCGATCGCGGAGAAGAATGGGCTCATCGTTCCGCTCGGACGCTGGGTGCTCGAACAAGCGGTCCACCAAGTCGCGAAGTGGCGGGCCGACGGCCATGACATCTACGCAAGCGTCAACATCTCAGCGGTGCAACTCCAGCGAGCTGGAATCGTCGCCGAGGTCCTCAAGATCGTCGACGCCGCCGGTATGGACCGCCACGCCGTCGTCTTGGAACTGACCGAGTCGGCGCTGATCAACGACTTCGATCTCGTGAATGAGCGGATTGAGGCACTCCGCAAGGCAGGCCTACGCGTAGCGATCGACGACTTCGGCACCGGCTACGCATCGCTCACCTATGTCGATCAGTTCGCAGCCGACATCTTGAAGATCGACCAGAGTTTCGTTGCGAAACTCGAAGCCAGTGACGAGTCTGCGATCGTCTCGACGGTGTTGTCGATTGCCAAATCGATGGGCGCTAAGTGTGTTGCCGAAGGTATCGAGGTGCCGGAGCAGCATCGTCGCCTCTTGGCCCTCGGTTGTTCCGTCGGCCAGGGCTACTACTTCACTCGCCCAGCACCGGCCCAGGCGATCACCAGCACCCTGTTACGAGAGGTGGAGCGCGAAACGCTCACCGACACCGCACACTGAGTGCTCCACGGCGTCTGATCCATCCGCGGAGCTGCGAGACTGCGGCGGTGCCGGCTATCACCACTGCGCTCGAACCCGTCCTTCTCGACGGCGAACGAATCGCAACGATCGGCACGATCACGATCGACAATCCCGATCGACGCAACGCCATGACCGCGGCCATGTACTCGGCCATTCCCACAGCCTGCGCAACGCTTTGCGCCGAGCCTGATCTGCGGGCGGTCATGCTGCGAGGGGCGGGCAACCGGGCGTTCTGCGCCGGCAGTGACATCAGCGAGTTCCGCGAGCGCAGGATGGGTGACGGCGCAACGACCTATGACAGCGCCGAACATCAGGCGTGGGATGCGCTCGCAGCGATCGGGGTCCCGACCGTAGCGGTGATCCACGGCCACTGTCGGGGCGGAGGTGTTGCACTCGCCCTTCACTGCGACCTCCGTCTCGCAGCAGACACCGCCCAGTTCGGCGTTCCACCCGCGAACCTCGGCCTCAACTACCCACCCAAGGCGACCCGTCGATTGGTGGCGTTGATCGGGCCAGCATGGACAAAACGGCTGCTGTTCACCGCCGAGACGATCGATGCCGACAAGGCGTGCCGCATCGGCCTCGTCGAGGAGGTCGTTCCTGCTGCTGAACTGGACTGCCATGCCGCTCGCCTCGCTGGGCTGATGGCTGAGAAGGCCCCGTTGTCACAGCGAGCAGCCAAAGCCGTCGTGGACACGATCGTCACCCATGGCACCGCTGCTGATCGAATGCTTCGCGATCTCTCGCCCCGTGCCGCCGACCTCACCGCAGCGTGCTACGAAAGCGATGACTTCCGCGAAGGAGTACGCGCCTTCAGCGAGAAGCGAACACCCCGGTTTCGAGGGGTCTGAGGAGATCTGATTCATGACTGCACTGCACACGACGACCTGCGGCCCCGCCATCGGCACCGACACGATCACTACCTTGTGGGTCCATGGTGTCGATTCCGACGCGCACGTGTGGGATGCCGCAACCGAGATCGTCGCAGTCGAGCATCCGTGCGTCACCATCGACCTACCCGGGCACGGCGCGTCGCCTGAGCCGTCCGATCCTGCGGCATACACGCGAGAAGCCGTGCTTGCCGACCTCGACGCAGTCATCGCGGGTATCCGAAACGCCGATTCCGATCAGCGGATCGTGCTCATCGGCCACAGCCTCGGTGGCTACCTGGGACTTGCGCATACCCTTACTCGTGACGACGACTATGGGATCGATGCTCTCGTGCTGGTGTCGACAGGCCCTGGGTTTCGTGACACCGAAGCAATGCAAAGCTGGAACGAGCGGGTCCAGGCGAACGCTGTTTCGTACAGCGTCAGCGAGCTCGCTGCGACGATCGCATTCCATATGGACTCGATGGTGATGGACCGCGTCACCGAGCTGACACTTCCGATCTCGCTCGTGATCGGCGACGGCGACAAGGCCTTCCTGGGGGCCAACGACTACCTCGAGCGAAAGCTGCCGCACGCAACCCGAACCACCGTCGAAGGGGCCCGTCACTTCGTGATGAAGTCTCATCCCCAATCGGTGGCCGCAGCCGTTGCGGCTGTGGTCGGAGAACTCTAGGCCAGACCGATGACGGTCGACCGCGTCCGGCTCCCCGTCGACGACGCACTCCCTCGGCTCCACGATGCACTTCGGCATCCGTCGGTGGTGATCATCGAAGCCCCGGCCGGCACAGGAAAGACGACTCGCGTGCCGCCATCGCTGCTCGACCAGCCTTGGATCGGGAACGACCGAGTCGTCGTGCTCGAACCGCGACGGGTTGCGGCACGGGCGGCTGCTCGACGTATGGCAAGCGAGCGCGGTGAACGGATCGGCGACACGATCGGACTCCGGACCCGCAACGACACGCGCGTGGGCCCATCGACGCGTCTCGAGGTCGTGACCGAAGGCGTTCTCACCCGGATGTTGCTGAACGATCCGGCACTCGAAGGAATCGGAGTGGTCGTCTTCGACGAGTTCCACGAGCGATCGTTGCACGCCGACACCGCTCTTGCCTTCGTTCGGGAAACTCGGGCAGCACTTCGCCCCGACCTCCGGTTGATTCTGATGTCGGCCACCTTCGACGCCGATGCGCTCGCAGCGAGGCTGCAAGCCGACTCGGTGGTGCGTGTCGAGGCGGTCACCTACCCGGTTGCCATCACCTATCGTGCGCCCGACCCGGGCCAGGACCTCACCGACGCAATGACGAAGACCATCGTTTCGGTTCTGGGCAACGACGCGCACCGCGGCGACCTCCTCGCCTTTCTTCCGGGCGCCGCTGCGATCAACCGGGTCGACCGCACTCTCCGAAACCGTCTGGGCTCACGGGTCGGGACCGAACTCACGATCACGCCGCTCCACGGTTCGCTCACTGCCACCGAGCAGGACCAAGCACTTCGGCCCGATCCCGATGATCGTCGCAAGGTCATACTCTCGACTCCGATCGCCGAGACCAGCGTGACAATCGATGGAGTCGCAACCGTGATCGACAGCGGCCTCCGACGTCGACCTGTGATCGATCACGGTCGAGGCATGAGTCGCCTTCAAACCGTCAGCGCGAGCCTTGCCTCCGCCGAGCAGCGAGCCGGTCGCGCCGGGCGACAACAACCCGGATCGTGCGTTCGACTGTGGGCGATGGCCGACGACAGGCACCGTCTTGGCACCGAACCAGCCGAGATCGAACGTGCCGATCTCACCGCCCTGGCCCTCGACCTCGCCGCCTGGGGCGCCACGGACCCCGGGGAGTTGTGGTGGCTCGACACCCCGCCACAGGTGGCGTTCGACCAGGCCCGAAACACGCTTGCTTCCTTCGGTGCCATCGACAACCAGCATCGGCTCACCGACCACGGACGGGCCATGCACCGGCTCGGGGCCGAGCCCCGACTCGCGCACGTGATGATCACGAGTACCCGACTCGAGGCGACACACCCGGGCGCGGTGGCAACCTCGACCGCCCTCGCCGCCGCACTCGCCGACCGCGACCTGCTTCGGGGCCGTGACCGGCCGGTCGACCTGCGGCGCCGCCTTGACCTGATTGCGGGCGGGAATCGGGCGACCCAAGTCGACCGAGCAGCACTAGAGCAAGCGACGTCGAATGCGAGACGCTGGCGGAACGACCTTGCTGCGCTCTCGCCCGGGGCCGCCGACCAAATCGACAGCGAACTGACCGGCCTCCTCATCTCGGTTGCCTTTCCTGATCGGATCGCACGTCGCCGCGCCGACGCCGGCTCCTTCCTTCTTGCGTCCGGTGCGGGGGTGTCGATCAGTCCAGACGACGCCCTCGCCCATGCCGACTGGCTTGCGGTCGCCGAAACCGACGGTGTGGGAGCTGAGGCGCGAGTTCTCACCGCAGCACCACTTCATCTCACCGAGATCGAGGCCCATCACGCCGACGCGATCGACGAGGTGGACCACGGTGGCTGGGATCGACGAGCCCGCGACGTCGTGTTCGAGCGGCGAACTCAACTCGGTGCGCTCGTTCTCCATCGCCGACCGATGGCGTCACCGCCGAGTGAGGTCGCAATCGAGGCCCTCCTCACCGGTGTTCGTCGCGAAGGGCTGCAGCTCCTTCGTTGGGACGAGGCCGATCATCGCTGGCGCGATCGGTTGGCCTTTGCCGGTTCGATCCAACCCGATGCCTGGCCTGCGGTCGACGATGCGTCGTTGCTCGGCACCTTGGAGGCTTGGCTGGCCCCACACCTCCGGCCGTCGTTCCGGCGCAGCGATCTCAGAACGTTGTCGGCTCGAGTCGGGATCGACTCGTTGTTGGACTGGCAGCAGCGCACCGACCTCGATCGACTCGTACCGACCCACATCGAGGTGCCATCCGGCAGCCGGATTCCGATCGACTACGGCGCAGAGCGCGGTCCGGTGCTCGCCGTTCGCCTTCAGGAGCTCTTCGGGCTCACCACCACGCCGACCGTGTACAACGGTCGGGTGCCGCTGGTTGTGCACCTGCTGTCGCCCGCCAACCGGCCGGTGCAGGTCACACTCGACCTCGCGTCGTTCTGGGCCGAGGGCTACGTCGAGGTACGAAAGGAACTCCGCGGTCGGTATCCAAGGCACCACTGGCCAGAAGACCCGCTGACCGCCCCACCGACCAATCGGGCCAGACAGCGCCGCTCACAGAGGGAATGACCCGGGCCGAGGCGCCTACGAGACCGACACACCCAAAGCAGAACCGATCATGAATGTCGCACCGCACGCAACTGCTGCGACCAGCACCTGCCGCACCGCAGTTCGTATCCGGCTTCGTTCGGTGAAATGCCCCACCAGCCAGCCGACGATGCCGGCACCTGTCGCACCCAGGATCACCGACGTGATAGTGGCAGACGTTCCATCGGTCACGAACCACGGAGCCAGCGGGATGACCGCACCGATCGCGAATGCCACGAACGACGCAACCGCTACGAGAGCCGGCGATCCGAGACCGTTCGGGTCGACACCGAGCTCCTCGCGAGCATGAATGTCGAGCGCGATCTCGGGATCGGCCATGATCCCTTCGGCCACGGTAGCGGCCGCCTCGGGGTCGAGGCCTCGATCTCGATAGATGGCTGCGAGCTCACGGAGCTCGGCCTCGGGATTCTCCTGGAGTGAGCGACGCTCGATCTCAAGCTCACGTTCGATGAGCTCGTTCTGGGCTCGAACACTGACCCATTCGCCTGCCGCCATCGAGATGGCCCCGGCTAGTAACCCGCTGATTCCGGCGAGCCTCACGAGTGATCCATCGGTGCTGGCACCGGCGATGCCGAGGATGAGTGCCACGTTCGATACCAGGCCATCACTCACCCCGAACACTGCGGCTCGGGCCGCCCCGCCTTGTACGTCGCGGTGCATGTGAACCCAATGATCGTGGTGGTGATCGTCACCCGGGGTTTCTTCGTCGGCCATGGTTCCATCCTGCCACGGCCGAGTGAACGACGAGATGGCCAGGTCGCGATCTCGGAGATCCGATGCGCTCGGCGACCGGTCACAATCTGCTGACTGGGCTGGGCTCCCGCGCGTCCCAAGGTCACCGCGCGAGGATCGATAGGTGAGCAGAGGCCGTTTCGCCCCGAGTCCGACCGGCCGCCTCCATGTCGGGAACCTGCGAACCGCGATGGCCGCCTGGCTGTTCGCCCGATCCGCAGGAAGCGAGTTCCTGCTCCGATTCGAAGACCTTGATCATGCCACCGCCCGTCGCGAACACGAGGACGATCAGCGCCGTGACCTCGAGGTGCTCGGCCTCCACTGGGATGGTGTTCCAGTCCGGCAGTCAGAGCGACTTGAACGCTACGAGGATGCGCTGGCCGATCTCACTCGCAAAGGCCTCACCTATCGGTGTTGGTGTTCGCGTCGTGAGATCCGCGAGGCGGCGAGCGCCCCCCATGTGCCATCCGGTCAGTACCCGGGCACTTGCCGCCATCTCACTGCGGGCCAGATTGCCGGGCGGGAAGCGTCGGGGAAGCCACCCGCGCTTCGATTGCGCGCCGAAGCCCCCGACGTCGAAATCGTCGACCGGCTCCATGGCTCACATCGAGAGGTGGTTGACGATCTTGTTCTCCGCCGCGGTGACGGCACTCCGGCCTACAACCTCGTCGTTGTCGTCGACGACGACGCGCAGGCGGTCGAAGAGGTGGTTCGGGCTGACGACCTGCTCTCGTCAACACCTCGTCATGCGCACCTGTGTGACCTTCTCGGACTTCCTCGCCCCAGCTGGGTGCACGTTCCACTCGTGTTGGCACCCGACGGTGAACGCCTCGCCAAGCGCCACGGGTCGGTAACGCTCCTTGACCGCGAATTGCTCGGGGATACGCCGGGTCGGGTCGTTGCGGTGCTGGCCGCATCGCTCGGGCTCGACGTGCCCGAAGCCGAAGTGATGCCCCATGAGCTCCTCGACCGCTTCTCAGATGATCGGCTCAGTCTGGCGCCGTGGACGCTCTCCCCCGTCGACCTGCAGACCCGGTGGCGAAGGCCATAGGCAACGATCGCAGGGATCAGCCGTCGGGTGAGGGTCGCCGCTTCGCCGGGCCATAGCCTGACAGTGAGGGCCATCCCCTGTCGTCAACGCCCAAGGACCTCCTCCATGACCGACACTCCCGCATGGTTCACCGCGGCGATCGACACCCTGCCAGAACGGATCCACGTTGACGCAGTGGGCGCATCGATCAATGCCTTCGTGTGGGGCGATGCCGGAAAGCCCGGAATCGTTCTGATCCACGGGGGTGCGGCCCATGCACAGTGGTGGAGCCACATCGCGCCGGCGTTCCTCCCCGACTATCGCGTCGTGGCCCTCGACCTAAGCGGCCACGGTGACAGCGACCGCCGCGAGCGGTACGGCCTCGACCTCTGGACCGATGAAGTCATCGCCGTCATCGACGCAGCCGAGTTCGCAAGCAAACCGGTCGTGGTCGGTCACTCGATGGGCGGCTTCGTGACGATCGCCACTGCGGCTCGGCACAACGACCGTCTCGGCGGCGCAATCATCATCGATTCGCCGGTGGTGAAGATCGACCCCGAAGTCGAGCAAGCCCGGCGCACCAACGACTTCGCAAAGGCGAAGGTGTATGACGATCCCGAGATTCCGGTTGCGAAGTTCCGAACGATTCCGGCGCAGGAGAACTACCTCCCCTACGTGAAGGAGTACGTCGCCCGCAACTCGCTTCGCCAGTTCGATGACGGGCAATGGGGTTGGAAATTCGACCCGACCGTATTCATCCCCAAACGCGATGACGCCTCGACTTACCTTCGCGACATCCGGTGCCGGGTCGCCCTGCTGCGCTGCGAGCACGGTCTCGTCACCCGAGACATCGGCGACTACATGTACGCCGAGATGGGCCGCGTGGCGCCGGTGATCGAGCTGCCCACGGCTGGGCACCACCCGATGCTCGACGTGCCGTTGATCCTGATCACGGCGCTGCGGTCACTCCTCGCCGATTGGGACCACTCACACCCTCTGCGCCGAGCCTGAGGCTCAGTCCACGAAGGGGGCGAACCTCTCACCCATGGCGGCGATGCGCTCCTCGGGGTCCTTAAAGAAGAGGAAGGCCGGTACGGACAGCCGGTCGATGCCCCACGACGCCGCTTCTTCGACCGCAGCTGCGGTGTCGTCGCCGAACAGGTTGGGGTGAACGCCGGAGATATCGAGCGCAGCGGGGTCTCGGCCGTTGTCGGCTGCGGTCTGACGGGCGATGTCGATCAACTCGGCCATGTCGCCACCCGCCGGAAAGAAGCCGTCGCCGACACGCCCGGCTCGCTTGGCCGCCGCATGAGAGTGACCACCGATCGTGATTGGGACCGAACCATTGGCCGGTTTGGGGTTCGAGCTCATGTTCTCGAACTGGATGAACTCGCCGTCGAAGCTGGCACTGTCGCTGGCCCACAGCGCCCGCATGACCTCCATGTATTCCTCGGTGCGGGGGCCGCGACGCTCCCACGGCACACCGAGAACCTCGAACTCTTCCCTGAGCCAGCCGATGCCAATGCCGAGTTGCACGCGACCGCCAGACATGTTGTCGAGTGTGGCAACCTCCTTGGCGTAGGTGATCGGGTGACGCTCGGGCAGCAGCGAGACCCCGGTTGCAAGTGTCAGCTCGGAGGTGTTCGCAGCGACGTAGGCGAGCCACACGAGCGGATCGGGAATGGGATTGTCGCCACTGCCGGGCATCTTGCCGTCGGGGGCGTACGGGTAGGTCGACTCGTAGCCCTCGGGATACACGATGTGTTCGACCGTCCACACGGAATCAAAGCCGGCGGCCTCCGCGGCCTTCCCGAGCATGGCAGCCCCCGGCCCACCCGAGAACGGGCCGGTGTTGGCGAACATGATTCCGAACTTCATCGCAGTGCTCCTCGTCTGACCGCGTGGGCCCTCTCGCACACGCCATCCTGCCGCGTTGTGGCGGTCGCAAGCGAATGCACCGAGCGGGGCGGGATGCCGGCTTCCAAAAGACCAGTGACTCCGGCGCTGCTCTCCCAGTGGCGCTCATCGCACGACGCGGCAAAACTCCCTGCATGACTGCTGTACCCATGCTCGAATCGACCATGCAGGACGTCCCCCTCACCATCACGGCGCTGATGCGTCACGGGCGGCGAGTGCACGCCAACGCACGCATCCTCACCGTTGATGCGCCCGACTCGATCAGCGAAGCGACCTTTGCCGAGGTTGCCGACCGAGCCGATCAGCTCGCCGCCGGGCTCACCTCGCTCGGCGTTGAGCCTGGTGATCGGGTCGGGACCTTCATGTGGAACAACCAACGCCACATGGAGGCCTACCTCGCCATCCCCTGTATGGGCGCGGTGCTCCACACGCTCAACATCCGGCTCTTTCCCGAACAACTCACCTACGTGGCCGATCACGCACAAGACAAGGTGATCCTGCTTGACGGGTCGCTCGCCCCCCTCCTGGCCAGAGTGATCGATCAACTGCCTCACGTCGAGACCATCGTCACCTGTGGCGACGGCGACTACTCCGCCCTGAACTCGACGAAGCAGGTCATCGACTACGAGGAACTGGTTGCCCGTCACCAACCCGGCTTCGACTACCCCGAACTCGACGAACGCGCGGCGGCGGCCATGTGTTACACGAGCGGCACGACCGGCAATCCCAAGGGCGTTGTGTACTCCCATCGGTCGTCGTACCTCCACGCGCTCGCGGCCCAGACAGTCCAGGGTCTCGGTATCTCCCACACTGATCGCATCTTGTTGATCGTCCCCCAGTTCCACGCCAACGCATGGGGCATGCCGTACGCCGCGTGGGCTGCCGGGGCCGACATCGTCATGCCCCAACAGTTTCTCCAGGCCGGGCCTATCGCCGACATCATCGAGGCCACCAAGCCCACCATGTCGGGCGCAGTGCCGACAGTGCTCAACGACGTGCTCACCAACCGGCCCGATGCCGACCTGTCGTCGCTGCAGTTCGTGGTGTGCGGTGGTTCGGCAGTGCCTCGTGCCTTGATCGAGGGCTTCCGTGACACGTTCGGGGTCACGATCACCCAGGCGTGGGGCATGACCGAGACCAGCCCACTGGCTGCCGTCGGCCACCTGCCTCGCGGCACCGCGCCGCAAGACGAACTCGACGTGCGGGCCAAGACCGGTCGTATCGTCGCCGGGGTCGAGCTACGAATCTGCGACGACCACGGCAACGAACTGCCGTGGGATGGCGAGGCCCAGGGGGAGATCGAAATCCGTGGTCCCTGGATCACCGGCAGCTATCACCTCGATCCCGATCCCGAGAAGTTCCACGACGGCTGGCTCCGCACCGGCGATGTCGCCTCGATCGAACCGGACGGCTTCGTCATGATCAGCGACCGAGCCAAGGACGTCATCAAGTCCGGCGGCGAGTGGATCAGCTCCGTCGACCTCGAGAACACCCTCATGAGTCACCCGGCCGTGCTGGAAGCGGCGGTCATCGGTGTGCCCGACGAACGTTGGGACGAACGCCCTCTCGCCTGCGTCGTCCTCGCCGACAACGCAACGGCGACCAGCGGCGAGCTCCACGCCTTCCTCGCCGACAAGGTCGTGAAGTGGTGGCTGCCGGAGCGGTGGGCATTCATCGACGAAGTCCCGAAGACCTCGGTCGGCAAGTTCGACAAAAAAGTCCTGCGGGCCCGTCACCGCGACGGCGAACTGAGGGTCGAAGCCCTGGGCTGACAGCACCGGCGCCCCCAAACTGCTCACAACGCTCGATCGGCGCCACACCTCGCCATTGGGTTTGGGGCGGCGTTCAGGTCCCTGCGGGAGGAAACTCAGAAGGGAGTCTCTCCCGTGATCGCGAGGCGATACATCTCGCGACGCTGTCCGCCGTAATCCCCGATCGCGTAGTGCGTGGTCATCCGGTTGTCCCAGATCAAGACCGTGTCCGGCTCCCACACCATGCGTGCCGTCATCGCAGGCAGGCCGCTGTGATCGAAGAGGAAGCGGAGGATTGCCGCACTTTCGTCGTCGCTGCAGCCCTCAATCCCAACCGAGTACGCCTGGTTGACGAACAGTGCGTGCCTGCCGGTCTCGGGGTGGGTGCGCTTGATCGGGTGGAAGTGTTCGATGCGTTCAAGATCTCGGCTGCGATCGAGTCCGACATAGTCGCCCTTCGATCGGATTGTGACCTTCTGGCCGAGACCGGTGGCTGCGTGAAGGACGCGTCGGCCGTCGAGCATCTCGCGAAACGCGGGGGTCAGCGTCTCCCACGCCAGCTCCATATCAGCGAACAACGTGTCACCGCCGTGGGTCGGAACGTGCTTGCCCCACAGCACAGTGAGTCCACCGGGCCGCTCGAGATAACTGCCGTCGGAGTGCCAATCGCCACCGAAGTTGTACGCATCGGAATCGGCATCGCGAACAAGCCCCATCACCTCGGGATGGTCTGCGAACGGTGGCTCGACGTAGGGATCGACGGCCAACTCGCCCAGACCACGACCGAACGCCACATAGTCGGCGATCGAGAGATCGGCGGGCTGGCCGCGCAACATCACCGCCTTGAACGAGTGCAGTAGCCGGGAAAGTTGTTCGAAGTCCGGGTCTCTCACATCGAGGCCGTGCACGTATGCACCCATCGCCCCGGATACAGGGCGCACCTCGGCCGAGAACTGCTCGAGATCGATCTGGCGAGATCTCGTCTGGATCGCCCAGATCGGCTGGAGCGACATCAGCAGGCAGCCGGTGGGTCGGCCGGGCTGCGGAGCGGGCCACCGCTACCCGAGAGGACGAGGGTCGCAGACAGACGTTCGGGAGTGTTTCCGGTCGCGGCACGGTGAGCCATGGCGCGACACTAGGTGGGTGTTCACCCCTCCCACCATCGAAACCGAACGTCTGTGGTTGCGTCCCTTTCGAGACACCGATGTCGACGCGTACTTCTGGGACACGATTCCCGCGAGGTCCAGCCGTCGTTGCGGATCACCAACCACGCCGTCGACGAGCTGGCGAACGTGATCCTGTCGGAGAACAGGGCTTCTGAGCTGGTGTCGCGCCAGCTTGGCTCCCCGTTGCGAGAGGAACGAGGGTTGGACTTGTTTTCTTCCTTTCCTTCCGAACCGCACGGCATCTGGAGTAAGCCTCGACCATGACCGCACGCGATCGCTACGTCGACCTTCTCATGGGGTGTCTCACCCGCGAGCTTTTCCTCGATCACGAGAACGTCGCTCCCGATATCCGGGCCGAAGGTCGCGACTGGCCCGCCACGGCAGAGACAATGGTCGGTCGCCGCCGACTCGACAATGTGCGACATGCCGTCGAGATCGTCCTGGCCGAGGGGGTTCCTGGCGACCTGATCGAGACCGGCGTGTGGCGAGGCGGCGTCACGATCCTCATGCGGGGCATTCTTGATGCGTGGGAAGATCCCGATCGCCGGGTCTGGGTCGCCGACTCGTTCCAGGGGCTTCCGACACCAAACGTCGAGGACTATCCCGAAGACGAAGGCCACGACCTCTCTGGCGTCACTGCGCTCAAGGTCAGCGCCGACCAGGTTCGGGCCAACTTCGATCGGTACGGACTGCTCGACGACCGAGTCTGTTTTCTCGAAGGTTGGTTCGCCGACACGCTCGCCCCGGCCCCGATCGACGCGATCGCCGTGCTCCGTCTCGATGGTGATCTCTACGAATCGACAGTGGACGCCCTCGTCGCCCTCTACCACAAGGTGAGCCCTGGTGGCTTCGTCATCGTCGACGACTACGGCGCCTGGGAGCCCTGCCGCAAGGCTGTCCAGGACTTCCGCGCCGAACACCGCATCACCGACGAGATCCACGAGGTCGACTGGACCGGGGTTTACTGGCGCAAGTCATGAGTCGATTACGACTTCTCCCGCCTGCGTCGCGCGGCGGGTGCTCCATCACAGAACCGGCAGCTGACCTGACACTCCGTCAGGCCTTCTGCGACCATACGATCACCTGGGAAAGCCGGACGCCACCGGAGCTCCACCAGTCGGGAAAGGGCCCCTTCGAATCGTGACCGAAATGACCATCGAGGAGGTGCGGGCTCGCTACCAGGCCGAGCGAGCGAAGCGGATCCGGCCCGACGGCAACGCTCAGTTCCGCCCGCTTGCCGGCGACTTCGCCGACTTCGACACCGACCCCTGGGTCGAGCCGGGGTTCACCCGTGATCCCGTTGTCGACGAAACGACCGCCGTGATCGTCGGTGGTGGGTTTGCCGGCATGCTGACGGCGATCAACCTGACTCGGCACGGCATCCGCGACTTCGTCATCGTCGAGAAGGCCGGCGACTTCGGTGGCACCTGGTACTGGAATCGCTACCCGGGCTGCATGTGCGATGTCGAGTCGTACACCTACCTGCCGCTTCTCGAAGAGACCGGCTACATGCCCACCGAGAAGTACGCGAGCGCAGCGGAGATCTTTGGCTACTGCCAGCGTCTTGGCGAACACTTCGATCTCTACCCGCACGCCCTGTTTCAGACCGAGATCGATTCAGCCGAGTGGGACGACGACAAGGACAGATGGCAGATCACCACCTCGCGCGGCGACCGACTGTCGAGTCGCTTCTTCGTCACCGCCGGCGGCATCCTTCACAAGGCGAAGCTGCCAGGTATTCCTGGAATCCAGGACTTCAACGGCCACATGTTCCACACCGCCCGGTGGGACTATTCGATCACCGGTGGCAGTCCGACCGAGCCAATGGACAAACTTGGCGACCTTCGGGTGGGCGTTATCGGCACCGGCGCCACCGCAGTGCAGTTGGTGCCTCAGCTCGCCCGAGCCGCCAAAGACGTCTACGTGTTCCAGCGCACACCATCAGCTGTTGGTGTGAGAAACAACGGGCCCACCGACGAGGCGTGGTTCCAACGTCTCGAGCCCGGGTGGCAAGAAGCGCGGCTGCAGAACTTCACGAAGGCGGTGACGGGCCAACATCCCGAACCAAACCTCGTCGACGACGGCTGGACCGAGTTCATGTGGCACGACACCCAGCAGCAAGCAGCCGATGAGGCCGAGGTACGCGAACTCGAGCAGCTCGATCTGCAGACGATGGCGGCGTTGAGAGCCCGCGTGGACCGCGAGGTGCACGACCCGGAGACGGCCGAGAAGCTCAAGCCCTGGTACGGCAAGCACTGCAAGCGCCTGTGCTTTCACGACGACTATCTGGCGGCCTTCAACGAAGCGAACGTCCACCTCGTCGATACCGACGGTCGCGGTGTTGACCACGTGACGCAAACAGGCGTCGTGTTCGACGGTGTCGAGTACCCCGTCGACTTGCTCATCTTCGCGTCCGGTTTCGAGGTCACGACCCCGCTCGAACAACGGCTCGGCTTCGATCCGTCCGGCCGAGATGGCATGACCCTGGGCGAGCGCTGGGCCGATGGTGCCCACACCCTCCACGGAGTCCTTTCCGCTGAGTTCCCCAACCTCTTGATTATCGGCACGATTCAGGCGGGCTTCGGGGTCAATTTCGTGCACTTCCTCTCCGAGTCCGCCCGTCACGTCGCCTGGATCGTGGCAACAGCCGAAGAACAGGGCATTCGCTCGATCGAAGCGACCGTCGAAGCCGAAGAAGAGTGGCTGCATGTGTTGTACGGCGTTGCGATGGGCCTGCGGGCGTACTCGAGCACCTGCACCCCGGGCTACTACAACAGTGAGGGGAACCCCGGTCCCGGCGGTGCTCGCAACCTTGTGTATCCCGGCAGCCTCACGCACTACGTCGGGTATCTCGAACGGTGGCGCAACGCCGGCGACATGTCGGGCGCAAGAGTAGAGCGATGACCGACGACCTGGTGCTTCGCGACGACCGAGATGGCGTTGCCCATCTCACCCTCAATCGACCCGACAAGCTCAACGCGCTCAATCCAGCCATGTTCATCCAGCTGCGAGCGCATATCGACGCCATCACCATCGACGCGTCAGTTCGCTGCGTGGTCCTCGGCGGCGCGGGACGGTCGTTCTGTGCCGGTCACGACCTCGATGCCATCGCCGACCAGACGCCGGCGCCCTCACCGCACTTCGAGCCCGAGACCGTCGACGCCCTCGAACAACTCCCGAAACCGACGATCGCTCGCATCCACGGCCACTGCTACACCGGCGGACTTGAACTCGCGCTCGGCTGTGACCTCTTGATCGGCAGCGAATCCGCTCGATTGGGCGATACCCACGGCCAGTGGGGTCTGGTGCCGGTCTGGGGGATGTCGGTGCGACTCCCCGAACGCGTCGGCCGATCCGCTGCCAAGGAGCTCATGTTCACGAGTCGCCGCATCGACGCCCATGAAGCTGCGCGGATCGGGCTGATCGACAGAATCGTCGCCGACGACGAACTAGACGCAACCATCGAGTCGCTGACAGCCGAGATCGTGGCCAACTCGGCGGGCACGAACCGTATCGTCAAGCAACTGCTCGCCGATCGCAACGAACGCAGTCGTAGCGAGGCGCTGCGCAGTGAGCGAACCCTTCCCCTCGGTAGGCCCGACGACATGGCCGACCGTATGCGGGCGGGCGGTCGCTGAGCCCGTAACCTTCGAGGCATGAGCGATCGCTACACCCTCGTCTCTGCCGACTGTCATGCCGGCGCTGACCTGATCACCTACCGGGATTACCTCGAGTCCGATTACCACGCCGATTTCGACGCATGGGCCTTGGGTTTCGACAACCCGTGGGAAGACCTGACCGATGAGTCGAAGATTCGTAACTGGGACAACGAGGTCCGTCAGCGCCAGCTCGAGGCGGATGGCCTCGCCGGTGAGATCGTCTTCCCCAACACCATTCCCCCGTTCTTCCCGTCGGGGTTACTGGTCTCGGGCCCGCCGCGCACGGCCGAGGAGCTCGACCAGCGCTGGGCCGGTCTGCGGGCCCACAACCGTTGGCTCGCCGAGTGGTGTCAGGATCTTCCCGGTCGCCGCGCCGGGCTCGCCCAGGTTTTTCCCAACGACGTTGACGCGTCGGTA
The DNA here is from genome assembly GCA_905480195.1 of uncultured Acidimicrobiales bacterium. GTDB lineage: Bacteria > Actinomycetota > Acidimicrobiia > Acidimicrobiales > Aldehydirespiratoraceae > UBA11606. Next base: position 124,913 of record CAJQPN010000001.1, read on the forward strand.
GCCGAAATCCACTGGGCCGCCGAGCGGGGCCTGAAGGGGATCCTCTTCCCGGCGATTCCACCCGACGCCGACGTACCCAAGCTCTGGACCGACGTCTACGACCCGATCTACCGGGCCTGTGAAGAGACCGGCCTCTCGGTCAACCAGCACGGCGGAAGTGGTATCCCCGACTACAGCACCGCCTCGATCAAGAACTTCCTGATGATCATGGAGGTGCCGTTCTTCGCGAACCGGAGCCTCTGGCACATCATCCTCTCCGGCGTCTTCGAACGCTTCCCAACGCTCCAGTTCGTGATGACGGAGCAGCGCACCGGCTGGGTGCCCGACACGCTGAAGAAGATGGATGGCGTCTGGCACGCCTTCAACCACGGCGGGGTCGGTGAACTCCGCATGGACGGCAACACCCTGAAACGCTCTCCGTCGAGCTATTTCGAAACCAACTGCACGATGGGGGCCAGCTTCCCTTCGCGCGACGAGGCGGACGCGATCGCTGCGCTCGGTGTCGACAACGTGATGTGGGGCTCCGACTACCCCCATCGCGAGGGCACCTACCCCGACTCGGTGAAATCGCTTCGCCACGTCTTCCACGACTGGGACCCGGCCGACCTCCACAAGTTGTTCGGTGGCACCGCGGCGAAGCTCTACGGTCTCGACATCGAACCGATGGCGGCGCTGGAACTCGGTCCTACCGTCGACGAGATCGCAACGCCGCTCGAAACCCTCCCCGACAACCCGAGCATGGCGTTCGGTCGCCGGTTCTGATGCCGACTGGACCGGTCGACAGCTACTACGACCTGCTGAGCCTCATTCACGAGGCCCGACGGCCTGAACTGTACGTCGAGATCGGTGTTCACAAAGGCGACTCGCTCTCATTCGCTCGACCCGAAACACGCGTCGTCGGGGTCGATCCGGAGCCGAAGATCGAGAAAATCCCCAACAATTGCACCATCGTTGCCCAGACGAGCGACGACTTCTTTGCGAACCCCGAAGCACTCGGCGGCGAGTTGATCGACCTGTCATTCGCCGATGGTCTGCACTGGTGGGAGCAGACGCTACGCGACGTGGCGAACCTCGAACACCACACGTCGCCCGACGGCGTGATCCTGATCCACGACTGCAACCCACGCGACGAGATCACCGCCGAACGTGAACGCACCACCGTCTTTTGGTCGGGGGACGTGTGGAAGACCGTGGTTGCGCTCCGTCGCTACCGACCCGACCTCTCCGTCGTCACCGCCGACGTTGCGCCGACAGGGCTCGCAATCGTGACCGGTCTCGACCCGACCAACGAGGTGCTGTTCGATCGCTACGACGAGATCGTCGCCGACATCGACCAGCTCGGATGGGCTGACCTCGAGTCGCGCGGCCGAGGCGAGATGCTTGGCCTCGTCCCCACTGACTGGGAGGCGCTCGGGCCGATCGTGGCCTGACTTCGATTACTGATCGAACCCCTCGCTCGCCTGCACCGCTCTCACGTACCCGATCACTGCCGTCACGTCGTCGGCGCTCAAACCTTCGATCGCCGGCATCGCACCGAACGTCCAGTGATGCTGTGGGACACCATTGCGAATCGCTCGGCGGAACGACTCGTCGGGATGATGATTCGGCTCGTACACGATCGACAGATGGGACGGACCCCGATCGCTTCCTCGCAGATCGTCACCGTGGCACGACGCACACGCTTCGCCATACACCGCGGCACCACGGCCAGGATCGATAGGTCCGGCGACGCTCGCCGTATCGCCGCTTCCGCACGCCGAGGCCAACAACGCGAAAGCCCAAGGCAAGGCAGAGAATCGGAGCCTCACGTCGCAGCACCCATCAGCACTGCCGCCGCTGCGACCACGACGGCGAGGACGACAGCTTCGGCAGTAACCGTCGATCGGAAATGCCGAGCCAACGCCGAGTCATGCGGGGTGGCCTCCAGCGCAGGAATCACCACTCGATGGTTGTAGGCGCCGAAGCAGCCGGCGATCAAGACGAGAACCGTCTTCGCCATCAAGGTGCGGCCCCAGTCGCTCGACCAGAGCTGTGACGGGGCGTCAAGAACAGTCACCGTCAGGGCAACGCCTGCAACTCCTGCTGCGACGACCGCGACCGACGCGACCACGGAGAACCGAACGGCGAGCGCGAGGGCGTCGAGATCTCGGCCTCGACGTCGGCGGTCGGTCAACACGGCAGCCAGCATCACCACTCCACCAGCCCAGACCGCACCTGCGGCGACATGGATAACGTCAGCGACTGCCGTCAAAAGACGACTTCCTTCCGTGACGGTATGCCCGTCAAAGCTATGGGCCACAACCACTGCAGCGGCGCCGACGACAGCACCGATCGAGGTGGACGTCGCCGCCCATGTCACCTCTTCTCTACCGGCTGGGGGTGCATACGGCGGCTCTGATCCTGCCTCACCGGGTGGTCGACCGATCGCAGCGGCCACTCCGGCCCCGAGTAGGGAACGAAACGCAAGCGCAGGATCCGGCGCTTCGGAGGCCGACACGATGTCGAACCGCACGCCGGTGACAATCAGGCCTGCGCCCAAAAGCCGGAGGCCGACTGCAATGCCGAAGTCTGAGCCGACGGTGTCACGAATAGCGCCGTACGAGACGGCCGACCCCCAATCGCCACCGCCGGCGATGACGACCTGCGAAACCAGTTCACCCAACGCTCCGATCCCAACCAGCAGCCCCGAGCGGCGAACCCAATGCAAGATTCGCAAGACTTCACTGCGTTCACCCCGAAGAGCTGTGGCGGCAAATACCAGCCCTCCAATGGCGGTAACCGTCCCGACGAGCGCGAGGAACCGAGCCACGGCTGCGACACGCCCCGGACCGGACGGTGAACTCGACGGTTCCAGAAACTCCTCGAGCCCCTCGTTCGTGGTGGCGGGCAAGCCACCCGTGGCGCTCACCGCCGGTTCGGCCACGGATGCGTCGCTGGCCCCGTTCGGTGCCGCAGTAACCGTGAAGCTGAAGCTTCCTTCGATCGGGTGGGAGTCTGGCGCCACGACGGTCCACCGAACCCCGATCATCCCCGGGCCAAGCGCCGGGTCGAACTGCAAGAACCAGGTCTTGCCATCATCGGTCGAGCGTTCGGTCGGTTCCCGCTGCGTTCCGTTGGCATCGAGGACCAGGAAACCCTCACCGGTAGGTTCCGCTTCGCCGGTGAAGACGAGGATGATGGTTTCGACCGGATCGGTCACCTCGGTTCGATCTGCGGGATCGGATGACTCGAATCCGGTGTGAGCAGAAACAGGCTTCGCGATGAGCAAGAGGAGGACCGAGGCAGCGAAGGCCAACATCGCGCCGGATCGAAAACTCGTTGCGGCGGCTACGCCGGTACCGTAGCGACTCGCCTGTGCTGGAGCGGCGACGATTCAGCCAATCGGGCTGCGCCTGCCATCAGCCTGGACCAAACTGGCGGCCATGAAGCTCGTGAGCGCGACGCCGTACATTGTCAGGACCCCGAAACCACACCTCGGCGGACACAAGTGGTTCTTCGTGAAGCTCGAGACCGACAACGGTCTCGTCGGCTGGGGTGAGTGTGCCGTGCTGTGGTCGATGATGGGCATGGAGGACACCTTCGAAGCGATCGTCAACGATGCCTTCGAGCGATACCTGCTCGACGAGACACCGATCGACCGCCAGATGCTCACCAAGCGGATGTATGGCGGCATGACCGCGCAGAACCCTGGACTCTTCACAGCGGGTGTGATCAGCGCGTTCGACGTTGCGCTTTGGGACCTCACCGGGAAGTTCTACGAGGCACCGATCTGCGACTTGCTCGGCGGCAAATTCCGGGATCGAATCCGGACCTACACCTACATCTACGACCCCGATGCACTCGAAGCGGGCGAGTCCGACGACTTCGCAGACCGATGGTTGGGGGGTATCGACGGCATCGCTGAGGTCGCAAAGAAGCTCGTCGACCGTGGGTTCACCGGCCTCAAACTCGACCCCGTCGAGTTCCACGGCACCAGCACTCTCCCGTTGACCCCCTACGAGCTCTCGATGGAGCAGTACGACACTGCGGCTCGCACGATCGAGGCGATCCGCGACGCCATCGGCACTCGGGCCGACATTCTCATCGGCACCCACGGTCAAACCACACCGTCATCGGCTCGGCGCCTCGCCAAACTCCTCGAGCCGTACAACCCACTCTGGCTCGAAGAGCCATGCCCCCCCGAGAACGTCGACGAGATGGTTCGAATCGCCCAGTCGACCACGATCCCGATCGCGACAGGTGAGCGGCTCGCCTTCAACGACTTTCAGCCGTTGTTCGCCGCAGGGGCCTGCCACTTCGCACAACCCGACCTCGGTGGATGCGGCGGGATCACTGCAGCTCGCGAGATCGCGGCGATGGCCGAGGCTCACTACGTGCTGATGGCCCCACACGTGTGGGGTGGGCCGATCATCACCGCTGCCGCACTGCAGCTCGACGCCGCCATCCCGAACTTCTTGATCCAGGAGAGCATTTACACGTCGAACCTCTTCTTCGACGAGATCGTGGAGGAACCGTTCGTCTGGGACGACGGAGATTTGCTCGTTCCTGACCGTCCCGGTCATGGCATCAATCTCGTCGAGGAGAAACTGCTCGAGCACAAGGCACGCCACGGCCTTCGGCGCCGCTCCTGAGCTAATCTCCCGCTCGTTCTGGACAGCGAGAGCCGCACACCGAGGGGATCAACATGCCACAGACCGTCAAGGGCGTCGTCGCCATGCAGAAGGACGCACCGGTCACGATCGAAAACATCGTCATCCCCGATCCGGGACCGGGCGAGGCGGTCGTCGCCGTCAAGGCCTGCGGCGTGTGCCACACCGACCTTCACTACCGCGAGGGCGGCATCAATAACGAGTTTCCTTTCCTGCTCGGACACGAGGCCAGTGGTGTCGTCGAGTCGGTCGGCGAAGGAGTCACCGACGTCACACCCGGTGACTTCGTAATCCTCAACTGGCGGGCCGTGTGCGGCACCTGTCGCAGCTGCCTGAAGGGCAAACCGCAGATCTGCTTCTCGACGTATAACGCCACCCAGAAGATGACCCTCGAGGACGGGACCGAGCTGTCCCCTGCACTGGGAATCGGCGCCTTCGCCGAGAAGACCCTCGTGGCCTCCGGCCAGTGCACCAGGGTCGACCCCGAGACCCGCCCGGCTGCAGCAGGCCTTCTCGGTTGTGGGGTGATGGCCGGCATCGGAGCCGCCATCAACACCGGCGGCGTGAGTCGCGGTGACAGCGTTGCCGTGTTCGGCTGCGGTGGTGTAGGCGACGCTGCCATCGCCGGCAGCGTGCTCGCCGGTGCGTCCACGATCATCGCCGTCGACATCGACGATCAGAAACTCGAGTGGGCGAAAGGGTTCGGTGCGACGCACACGATCAACTCGGCCAACGAGGACGCAGTGGAGAGGATTCGTGATCTCACCGACGGCAACGGTGTCGACGTTGCGATCGAGGCGATCGGTCTACCCGAGGTCTACAAACAGTGTTTCGAGGCACGCGACCTGGCCGGCACGGTCGTACTCGTTGGCGTGCCCCGACCCGACATGGAACTCACGCTGCCGTTCCTTGACGTGTTCGGCCGCGGCGGTGCTCTCAAGTCGAGCTGGTACGGCGATTGCTTGCCCAGTCGCGACTTTCCGATGCTGATCGACCTGTACCAGCAGGGCCGACTCGACCTCGACGGGTTCGTGAGCGAGATCATCTCGCTCGACGGCGTCGAGGAGGCGTTCCACAAGATGGAACGCGGTGAAGTACTGCGTTCCGTCGTCGAGATCTGACCGTCCGGTGTCCATCGAACTCGTCACGACCACCGGCATCTTCGCTCTCGACGGCGGTGAGTGGGAGGTCGAGAACAACATCTGGCTCGTCGGCGATGATCGCGAGGTGATGATCTTCGACGCCGCCCACGACCATCGGCCCATCGTCGACGCGGTCAATGGCCGCAATGTCACCGCCATCGTGCTCACCCACGGTCACAACGACCACATCAATGCAGCAGAAGCACTGCGCGACACAGTCGACGCACCGATCCTGCTGCACCCTGACGACCGGATGCTGTGGAACATCGTCTATCCCGACTCGACTCCGGACGGCGACCTCATACCCGGTACGACGATCTCCGCCGGTGGGCACGAGGTCGCCATCATTCACACGCCGGGGCACTCGCCGGGATGCTGCTGTTTCCACGACGTCGGCGCAGGCCGACTGATCTCTGGCGACACCCTTTTTTGCGGTGGCCCGGGGGCCACCGGGCGCAGCTACAGCGATGAACCCACGATCCTTCGTTCGATTCGTGATCGACTCCTCAACTTGCCAGGTGACACGGTCGTTCACACCGGGCATGGCGACACGACGGCCATCGACGACGAGCGCGAACGCGTCCTGGACCGCATCGCCGAACTCGGAGTCGACTGACGTCTCGACCGCACTACGGTCACCCCATGACCGACGGGCACTTCGCAACGAGCACACCGGGTCGCGAGATCAGCACCTTCATCCGCGAGAACGGCTACGCGATCGTCGATGACGCCGCCGATACCGCCGTGATGGACCGGCTCGCCAGCGAGGCAGCACCCTTCGTCGAGGCGTCGGCACACGGTCGTGACATCTACGACGGCCGCCACACACGGCGAACGGGCGCGCTCGTCGCCCGCTGCCCGGCAGCACGTGAACTGGTCATGCACCCAATCGTCAGGGCGGTCGTCGACGACTTCCTGGGCCACTCGACGACCTACCAGCTCCACCTCACCCAGCTGATCACCATCGAGCCGGGGGAGACGAAACAGAAGCCCCATCGCGATCAGATGGCATTCGACTTCTTCTCGTTCCCAGCCGACTACCACGTGCAGTGCAACACGATGTGGGCGCTCACCGACTTCACCGCTGCAAACGGCGCAACCCACATTGCGCCGGGAACAAGTGGCATGGCCGATGCTGAAGCAGAGCAGATCGAAGAGATCCAGGCGACGATGCGGCGCGGGTCGGTGTTGTTCTACGACGGCAAGGTCCTCCACGGCGGTGGGGCGAACACAAGCGACCGGCCTCGCCAGGGAGTGAACATCACCTACGCAGTCGGCTGGGTTCGCCAGGAAGAGAACCAGTACCTCGCGTGCCCGCCCGACGTTGCGCGTTCCCTCGACGACGACCTCCTCAAGATGATCGGGTACCAGCAAGGGGCGTTCGCGTTGGGCTACGTCGGCGATCAGATCGATCCACTGGCGGCACTACGCGGGTCGAGGGAAAAAGTGAAGACCGTCGAAAACTTTCGGCAATCAAACGACTCGTTCCAGACGTTTGTCGACGATCTGGACCGGTGATGCACCCCAGCGAGCGTGTCTACACCCGCTGGCCCGAGGTCGAAGGCTATTGCACCCCGCTCAGCGCTCCGGCCGGCAGTCCCATCGAGTTGCGAGCTGCGAGCAGAGCCCGGACCTTCTCGGTTCGGGTAAGCCGTTGGGCGCTCAATCCCGAGGTTGTTTGGGCTGCGGAGGGTCTACGAGCCGATGATCATCCGGTCTGCGAGCGTGCGTGGGAAACCGGTTGTGGATGGCCGGTCACGGTGGAAATCCCGACCGACGGCTCATGGCCGTCTGGCTTCTACGAGGTCACGCTGCATGCTGACGGAATCGAGGGTCCCGCAGCCACCAGCCAGGCCTTCTTCGTTCTGCGGGCCACACGGCCTCGTCATCGCGCCCTCCTGACGCTGGCGACAAACACCTACAACGCGTACAACCAGTGGGGCGGCCGGTGTCTCTACAGCGGCGGCAACACGATGTCGTTCGAACGACCACTCGAGCGGGGCTTCATCCGTCGCCCGATCGACGAGACCGGCTTCGACGGAAGGATCACCAACATCGAGACACCCGGTGACCCAACCCACCGGCGGATGATCGAGTATCAGGAGCGCTTCGACATCCCGCTGTGGACCGGATCGAGCAGCTTCTGGAACTGGGAACGCCGATTCATCGAGTGGGCCGAACGTGAGGGCTTCGCGTTCGACGTTGCTGTCAACGCCGATATCGAAGATCCGGCGACCCTCGACGGCTACGACGTGATGCTGTCGGTCGGTCACGACGAGTACTGGTCGCGGCCGATGCGCAACTCGATCGACACCTTCGTCGACAACGGCGGCCGCTGGGCCATCTTCTCCGGGAACACCTGCTTCTGGCAGGTTCGTCTCGAGGGGCATCAGATGGTGGCACACAAGGGTCGAGCCCATCTTGACGACCCGGTCCGACAGACCGACCGGCATCATCTGCTCACGACCTGCTGGTGCGATCCGGCGATCGGTCACCCCGAAGCGACAACGACCGGACTCACCTTCAGTCGAGGCGGCTACCACCGGATCGGTAAGGCGGTCGAGCACGGCACCGGGGCGTACGAGGTCCATCGGCCCGACCACTGGGTGTTTGAGGGCACCGGTCTCGGGTCCGGCGACCTTCTTGGAGCGGGGCACTTCATTGTCGGATACGAGGTCGACGGCTGCGCCCTCGACCCTGGGAGTCATCCTCCACGCCCGACGGGGGAAGACGGTGCACCAACATCACTCGAGATTCTCGCCACTGCACCGGCACGGTTGATGTCGATTACCGATGACCGTTGCGAGCCGCCTCCGCTGCTGTGGAACGACCTCCGGCCACCTGGCGAGCTCGAGTCGATGGCTCGGACGCTCTTCGGTGACATGTCGACCGAGAGCACAGCAAAACTCGAGGTCGGCCACGCGGTCATGGGGATCTTTCGTCGCGGAGAAGGGGAGGTCTTCAACGCCGGCACGGCCGACTGGTGCTACGGCCTCGACGCTGACCCGAGAATCCGACGAGTCACGGCGAACGTACTCCGCCGGTTCGGCGTCTGATCAGAGCGCAAATGACCGGCCGGACACGCTGACCCGAGAACCGATGAGCTCGGATCGGCACGCATCGGCGGCAGCAGCTGCGTCATCGAGCGCGGCGACCGCCCGCAACCCCGAGTCGAGGTCAATGATCGCTGCAATACGTTCGCCAGCGACTGTGTAGGCGGCGATTGCGCCGCAATCCGACGGGTTCTCGTCGAGAGGCACGACTGTCGATGCGGCAGTTGCGTCGTCGACAAGGTCACCGATCAGCACCCCGTCAGTGGGAGCATCGGTCGACCAAAGGGCAAGGCCGGGCTTCGTCAGCAGGCCGCTGACGGCCGTGACGAGGCCAAAAGCGCCCGGGTCGGCCCGAAGACGGCCGACCATGGCGGCAGTCGCCTGGAAGACAAAGTTGTTGAACGGGCCTCCTGCGAACGTCATACCGCCGGTGATCGTGGCCGGCGCTGCAGGGTCGAGGCCGAGTTCAGCCTGCTGTACACGCACGGCAGCCGGGAAACAGGAGTACAGCTCGACGTGCTCGATGGTCGGGAGAGGGCGACCGGTGTGGGTCTCGGCGGCGCGGCCCAAAACCGCCATCGCCGGCCAACGGTGCAAGCCGGCTCGGCGGGACAGCGACAGCGACAGCGACGATTCCAACCCGACGTGGGGGAACACCCGCCGCTCGAGATCGATGGCACAGGTGTCAGCCGTCTCGGTCGACGTGATCACGAACGCTGCAGCCTGATCGACCGACCACTGGCTGTTGTGCCATTTGTTGTAGGGGAAGGCGAGCATGCGGTTCGCATCGCTCGATTCGCGGATAACTGCCGCCGACATGGGACCGGGGAACGCCGCCTTCGGGTTGGTTTGTGCGACCTCGTTGAAGCCCGCCCACATCGCAGCGATGTCGTCGCGGTGCTCGTCAAGTGTCCACCCGTTCGCCGCCCGCCGGGCACTGTCGATCAGGGCGTACTGTTGCACGGGCAACACCGCCCCAATCTCGACTTCGGGCCGCGCCACGATCTCTCCGGCCGGGGCGACCAGTTCGTCGGCCTTGGTGAACGGCTTGGGTCGCGCCAGCGTCACATCAGCCCGGCGGGCAAGATCGTCTCGTCGCTTCGTTTCGGCTCCAGCCACCACGACGGCTCGAGCATCACCGCGTCGAACCGCCTCGATCGCTCGCGAGACGAGCGTCTGCTGCGGAATGCCGACCTGATAGGTGACCGACCGAGCGTCGGGCGTGCCAAGGGCACGCGCAATCCGTTGGGCCCCGTCGCTCAGCATCGACAGTCCCTGCGTCACCAGCACCAGATCGATCTTCGTCGACAGCTCAGCCCCCACTCCGGCGTCAGCGACTGCGTCGACAGCCGCAGCGACGAGAAGTTCCTCGCAGCCGACACCGTCACCTGGATGTTGCAGCTGCTGCTCTGCGGTCGCAGCGCCGACCAGAACGGGCGTGTTCACGCCGGGCGATCGATGGCGAACAGATCCGTGGCGTTCGAGTACCAGCTGCCAACGTGTCGGCCGACGGCTCTCAGTTCATCCTGCAGCACCCGGGTGCCGTCAAGCACACGGTCAGCGACGTGGATGACGATGATCTCCCCGATCACGAGACCGTTGCCGCCATCGGGCTTGCCAACATGGACGATGTCGGTCACCCGGCACTCCATCGTGGCGGTCGCCTCACCGACCCGCATGGGACGGATCTCGGTGGACTCGACCTTCGTCAAACCTGCGTGTTCGAATTCGTCCTCATCGGCCGGCAAAGACGCAGCGGTGGCATTCATCGCCTCGACGGTCTCGGCGGTGACGATGTTGATCGTGAACTCCGGCACCTCTCGGACGTTGTCGAGGCTGTCTTTGCGAACCCCTGCACCACCACCGGGCGAGAACGCAGCGTGGATCGGATCGCTCCCGACGAGGTTGAAGAACGAGTACGGCGCCAGGTTGTCGACGCCGTCGGCGGATTGCGTACCGATCCACCCGATCGGACGTGGTACCACCAGGCCGGACGCGAGCTTGTATGGCTCGACTGGCGGGAGATCGGCGACTCGGAACGTGGTCTGGGGTTCGGCCATGGCGCGATCTTGGCACGCACCGGCTGCAGAGTCTCAGCCGACCCAACGGCAGGTTCAGCGGCGGATCAGATTCTTGACGACCGTGGCCGCCGTCTTGGCCGCCGACGGCGTAACCGCATCGGCAACCCGAGCGGGTCGAACGGCGTAGGGCCATTCGGCATTGCGCTCGGGCACTCGCTCGGCGCGAGTTTTGGCCAGGATCGTCTTCATCGCATCGAAGGCGGCGGCGGCTGCGTCGGAGCCAGCCAGGTTCACCGCTTCTATCGGGTCCGCTTCAAGATCGTAGAGCTCCCACTGGTCGGGGATCAGCTCGGTGCGGTACGCCGGGCCTCCGGGTCCGCGAACCGACAGGTGCCGAACGTGGGGGTCGGTCCATGTCGCCGGATCGTCGAACGTGCGCACGACCTTGTACAGCGTTTGGTTGTGCTCGGCCACACAGGCTTCGACATTGGTTGCTGCATGAGCCGGGATACGAATCTGCATCAGATACGCCGGCTCGAGATTGCCTTGCGCACGCGCGGATGCGCTCGCCGAGCCCTCCCCGAGCAAGATGTTGTCGCGGGTCATGACGTAGACGGGAGCGGCAACGACGTCGTCGCCGTAGCGGACAACACCGCTGAGGTCGCGTCCGGGCAGCGGGTGGACCTCGGTGTGCGTTTCACGAAGCTCGGCTTCGGTCTGCGAAACGTCGATGCCAGCGAGACCAAGCATGGTCGGCAACAGATCGACGTGGCTGGTCGGCGTCGACACCGCTCGAGGTGCCGTCGCCGACGCACCAACTCCGGCGATGGTGAACGGCACTCGGACGGCCTCGTCATAAAGCTGGTACCACTTTTGGTGAAGCCCACCGTGCGATCCGAGCATGTCGCCGTGATCGGCACTGAATACGAGTACCGCATCGTCGGCATGATCGGTGACCGCTCGTCGTACCCGATCGATCGGCCCGTCAACGTCGTGGTGGAAGCGGTAGTAGAGCTCCCGATACTCATCGAGGTTGTCCTTGTAGGTCTTCTCGACGGTGCGGCTGACGGCGTAGCCCGAATAGTACGCATCGCGGTATGCGCTGTGGAGCGCAGGTTTGGTGGCGAGATCTTCGTCGTCGGTTGGTGACGGTGGGATGGCAGGGGGCGGCGCGACCGATGGCGGGAACGGTTTCCCACCGCGCAGGAAAAGCGGCACCAACACGATGTCGTGCGGGTTGACAAACGAGCAGACGAGGAGGAACGGCCTCTGTGCCTCGACGTCTCCGGCCCGACGACGCCGATAACGATCGTCGAGCCATGCGACCACACGATCTGCGATCAGTGGGTCGCGGATATAGCCCGAGTTGGCGACTGCCCCGCCGTGTGGTTCTGGACCAACCCAGCCCGAGAAGCCGAAGGGCCCGAGCGGATCGGCGTCGAGGTAGGCCTGGACGTTGTCGGCGAGGACTCGCCCGTCGCTCGTGTTGGTGGGGACCGGGCGCCTGTTGTGCATCAAGTCGGCGTGGGTGACGTGCCATTTGCCGTCGTAGTGCGTGTCGTAGCCGGCGGCCCGGAACCAGTTGCCGATCGTCGGCACTTCGCCTTTGCGAAGCCATCGCATCTGGACATCCCCCGCAGCCTTGCCGAGACCGTCGGTCTGGGTGACACCGTGCAGATCGGGGTAGTGGCCGGTCAAGAGCGACGGTCGACTCGGCACGCATGCAGTCGCTGCGACATAGTGACGACCGAAGTCCACACCATGGTCGGTGAACCACTTGCGTCCGGTCAGATTGGCATCGCGCCAAGCCCGGATCTCGTCGTTCTCGTAGGAAGGCGCAGCTCGTTCCTCGTCGGTCAGAATGATGATCAGGTCCGGACGGTTCACGCTGCGTCTCCTGCTGCGGCGATCAGGTCCGAGACCATCGATTCGTTCACCTGGCCGAGGCGCCGAGCGATCACTTTGGCGGCGACCCGCATCGCCGGCTTTGGGCCGGGTTCGATGACACCGGTCAACGTGACCGACGTTCCGGTGCCTGACGGCCGTAACTCCCAACGGTTCTCGACCCGGATCACGACCGAGGGCAGACCCACGATTTCGTACGCGATCGCACGGAGTGGATTCCAGTCGACGACGTTCTCGATGAGCACGCCACCGGTGGTCGCCACCCGCCGGCTCGCACCCATTCCTGCCGGTGTTGCGGTCATGGCACTCGAGTGCGCGATCGCCGAGGCCCAGCCGGCGAGTCCGAAGTAATCGCTGAGTACCGACCAGACCTGTCCGACCGGCACGTCGGCTTGCATGCGAATCGAGGTCGTCTCGGTCACCTCAGCGGTGTCCTGGCGCCATGTAGAACCAGACGGGGAACGGACCATCGGCGTCCTTGATGGCTCGCCGAGCGGCCATCACAACCTTGCCGGTCTCAGTCTCTTCGAAGAACCAGGCCTCGGCGGCACGGCCTGCAGGCGGCGGACCGTCGACGAGTTGCATGGCTGATTCCTCGAAGTACGAGCGGATGTCGTGGATCAGTGAGATCGTGTTTCCTCCGGGGATACCGGCTTCATTCCACGGCGTCCCGTCGACGATGGACTGCAAGACACCGACGGCATGCTCGATGTCGTCGGGCCCGATCGACCGACCGACCCCGGTCACGCCGTGGCGAGCATCGACCGAGCGTTCGTAGGCTTTTCGTAGACCGCGGATCTCCTGCACCGCAGGCGACGCATCAGCGTCGTAGGCGGGTGGGATCGTGCAGCTGAGCGGCGTCTCGTCGGATTCGATGACATCGGGATGATGAACGAGGACCGGACCGACGCTCTCGTCGAGCAAAGCGAACGCGCGGCGCAGCACGTCGTGCTGGAACGCAGCATCCTGCGGGTGACCGAGCGGCCGGCCGAGGGGGAAGTCGGCCCAGAGGGCACGCGGAGGCTTCATCCGTTCAGCCACCGACAGCGTCGACGCCAAGGTGACGGTTGCGATACCGGCCTTCTCGATGACGTGGGCGAGCGCACACACGGTGCGCGTGCAGAGCGGTCAAACCGGCGTGAGGATCACAATGTCGACACCATCGGCTTTCAGCTCGGCGGCGGCCGCAGGACCGGTGTCGTGAATGATCGTGGCCACGTCGTCGGGCTGATTTCCCGCAAATGCGACGTGTCGGGGTGCAACCGAACCGATTGTGCCCTCGGTCGCCAGCTCCTCGAGACGATCGATCGGAAAGACGACGTTGAGGTCGAGCGCAAATCCCGTTCGATCGAAGTTGGGGCTCCAGTGCCCGAGTACGAGATCGCGCGCCGCACGAGGCACGAATCGGAAACCCGTATCACCCGGAGCGAACCGCTCGTCGGCAGTCGTGTGGATGGCTGCCGACGTGACGATCGCCACTTTCGCTTGCGAAAGTGGCTTCGGCGTGACCCACGCCGAATCGTCGAAGGTGGGGACAGGAAAGTTGTCCCCGAGGGTTCTCATCGCAGCATCACCAGACATGGGCCGACGCTAGCTGCTCATCTGACTGGCAGATGCATTGCCTCGGTCGGGTGCATCTCTGGGTCTGCGCTGTGTTTTCCGCTGATTCGTGGGGCCGCCGTTCAGCCCATTTCTGAGGTTCCCTCGATCTGGCTCGACCCCCGGGCCTCGATGTCGGCCCGACGCGCTGCGAACGACGCACGGTCAAACCTGCCCCGATCGGTCCATGACCGGTTGACCTCGCGTTCGACCGTGTACGCCTCGCCAGAGGCCACCGAGCCAGTCGCCCAATACAGCCGCTTCATCGCCGCGATCGTCCCGGCGTCGATGCTGACGATGTCGGCGGCCAAGGTCTGAGCTCGACCAACGAGCCGCTCGTGCGGGACAACTTCGTTGACGAGGCCCCACTCGAGCGCTTGATCGGCAGCGATGTAGTTGCCTGTGAAGCTCATTTGTCGAGCACGCCGCAGACCGATCGCGCGGGGAAGTTCGACCGTGAGACCCCAACCGGGGAGGATCCCGACCCGCGCGTGGGTGTCGGCGAACGATGCCCGGTCCGAAGCGATCAAGAAGTCACACATCAGTGCTAACTCGAGACCACCGGTCACCGCCGGGCCATTGATCGCACCGATGACCGGCGTGCCTCGATCGGCCGGGATCGGCATGCCCGCTCCCCCACCACCAACCGAGCCTGCCGCTACCTCCGAGAGGTCGAGCCCGGCGCAGAATGCCGGATCGGCCCCGGTGAGCACGATGGCGCCGATAGCGGGATTGGCGTCGAGGGCAGCCATCGTTTCGCGCAGCCCACCGATCAACAGCGCGCTGAGCGCGTTGCGAACATGCGGGCGATTGAGCCACACCGTGGCCACCGAGCTGTCGACGTCGACGTGGAGAACATCATCCATGGTGGTGGGTTTATCATCCCGCCATGTCCAACAACGTCGGCCACTTCATCACCAAGCGCGCCAACCTGAATCCAACGCAATGACCGTTATCGACGCGATTCCCCGCAACCCGACCGGAACGGCCCTCACGCGAGTGTTGCGCGACCGGTTCGAGGGCGAGATCGCGAGCGCGTAGCCGATGCGCGTCCTCGTCGTCGGCGGCACGGGACCCACCGGCCCAGCGATCGTCGCCGGGCTTGAGGCACGCGGCCATGACGTCGTCATCTGTCACACCGGGGCCCACGAGTTACCCGAGGTCGCACATCTTCGTCACATCCACACCGACATTCGCGACGAAGAATCACTCACCGCCACCATCGGCGCCGAGACATGGGACGTGGCCGTGGTCACCTACGGTCGGCTCCGCACGATCGCTTCGGTGCTCGCCGGACGGGTCGGCCACTTCGTCTCCGTCGGCGGCGGTCCGGCCTACCGGGGCTACTTCGATCCGTGGCGGCACTCGCCCCCCGGGCTACCGGTGCCGATCGCCGAGGACGCGCCGACCGCTGACGAGGGCGACGACGGTAAGTCGTACCGCATTGCCACCACCGAGCGGCAACTGTTCGAGTACCAACCGGATGCGACGCATTTCCGCTACCCCTGGGTGTACGGCCCACGGCAGCTCGCGCCCCGCGAGTGGTCGATCGTTCGTCGGATTCTCGACGGACGACCGCACATCGTGCTGCCCGACGGCGGAGCTCTCCTCAACGTGTTCGGCTACGTCGACAACCTCGCCCATGCGATCCTGCTCGCAGTCGACCAACCCGATGCTGCAAAAGGCGAGCTGTTCAATGCTGCCGACGACGAATGTCTCACGATTCGCCAGACCGTCGAGATCTGCGCGGCCGAACTCCACCACGAGTGGGAGCTCGTCTCGATGCCTGCGAACCTCGCTCGGCCGGCCTGGCCCCTTCTTGCCGGGCCGACATCACACCACCGCGTGTACGACACGTCCAAGCTCCGCACCCTGCTGGGGTACCGCGATGTCGTACCGGCCCGTGAGGCCGTTGCCCGCACGGCGCGTTGGCTCGCAGAGAACCCACCCGACGACGGAGGCGAGGCTGAGCGCATCATCGAGGACCCATTCGACTATGCGAACGAGGACCGTTTGATCACGTGGTGGAAGTCGGCCACGGCAGATCCACCGTCGCTCGACTGGGCGTTCAACCCCGGGTACGGGCTCGCGTACGCCGGCCCGGGCACGAGCTACGAGCGCCCCGACACACGCATCTAGTCGACGCGGGAACTGAGAAAGGCACCAGCGAGGACCACGGCCGTACCGATCATCGCCCAGATCGTCACCGTCTCGTCTCGGAAAAGCACACCAAGCACAATCGACACGATCGGGATGATGTAGGTCACGAGTGACATCCGAACCGCGCCGACCCGCCCATTGAGCGTCGCTGCAATCGCGAACGCGATGCCAGTGCCACCGACACCGACCACAACACATGCTGCGAGCGCAGCCCAGCCGAACGTTGAGGCGACGGCGTCGACGATTCCGAGCGGCAAGCACAGAACACACGCCACACCCAGCGCCCGAAACACGACGGGGACCGAGCCATACTCCCGCTGGAGAGGACCCGCAATGCTCGCTGCGAAGCCGTAGGACGTGACTGCGACGAGCACGAGGAGTACACCGGCGGCGTTGGTGCCGGCGGTAGATGCCTCTGGCACGCCGATGATCACGATGCCGGTGATGCCCACAGCCACTCCGCCGAGGCGTCGAGGACCGGTCGGGATCCCAAACCCGATCCAAGCGACGAGCACTGCTGCAATCGGCATCGCGCTGTTGAGCATCCCGGTCATCGACGAGTCGATCCACTGCTGTGCAATCGGGAACAACGAGAGTGGGAGTGCCATCCACGTGACACCGAGCAACCCGACTCGCCTCCATGCAAGGCGCGGGATGGGTTGGCGAGCCGCAGGGAGCAGGGAAAGGGTCGCGAACCCGAAGCCGACCCGAAGCAAGGTCACCAGACCAGGCTCGAAGTCATCGAGCGCTATCGCCATGAACAAGAACGACGCGCCCCAGATCGACGAGACGATGAGCAGGAACGACCAGTCGGACGACGCCATCGGCTTGTCCTCGGCGCGGGGCTCACTCTGCACGTGGCTCATCGGGGCTGACGCTACCGGGGCTCCATCCGCTGCGTCGCCTCAGTGTGAGGACCGCAACGAAGCTCGATGTTCGTCGCAAATCGATCGGGCTTCGCAGCCCGGGAGGTGATCGTTCACCAAACCCATGGCCTGCATGAATGCATAGATCGTGGTCGGCCCAACGAAACTCCAGCCTCGTTTCTTCAAGTCCTTGGCGATCGCAGCCGAGGTAGGCGTCATCGCAGGAACGCGGAAACCTTCACGTTGGCCCACCTCGTCTTCCGTCGCTTCCCACCCCCAGAAGTACGAGGCCAGAGATCCCTCTGACTCGACCATCTCGACAGCACGCGCTGCATTGTTGATCGTCGATCGGATCTTTCCCTGATGACGAACAATGCCGGCGTCGCCTAGAAGTCGGTTGACGTCTTCTTCGTCATAGGCGGCAACGAGTTGGAAATCGAAACCGTCGAACGCGGCGCGGAAGTTCTCACGCTTGCGAAGGATCGTGATCCAGGCGAGACCGGACTGAAATCCCTCGAGGCAGATCTTCTCGAACAACCGCACATCATCAACGACCGGGTGGCCCCACTCGTGGTCGTGGTAGTCGATGTAGTCGGGCGCCGTCCCCGGCCACCGACAGCGAGCGACGCCATCGTCGCCGAACATCGGCTCGGTCGTCGTCACAACCGGACGCCGAGCACCAATGCTGCGAGGGCGGCGAGCAGACCAAGGCCCCCGGTTGCTCCGCGAACGGCCGGCGAAGGCGTGCGCGTGTGAACGAAGGCTGCGCCACCCGAGGTAAGCACGAGCAGGATCTTGATGCCGAGCGTGACGTGGTAGCCGGTGGTCGTGTTACTTGGCACCTCGAGCAGACTCCAGATTCCGGTCACGACAGCCAGGCCGAAGAACGGCCAAGAAACCTGACCGAATCGCTGTGCAACCCGCTTGGGAGCGTCGGAGCCGATCTCTCGCAGGATGGGCACGAGCGCAGCCAGCACCACTTGACCCCCGACCCAGACGCACACCGCCACGATGTGCAACGAAACCCGGATCGTGTCGACGAGGGGAAGCATCAGACGTTTCGTTCCGCGAGCGCCATGCCGTTGCTTCGCATGATCAGTTCGATCTCAGCATCATCAAAACCTTCGAGGTCGTCGACGAACGCAACCGGATTGGCAAGACCTTCGGCGTGGGGCCAATCAGAGCCGAACAGCATGTGCCTCGCCCCGATCTTGGCCTTGAGGTCGTGGAGATCGTCCTCGTAATAGGGCGACACCCACACCTGGCGGGTGAACACCTCGATTGGATCCTCGGCAAACGCATGCCTTTGCTGCTTGTAAACCTTCTCGAACTTTTTCAGTAATGGCTGGACCCATTCAGAACCGGTCTCGATCGTGCAGACCCGCAGGTTCCGGTTCTCGCTGAGCACGCCCTCTGCGATGAGCGAGGCGAGCGCGTCACTGATCGGCGAGTGGGTCAGCAACGTCTTGAATGCGTTCTGTCGGAACGCCTCGAATTCGGCGTTGACCCCCCAGTAGTCAGCCAGAAACGCGTAGCCGGCGTCACCGCTGTGCATGGCGAGCGTGATGCCGTGGTCGTTCATCTTCTGCCAAAACGGTGCAAACATCGGGTCGCCGAGCGACCGACGACGGCCGTCGCGACCGAGAACCGAAGACGGTCGCATGTTCACCACTCTCACATCGCGCTCGATCATCCAGTCGAGTTGGTCGAGTGCCATGTCGACATCCGCGAGCGTGATGTAGCCCGCTGTGATGATGCGGTTCTGGTAGGCGAACCCCCAGTCGTCGTCGAGCCACTTGTTGAACCCTTCGAAGGCGGCCACGGTCGCATCGACATCACCTTCGAGGGCCGATTCCATGCCGACGCCGAGCGTCGGGAACAAGAAGCAGGCCTCAAGCCCCTGCTCATCCATGATCGCAATGCGGGCGTCGCGGTTGCGATACTCGTCAGGGATCGGGACGAGTTCGCCGAACGCTTCGCGCATGTCGGACCTGGCGACCTTGCCCCGGAAGTACTCGTCGAGACATCCGGGCCGGGCAACCGGATCGAACGTCGGATTCGGGATGAAGCGGTTCACGCGACCACCCACCAAGAGACGCTGGCGGCCGTCGATCTGAGCCCACTGCATACAACGCTTGTGCATGCGCGGATCGACGTGGCGAATGAATGCGTCCACCGCTTCGTAGTAGTGATTGTCGGCGTCGAACGCCCGGAACGGGAGACTCATGACCCCAGCGTAGAAGCGGTGTTCATGGCTCCCCGCATCGCGATTCGGTCGGCATCGAAGTGCCCGGTCTCGTTGAGCGAAAGCAGCACCGAGCGGGACTTCTCGACCCGGATGCGGGTGATCGATGCGAACTCGACCTTCACGTGAAAGCTCGGGGCTGCATCGCCGAGTACGGCACGGACGATCTCGCGAATGGTGCCGCCGTGGCACGCGAGGACGACCTTGTCGCCGAGGCGACGAGCAACGAAGTCATGCCAGGCGCAGTGCACCCGTTCGGCGAAAACCTCGGGTGGGTCGTACCCGATGTCGGCGTAGCGCTCTTCGGTGAGGCCTTGGAGCAGGTCTTGCGCGTGGGTCTCCCAGATGTCGGTCGGTACGTACACAGACGAATTGCGATCAATCTCGTCGAAGTCGGGGACGATGCCGATCTCGAGGCCGAGAACGTCAGCGAGTGGCCGTACGGTCGCGATCGCTCGGATTTTCGGACTGGCAATAATCGCGTCGACGTCCTCGTGGGCGAGCCATGAAGACACCCGCTCCGCCTGCCAGTCGCCGTGCTCGTCGAGCACCGGATCTGCGACGGTGCCGTCGTTGCGGCGATCGATGACGGGGCGACCATGGCGAACGATGATGACCTCCACGTCAGTCGCTCGGATAGATCACTCGTAGGGCGGCAACAGCGAGCCCTGCGCCAACCAACTGCATCACTACGAACATCGGCGCGTTTGCCGGGTCGATGCCGGCGAACGTATCGGACAGCGTTCGGGTCACGGTTACTGCCGGGTTGGCGAACGAGGTCGACGACGTGAACCAGTACGCACCACCGATGTACGCGGCAACGGCTCCTGCTACGAGGCGGTCACGGTCCGATCGAACGAGCGCAAAGACGAGGAACACCAAGCCGAACGTGGCGACGATCTCGCCGATGAACTGGCCCTCGCCTTCACGGACCTTCGCGCTGACGTTGATGGGGTCGAGTTCGAACATCAGGTTGGCAATCATTGCTCCGACGGCGCCACCTGCGATCTGGGCGGCGATGTAGGGGGCCACGTCCGACCATGGCCGGTCGCCCAGCACTGCTTCGGCGAGCGTCACCACCGGGTTGAAATGAGCCCCACTCACCGGACCGAACATCACAATGATGGTGTAGAGGACACCGACTGTTGCGGCCGCATTCGCCAGAAGCTGCAGACCAACATCGTCGGTCAGCCGCTCGGCCATGATTCCCGACCCAATAACTCCGGCCAGAAGAAACAGCGTGCCGATGAACTCCGCGAGCAGTCGTCGAGGTGCGTCGTTCACGTGTCCGGTTCTAGCACCGGTGGCAGACCGGGGCTTGGGCCCGGCCGCCGGTTTCCGCCGACCGGACCCTAGTTTCCCTGGAGGGGGATCGGAGACACTCACGCCTCCGAGCAGGTGATGCACGGCCCTGCTTCCGCAGATCACCGAACCCAATGTCGACTCTAGTCGAAAGGCGCAACGCTGTCAGATCGAGACGTAAACAAATCGAAACGGAACCGAAACGCTCAGTATCTTGTTTTCTTCTGCTCCCGTTGGCGGCTGACGTTTCAAAGCGTGGTGACTCCCCCGTCATAGGTGCGTTCATGGCCGAGTTGTGTTCCTGAGAAGGCTTCTTCCACATTTCGATAGTGCGACAGAGCGGT
Source organism: uncultured Acidimicrobiales bacterium (assembly GCA_905480195.1). Taxonomy (GTDB): domain Bacteria; phylum Actinomycetota; class Acidimicrobiia; order Acidimicrobiales; family Aldehydirespiratoraceae; genus UBA11606. The sequence goes on from CAJQPN010000001.1 coordinate 146,199, forward strand.
AAGGAACGAGATCGTGGGTGCAAGCGCACGCAGTCCCCCCACCGCAAGCCGATTGAGCGTGTTGCTTGGGCGCCCCCCCACATCGACAAGCTCCGGATCGCACACCGCCGCCTCGCCTCCCGGATACCGGGCCAAAAAGAAGCGGGTGTCATAGCGGCGGGGTGTCCCCTGAGGGGTGACCCAATGACCGACGGCCACGAATCGGGCGCCGTCGATGACTGCCTCAGCCTGAGGCCAGAGACCAACCTCCTCGCGGCTTTCGCAGACGGCCGCATGGAGATACCCGGCAGCATCGGCTGCCGAGAGACCCGGTGCCGAAGCGCCCAGAACGCGCTGCGGCCCGACCTCGAAATCGACGGCATCAACTGCACCGCCGGGAAAGACGATCCTGTCGCCCACGAACGCGCCGGGTCGCCGCTTGCCGATGAGCACGTGCAGGTCGGGACGGTCATCGATGATGACCATCGATGCAGCTGCGAGCGCAGGGACGGGTTTAGTCACGTGTCGAAGTACTCGCCGGCGTTCACGATGATGCGTTGACCAGTGACCATCCGACTCCGATCAGACAGGAAGAAGATCACCGACTCGGCGACGTCGGCATCGGTAGGCATCTCCCGCAGGGCCATTCCCGACTCGATCTCGGCCTTGATGTCGGCGGGCTCGACCCCGCGCTCACTCGCCTGCCACTTGCAGTAGAGCTCGACGTTCGGACCCCACATCCACGTCGGAACGACCGTGTTCACCCGGATTCCGTCAGGCCCGAGGTCGTTGGCTAGGTCGCGGGCGACGGCGATCAACGCCGCCTTCGAGGGACCGTAGGGCCCTTGGGGTACCGGGTTCGGCTTATGTGCCGATTGCGATCCGATGATCACGATCGAACCGCCGCCGTTCACCCGCAGTGCCGGCACACAGGCTCGCACGAGGTTCGTCGTGCCAAACACGTTGACCTCAAGCACCGATCGGAACGTCTCATCGTCGGTATCGAGCAACGTACCGATGATGGCGTCGTAGGCGGCAACGTTCACCACGCCGTCGAGCGCACCGAACTTCGCCACGCCGGCATCAACGGCTGCTGTCACCGCACCACAATCCATGATGTCGGCACCGATCGCGAGTGTGCGCCCCCCCGATGGGTCGAGCTCGGCCATGGCCGCTTCCAGTCGTTCCAGGTTCCGGGCGGTGGCGATGACGTTTGCGCCGTCGCGCAACGCAGCGGCTGCGCACGAGCCACCGAGCCCGGGACCAACTCCGGAGATGAGAATCGTCTTGCCATTGAGCACCATCGGCTCAGCCTCGCGGATCAGCCCGGGGTGAACCAGTCGACGGGTGTCGGCTGGTCAGCGCAGTCGATGGCCGGCGCGGCTCCGCCGTCTTTGATGAAGGCAGCGACGATTCCCTGGACGCAGTTGTTGCCGATCCAGATGCCATGACTGCGTCCCCCCTGAGTGACCAGCGTGCTGTTCGACAGCGACTCAGCCACGGCTTCTGCATACGCCGGTGGCGTGATCGGATCGAAGGTGCCCGAGAGCAGCAAGACCGGCAGGTTCGAAAAGATCGGGCCGGGCGTCGCTTGCCGTGTTACCGGCCATGCTGCACACGACTCAGCCAAAGCCGTCGTGACGATTGCACCGGAAAACCCATCGATGGTGGCGTCGACGCCGCCGGCTTGATCGAGGCGCTCTGCGCACTGCACGGCGAAGAAGGAGCCCTCATTGTTGGCATCGTGGACCGACGCAAGCATCCGGCTCCCGGTGGCTGTGAGCCAGCGCGCTGCGTTGCCATCACCCACCTCGATCCCGGCGATGGCGCCAGGAAGCCCGGCGATGGTTTGCTCGCTGTAGAGCAACAGGAACGTGAGTTCGGCGAGCCGGCGCCCGTCGAGTCGGACCGTGACATCGAAACCGAAACCGTTTTCCCCTTGCGCGAGAGGGACCACCATCGGTTGGCCATCGAGCTTGGCAACGGTGCGGTCGAGGAGGGCGGCGAAGTCGTCGGTCGTGGTTGAGCACTCGGCACTCGCCGCACAGGCGGTGGCGATCGCATTGATCGAAGACTGTGCCGACTCGGCGATAGCACGATCGAGATCGAGCCAAATGGGGTACACCCCGTCGAGCACGACACCTGCGAGTCCGGGCCGCACCTCGCGAAGGAGTTCCATTGCGATCGTCGTGCCGTAAGACACGCCGTACGCGTACCACTCGTCGACGTGGCCGAGGCCGAGCATCACCGTCATGACGTCGTCTGCGTGCAGCGCGGAGTCGGCATGCTCCAGCAGGGGCTCGTCGGCGAGGCGCTCAGCGCACGCAGCGAGAGCCGCATCACGAGCAGCGTCGGCCTTGGGGAGCTCAAGCGTGAGGAGCTGGGGTAGGACAACGTCGTACTCGGGACAGTCGAGATCGACCTTCGTGAAACCGGTACCGCGCTGATCGATGAAGACCTGGGTGAATGGCTGCCGGGGCACCCATCCGGCGAGATCGGTGCTCGCACCGCCCGGGCCGCCCTGAAGCACCGCTATCGCGCCCGAACCTGCGTCGGATCCGCTCAGCGTTGCAATCGAGATACCGATCGTGCCCGCTGTCGCGTCGTCAGGGTCGAGGAGAAGTTCCACGATCCCACACGCCAGACCGTCTCGCGTGATGTGATCGGGACAATCGACCTGCTCGAAGATCGGTTCGAAAAGCCAAGCAACATCGGTTCGCTCGGCATGTTCGCGATCGGTGGTCGTGGTGAGCAGCGGAGCAGCGGACTCGTCTTGGGCACACGCCGAAGCAAGCGCTGCCAAGACGAGCGCAGCCGCCATTGCGCATCCTCGTGTCACCAGAGTTGATCGGTGTAGATGTCGGTACCGACGATCGTGGGAAGGAACGGAGCGGCGAAGCGAACGTCGCCCTTGCCAGCCGCTGAGAGGGCTTCGGCGTAGGCGCGAAAGCGATCCCATATCTCCTCGGGTGCAACCTCGAGAAAGAACATCTGCAAACGCCGCTCCGGCGGACCCGGGGGCATGCCGAGATCCATCGGTGCGTTCTCGGTACCTTCGCCCATCTTGAGGTACCGCCACGACACCATGCTGGCCACTGGTGAATCGTTCATGAGCGCCGGCAACGCCTCACGCTCGAGGTGTGAGCCCAACTCATCGTCGGACACGCCATCAGCAGGGTCGACCGCCACCACCGCCAGTCCGGCATAGCCGGCATCGAGCGCCAGTTCGATCGGGACGGGATCATCGTCGCGGTAATGGTGTTCAGGTTTGTTGACGAGCACGGTGTGGGCGTGCCGACGCTCCATGAATCCGCGGCCGTTCCTGTACAGATCGACGACCTGGTGACCCGCCCATGCGAAGTGTTCTTCGTGTTTCCCCTCGAGCACCCAGTAGGTCGCAAGGTACGAGCCCCTGTCGATCGGCGCAGCGACGGCGTCGGCATCGACCGGGAATCGGAGATCTTTCATCGCCCGAGTTGCGACCCACCGCTTTCCGGCGAACAGCCACGGGCCGATCATGCAGCCTGCGTAGAAATGATCTCGCTCGTACCAACGGTTGTACTCGACCTCGTGGCCCTGGTTGGGCTCCACGAGGGTGAAGAGCGCCGAACCTGCGATGATCGGAGAGTCGTTCATGTTCCTTTGCTTAGGAGTCGAAGACGGTTCGGCCGATCCACTCTGCGATCAGCGCCGGTTTTTCTTCGCCCTCGATCTCGACGGTGAAAGAGCGGGTCGAGTTGATGGCGGTGCCCTTCAGTTCGACGTTGCTGGTGACCGCCTTGGCCCGAATGCGTTTGCCCGATCGCACAGGGTTCACGAAGCGAACCTTGTCGAAGCCGTAGTTGATACCCATCTGAACGCCTTCGAGCTTCGGGCCGTCGTTGGGCACGGTGCTCGAGAGGTGCACGAGCATCGAGAGCGTGAGGAAGCCGTGCGCAATGGTGCCACCGAAGATTGGCGCAGCGCGTTCGGGATCGAGGTGGATGAACTGGTGGTCGAGGGTGCAGTCGGCGAACTGGTTGATCTGGTCCTGCGTGATCTCGAACCATTCGCCAATTGCTTCGTCTTGGCCTACGCGGGCACTCAGAGCCTCGTAGGCGGCTGCGGCGTTGCTCATGTCGGTACTCCCCCAGTCGATGGTCTCGAAAGACTAGGGGACGGCGACGTCTCGGCGCGAAGCGCAGCGGTCAACATCTCGACTGCCGGGTCACTCGCTGCGCCTCGACGGGTGGCGATCACCAGTCGGCGTTCGGAAATGACTTTGCCGGGCGCGAGGTCACCGGCTTGCACGACCGGAAGCGCGGTGGCTCCGACACCGAGAGAGACCATCGTGCGCAAGACTTCGGGCTGGTTCGACTCGGCGACGATATCGAGTGGTACGCCGAGTTCGACCAGCGCCGCTTCGATGACTGCACGCGTGTGCGAGCCGGTGGCGAACAGGACCCACGGACCCCAGCGAGCCGGATCACGGTTCAGTCGACCCGTGGGGGTGAATACCGCAAGAGGTTCAACGAAGAGCTCCTCGAGCTCGATACCGGGACGTTTCCCGGCGTCGGTTGGCGCGACACACACCGCCATGTCGAGATCACCGGTCTCGACCAGATCGAGTAGCGCTCCCGAGGGCGCGACGCGGAGCATGATGTTGAGGTCGTCGTGGTCGTCTCGGAACTGTCGAAGTGTGTTGGGGTAATGGCCGACTGCAGCAGCATCGATCATGCCGACGCGAAGCCGCCCAGACCGTCCACTTCGAACCCGTTCGGCCCAGTTCGCAAGGTCGCCGGTAAGGGCCACGACCTGCCGCGCATGGGCAAGCACCGGTTCGGCACTGTGCCGGAGGGTCCGACGCCGGCCGTTGCGGTCGAACAGTGATACCCCCACACGGCGTTCAAGTTCGGCGAGTCCCTGCGAAAGTGCCGAGGCCGACACGCCAACCGAATCGGCTGCGATCGACCAGGACGGAGCGGTCGAGACTGCGACCAGGTACTCGAGTTGACGAATTGAGAGATCGGGAAGGGCCTGGTTCACCCTCTGCACAATAGTGTAGATTTCCTTCACTGTTCATCTTTATTGTTCACGAATACTTAGTCTTTTGCCATGACAAAACGTGAAATCGCGCCCGCGGCCGGCAAGCTCGGAGTTCTGACCCCCGGCCTCGGAGCCGTCGCTTCGACGTTCATCGCCGGAGTCCTCTCGGCCCGCCAGACCGGGGTCGCTCCACTCGGTTCGGTCAGCCAAATGGCACACATCCGCCTTGGAACCCGCGAAGAGGGACGCAATCCGCTTATCAAGGACTTCGTTCCACTCGCCTCGCTTGACGACATCATTTTCGGTGGCTGGGACCCGATCTCGGCCAACGCGCTCGAAGCAGCCCGCACCTGTGGCGTGCTGGAAGAGAAGGACCTCTCCCCCATCGCCCAAGAACTCGAGAGCGTCGTCGCCATGGACGCCGTCTTCGATCAGAAGTGGGTGAGCCGTCTCAACGGCACCCGAGTCAAGAGCGCAACCAACAAGTGGGATCAGGCCATGGCCCTCATTGCCGACATCGAGACCTTCCGAGTCGAAAACGACTGCGACCGCCTCGTCATGGTGTGGTGTGGCTCGACCGAGGCGTTCCAAGAGCCTTCCGCCGTTCACGACTCGGTTGCAACGTTCGAACAAGGCCTCAAGGACGACGACGACAACATCTCGCCGTCGCAGATCTACGTCTATGCCGCCCTGCAGAGCGACGTCCCGTTCGCCAACGGCGCCCCGAACCTCTCCACCGACCTTCCGTGCATGCAAGAACTGTCGAAGACCCGAGGCGTTCCGATCGCGGGCAAAGACTTCAAGACCGGCCAGACCCTCATGAAGACGCTGCTGGCGCCGGGCTTGAAGGCTCGAATGCTCGGTCTGCGTGGCTGGTACTCCACCAATATTCTCGGCAATCGCGACGGGGAGGTCCTCGACGCCCCTGAGAACTTCAAGACAAAAGAAGAATCGAAGCTCGGCGTACTCCACAAGATCCTCGAGCCTGAGCTGTACCCGGACCTCTACGGCAACGTCGACCACGTCGTGCGGATCAACTACTACCCGCCCCGCGGTGACAACAAGGAGGGCTGGGACGCCATCGACATCTTCGGATGGATGGGATATCCCATGCAGATCAAGATCGACTTCCTGTGTCGGGACTCGATCCTCGCTGCACCCATCGTGCTCGATCTGGCCCTCTTCATGGACCTTGCAATGCGGGCCGGGGAGTCGGGCGTGCAGGAATGGTTGAGCTTTTACCTGAAGGCCCCTCAGGCGGCCGGTGACAGCCCCGCTGAGCAGGATCTGTTCATCCAGCAGACCAAACTGAAGAACACCCTTCGCGAATGGATGGGCGAACTGCCCGTCACGCACAGCGAGGCTGGCTGACGTCGGGATCCATTCCTTGCGGCCGGAAGCAGATCCTCACATCGTCGCCGGGCTCGATGTCCCAGCTCAGGATCTCGTCGGTGGAGCGGTTGCCCTCGGTGTTGGGGAATAGCAGCAGGCCATCTCCGCTGGACGCGACGTCGCTCACATGCTGACGGGTGACGATGCCCGCCATGTCTGACACGGGAGGACCTCTCGGGCTGCACGCGATCAGCGGAGCCTAAAGGTCATCGATGTACCCGAGCACGTACTCCCAGGTCGGGGAGTTCGGTGAGATGACGTCGAAGTGGCCGGCGTCGGGGAACACGATGATGTCGGCTCCGGCTGCATCGGCGTAGGGCTGGACGTAGGCGGGTGGCACCGTGTCGTCCTTGCCGCCCTGGACGATGAGCTGCGGCACCTTCACGGGGAGCCGACGAGCCGGGTCGGCGGCGTCGTAGGCCGCCGGGATCTCGTCGGGCCGACCACCCATGAACGCCTCGACGGCACCGCGGCCGAGGTCGAGTGAGTTGGCAAGGTCGGCGACCGGTGCCTGCCCCACGACGAGCCGTGGGGTCACGACGGCGTCGTCGCGCTGACCGACCCACAGCGCAAGGTGTCCGCCTGCCGAGTGGCCCACCACGTAAACCCGTTCGAGATCGAGCGGGGCATCCACGCGCGTCATCGCATCGATGGCGGCGGCCACGTCGTCGAGCGTGCCCGGGTAGCCACCGCCCGGGTCTCCGACCCGACGGTACTCGATGTTCCACGTGGCATAGCCGTGCTTACGAGCGTCGGCCGCCTGCTCGTGGGCCAGCGACAGGTCGTAGCGGTTTCGCCAGAACCCACCATGAATGAACACGATGACCGGAAACGGGCCGTCGCCGTCAGGAGTACGAAGCTCGACGAACTGTTGTGGCGCGTCCCCATACCGAACAACCCCACCGATACTGATCTCGAGCATCGGCTCCGTCACGGCAGCCTCCGAGACCGAACCCCCGCATGCCGCTGCAAGGAAACCGAGGGCCAGCACGATGACACCCGCACGGCGCACTCAGTTCCCACCGACGGTGTCGAGCTCGAGGACTCCGGCAGCGAGGAGTGCATCGACTTCAGCGTCGGTCAAGCCGAGTTCTGCACAGATCTCTCGGGTGTGCGCACCGAGACCCGGGGCAGGCCGGATGTCGGCATCGGCCATTCCCGAGGCGTGAAAGCCGGGGCCTTCGAACGTCATCCCACCGATCGGTGGCTGATCACGTTCGACGATGAAGCCGCGATCTCGGAAATGCGGATCGTGGTACTGGCCCTTCGAGTTGTGCATCGGGCCGGCTGGAACCTTGGCGACGAGGCAAGCGTCGACGACATCGCCGAGCGCACGATCGGTCGTCCAGGCACGAACGTGTTCGTCGATCTCGGCCTCACGAGCTCGACGGCCACTGAGCGAGGAGAGCTCGTCGTCTCGCGCCCACTCTGGCGACCCGATTACCTCCACGAATGCCTGCCACTCGGCGTCGGAACGCGTACAGATCGCAACCCACGAGTCGTCACCATCGCAGGGGAAGAGACCCCAGGGGGTGCCACGGTCGTGATGGTTGCCTCGTGGGACCACCGACCCAGGCTCAACCGACTCCTTGGCCAGTACATCGGCTATCACGTTGACGACCTGCTCAACCTGACAGACCTCGACGTGCATGCCGCCTTCGCCGTTTCGTCGCCGCCCGAGAACGCCTGCGAGCGCACCCACCGCACCGGTCCGGCCTGCGAAGTGGTCGGGGAAGATCGACATCGAACCGGCCGGCGCATCGTCACCCTCGTAGTTCCACAGGTGGGTCATGCCTCCGGTGACCTGCGTGTTGGGCCCGTAGCCCGACCAGGAAGCCCACGGCCCTCTCGAACCCATCAGTTGGCTCGACATCATGATCAGGTCAGGATTCTCGGCAGCGAGGTCGGCGTAGCCGATTCCCATCTGATCCATGATGCCGGTCGAGTTGTTCTCAATCGCGATATCGCTGGTTCGGGCCATCCGCTTGAGGAGCGCAACGCCGTCCATGGACTTCGCATCGATGCCGAGGCTGCGTTTGCTCCGACTCGACGATGCGAAGCTCGGCGACATTTCACCGCCGAGCACGGTACGGATGAAATCGGGATAGCTGCGGGACTCGATCTTGATCACGTCGGCGCCGTACTCGGCGAGCATGCGTCCGGTCTCGACCCCGACACCACCGTGGCCGAAGTCCATGACACGGAGCCCGTCGAGCGCAGCGTCGTCGCCCGATAGCGAACCGTGCGGCGGGGGCCGGCGATCGCCGAGCGACGCAAACACCGCAGCGGTGTGCTCACCGACCGCCGGTGGTGGTCCCGTCGGACCGACCCGCTCGCGATCGATCTCGAAGAACCCACTGGCGAGCATGAGGGAAACGCCGTCGATCTCGACCCGCTCAAACGATCCGCGCGCCTCGAAGTGCGGGTTCGTCAAGACGTCGTCCGGTTTGAGGATCGGGGTGCAGACGATCCCGCGGTTCTGGCACTGCTCGGCGACCTCGAGCATGGTCATCGTCGAAAAGAGGTCGGCGTACAGGGGATTGAGCACCGCGTCGGCGATGCCGAAGCGTCCCATGAACGTCTCGTATTCGGGGTCTTGCAGATAGTCGGGTTCGCCGAGCCATGCGCGCATCGCTTTCCAGTGGCGTTCCGCGATGATCACGAGCCGGACGTAGCCGTCCTTGCACGGCAGAATCGTGTACACGGGGCCGGGCCCGATGCGGCTATCGAGGCTGGGCATACCGGCGTCGAGCGAACGGGTCCAATTCGACAGTGACCAGTCCGCGATCTGAGCGGTGGCCTCGTTGACCGAGACGTCGAGTACCTGCCCGGCACCGGTGGCGTGTTGCTGGATGAGGGCGCACTCAATCGCGAACACCGCGTGCATCGACGCCGTATCGTCGGCGATGTTGCCTGGGGGCAGAAGTGGCTCGCGAGCGGGTACCCCCGCCTTGAATGCCATCCCTCCGGTGGCATCGAGCACTGCACACGGCACGTCACGGCCGGCGTAGGGACCGGTGCGCCCATAGCTGGTGATCGAACACACGATCAGATGGGGGTGCCGAGCGGCGAGATCGTCTGCATCGAGGCCGCTGTCGGCCCACGCGCCGGGCTCCGCCGAGTCGATCACCACGTCGCTGCAAGCCAGCAACTCGTGCAACCGATCGCGATCCGGATCCTGGCTTAGATTCAGTACAACCCCGAGCTTGCCGGCGTTGCGGACCGTGAAGAACAGCGACTGGCCGCCCGTCATGGGATGCATACCCCGCGCCGGCGAGCCCTCCGGCGGTTCGATCCGCAGCACCTCTGCGCCAAGGTCGCTCAACAGTCGACCCGCGAGTTCACCTCGCTCGATCGTGAGGTCGACGACACGGATTCCGGACAGCGGACGGCGCGGCATCGCAGGATCGTAGAACGCGTCCGTCCCGACCGTCAGATGTGCAGCAAGATCCGCGAGAATGGATCCATGGCACTCCATCCTCCCGAGCCCCCGGTCCCGGTCGCCCGGGAGGTCATGCGGATGTGGTGGCTCGACCTCGCGTTCCTCCACACGCCGGTCGAGCCGGCAGCGGTCGAGGCACTGATCCCCGATGATCTTCGGGTCGACACGTGGCCCGATGACCGCGGGATCGAGCGCGCATGGATCGGTTTGGTGCCGTTCGTCATGACGGTCGGGGCACCCGGGGGTCGGGTGATCCCGAGGCTCGGCACGTTTCCCGAGACCAATGTCCGTACCTACGTCATCGGCCCCGACGGCACACCCGGTGTCTGGTTCTGTTCCCTCGAAGCCGGGGGTCTCGCCGCCACTGCCACGGCGCGGGCGGCCTACGGGCTCCCCTATTTTTGGGCCGACATGCGCGTCGACCATCACGACGGCGTCTGGACCTACGACTCAACCCGCCGCTGGCCGCGCGCGCAGGGCCTTCCCCACCATCACAGCAGCGTGCGGGTTGGCGATCGCATCGCAGCCGACGACGTCACGGACTTCGAGCACTACCTCAGCGGCCGTTGGGGGCTGTACTCACGGTGGCCGACACCGAATCGGGGCATCACCGTGTACGCGCCAGTCGATCACCCTCGGTGGGATCTCTATCGAGCAGAACTTCTCGACCTCGACGACGCTCTCGTGGTCGCCGCCGGGCTCCCGGAGCCGACGGGAGAGCCGATCGTGCACTGGACTCCGGGGGTCGAGGTGCGCGTCGGCAGGCCGCGCCGGGTCAGATGCTGAGGGGGAGCGTGACGGTTCGGCGTTGTTCGCCGGGACCCGTTCAGTGTTGTCAGCCGAGCTCGGTGCCATAGATGCCGACGAAGCTCACCATTTCGCCCGGGTAGCCACCGAGGTTGTGGGTGAGGCCAAGCGACCGCCCGTTGTCGGCAATCGTGCGCTCCTTCGGTGCTTGCCCTCGCAGCTGGAGCCAGATCTCGTAGAGCATCCGCAAGCCCGACGCGCCAACCGGATGCCCGAACGATTTCAGACCCCCATCGGTGTTGACCGGCAGCCGCCCATCAAGGTTGAAGTCACCATTGAGGACATCCCGCCATGCATCACCCGGATTCGAGAACCCAAGATCTTCCATCAACACGAGTTCGGTGGGCGTGAAACAGTCGTGCACCCCGGCGACCGCAATCTCGTTGCGGGGATCAGTGATGCCGGCCTGAGCGTATGCGTCGTCGGCGGACCACTTGCACTCCGACAATGTCGTGTAGTCGTAGTCGGGATCAAGCGAACCGGCACCGGTGCCGGCCACGAACGACAGGGCTTTGATGTACAGCGGGTCGTCGCAGTACTCGAGTGCGTCCTCGGCGCGGCACATGATCACCCCTGCGGCGCCGTCGGCCACCCCAGCACAGTCGAAGACGCTGAGGCGACCAGCCACCGCAGCCATCTGGCAGATCTGCTCCGCCGATGTCTCACGCCGGAATTGGGCGAGCGGGTTGCGGGCACCGTTGAAGTGGTTCTTCTCTGCGATCTTGGCGACTGCGTAGCGGATCTCGTCGACGTCGAGGCCGTACTTCTCTGCGTAGGCAGGCAGGATCATTGCGAACATCGCAGCGGCAGTGAGGGTGCGCTGCGTTCCATCGGTCGGGATCGGGAACGCGTTGAGCCCCTGGTAGCCGCCGTCCTTGACCTTTTCGGCCCCGAGCGCCATGACGACGTCGTACGCGCCCGACGCAACGGCGTACGCCGCCTGCCGCATCGCCTCGCTGCCGGTGGCGCAGTAGTTCTCGACACGACTGATCGGCTTGCCGTGGATCTTGAGCGGGCCACCCATGGCAAGACCAGAGGCCGCCGACTGGGAGGTCCCGAACCAGAACGCATCAACCTCATCCTGACTGATGCCAGCCGATGCGTAGGTGGCTTTCGCTCCGTCGATGATCAGGTCGTCGAGTGACTTCTCCCAGTGCTCGGTGAATGGCACGCAACCGACCCCGATGATCGCGACCCTGTCCTTGATTCCGTTACTCCCCATCGTGCGCTGCTCCTCGCCGCAAACCTCGCCACCGACAACCGGTCATCTGTCGGCTCCTCTCACGGGTCGCACCTTCCAGAAGTAATTGTGGATCTCATCAGCGGTGAAAAGGCGGCGGAACGTCGGCTCGACCCGCATACCGACCTCGACTTCGTCGGCGTCGACGTCGGTCAACTCGAGCGGCACCCGACCACCGCCATCAAAATCGACCACCGCAAAGACAACTGGGGGACTCGGCGAGTACACCAACTTGTCGACGGTGAAACTGACGACGGTGCCATGGACGTCGGCCATCGGCACTTCGTCCATGTCGTCGACTGCCCCGCCCTTCTCCGAGACTCGGGCCGGCGGAAGATGCACCATGCCCGAACTGCGATCGCGGCTACCCACGAAGCCGAACTTCCAGTCGTCACGTCGGTGCGCCGCCGCAGCCGACGGTCGGTTCGGAAGTGGCCGATTGGGCGGCTCGATCGCGACCATGCCCCGCCAAGACAGAAACTTGGCGTAGTCGATCGGTGCGCCGCCTGCGATCTGCGATGCGACGGGCCTCGCTGGCGTGTAGGAACCGATCGCCTCGGTAGTGCGGACGACAAGCACATCGACGCCATCGGCGAGGGCCATGATCGCAATCGCCTCGCCGGGGCCGGCTGTCTCGATTGCGGCGGCCAGCACCAACAGCGGATGAGCGGTGCCGGTGTTGCCCACAGACTCAGAGAGGTCGTTTCCGATCCGCTCGGCTGCGACCCCTAGTTTGCCGACGTTGCGGGCGACAGCCCGAGCATGGGTTCCGACCACCACCAAGGTATGGATGTCGTCGGCCACCAGGCCGGTGTCGGCCAAGGCAGCCGTCCACGCCTGTTCCATCAAGGGGGCGTAGACAACCTCACCGAAGCGTTCCTCCCATGTTCGGGAACGATCACCACCGGGAACTCGCCAGCGTTCCAGGAACTCGTCGGTGACCGATGCTCCCCCGACGAATTCGGCAAGTACCGGGCCGGCGGTGTCGTCACCGATCAGTAGCGCTGCTGCACCGTCGCCGCCTTGGGACTCATCGGCCGAGGTCGCCAGCCCGTCCCGCGAATCGGACGCGACCACGAGTGTGGTCGGCCCAGCCTCGAGTGCCGTGCGCAGGGCACCAGTCCCGGAACGATGGGCCCCTCCGAAGTCGAACGCCGGAACCGAGGCATCGAGGCGCAGCGTCGCGTGGATCGCCGACGCGTTCGTCTTCTCGAGATAGGCGGGCGATGCGGTGGCGAACCACAGCGCATCGACATCGACGCCGGTGGCCGACGCCACTGCGGCACGGGCGGCTTCGGCTCCCATGGTGGTGGTGTCCTCGTCGAACGAGGCGACCGTGCGGGTGCCCGTACCCCCGCCCTTGCCAAAGAACGCAGCAACCGCCGCTCGATCGAGCCGACGGTGAGGAAGATGGGTACCGGTCGCGATGATCCCGCGCACGAGTGCTCCTGGTCTCGGGGCGGTCGTTCGAACACGACCGTCAACGCACCGCACCCTACCGGTGAGCCGCCACCGCCCCCGAGTTGACGATGACACCGTGATCGGGCGGACGCAGGGCGCACGAGCCCGATTCGGGCCATCATGGCGAGATGGCAATGAGCGACCCCCGAGGCGAGGAGACGATCGAGCTCCTCCAGGCAATGATCCAGAACGCGTGCGTCAACGATGGCACCGAGGCGAGTGGACAGGAGATTCGCAACGCCGATCTTCTTGCGACGTTTCTCGAAGGTTCCGGCGTGGAGGTCGAGCGATACCACGCGGCTCCGGGTCGCACGTCGCTCGTGGCTCGTATCGAGGGGTCGGACCCTGATGCGCCGAGTCTTTGCCTGAACGGTCATACCGACGTCGTGCCGATCAGCCGCGACGGATGGGACGAAGATCCGTTTGGTGGCGAGATCATCGATGGTGAGGTCTGGGGCCGAGGGGCTGTCGACATGCTGAACCTCACCGCATCGATGGCTGTCGTCACCCGGTCGATCGCCCGTTCCGACCGACAACTCAAAGGCGACCTCGTCTTCTTTGCCGTCGCCGACGAAGAAGCGGGATCTGCGTACGGCGCTCGCTGGATGGGCACCAATCATCCCGACGTGATCACCACTGACTATCTCCTCACCGAAAACGGTGGTCTCCATGCAGGCACGTCGGAGGAACCGACCGTCTCCATGGTGGTCGGCGAAAAGGGCGTCGCCTGGCGTCGCCTGCGGGTAAAGGGAACACCCGGTCACGGCTCACGCCCGTATCGCCAGGACAACGCCTTGGTGAAAGCGGCAGCGATCGTGCAGCGGCTCAACGAGTACAACTCCGGTCCCCGGTTCCACGAGTTCTGGCGACCCCAGGTCGACGCGATGGGCCTCGATGACGACATGAAGGCCGTCCTACTCGACGACACCGCGATCGACGAGATGCTGGCCACGTTGCCAAACGCTGCGACCGCAGCCCACCTGCACGCCTGCACCCACACGACGTTCTCACCGAACGTCATCGGTTCGCAGACGAAGACCAACATCATCCCCGACGTCGTCGACATCGACGTCGACATCCGATCGCTCCCTGGTGAAAGACACGACGACATCGAGGCCCACCTCCGTGCGGCGCTCGGAGACCTGTACGACCAAGTTGACGTCACCGTGCTCCTAGAAGAGCCGTCGACCAGTAGTCGCATCGACACACCACTCTGGGAATCGATGCAAAAGGCCGTCAGCAATCCCTTCCCGACAACGCGGATCTCGCCGTCGATCTCGGTCGGGTTCACCGACGCTCGTGTCCATCGCGAACTCGGTGCGGTGGCCTACGGGGCAGGCCTGCTCAGCCCGACCCTCAGCGCGGCCGACTTCGGGAGCCGGTTCCACGGCCACAACGAGCGCATCGACACCGAGTCACTTCATTTGACGACACGTTTCTTCCACGACGTCGCCACCGATCTCCTCGGCTGAGCGCCACCGACCGGTGGGGTGGTTTCCCGCCGGACATCCGGAACCATTTTCTCTGGGTGGACCCTTCGCCGACTAGAAGCCGAACGCCCCACCCGTGAGCGCTCGAGGGTCGGCAGCACCTGCCACTGTCCCGTGCGGGGTGATCTCGATTGCATGGGCGTGGCCGAACGCGCTCCCTGCGTCGACCTCGGCGATCCGGTGACCACGAACAGCGAGGCCCTCGGCGATCTCTGCCGGCACGTGCTCCTCGAGCTCGACCCGACGGCCGACGTCAGGCCGCCAGGTGTCGAATCCGCTGTCCGACGCGATCCGCCATCGTCCTCGGCCGACTGCGCGTCCCGGATCCTGATCGAACAACAGGAGGCTTGCGAGCATCTGCAACACGATCTGAGGTTGGGCATCGCCCCCCATGGTGCCGAGAACGCTGCGGAGGCGGCCATCGGGATGGGTCACCAGCGCCGGAGCCAACGTATGTGGCGGCCGTCTACCCGCTCGGTACTCGGCCGGATGACCCGCTTCGAGTGAGAAGCCAAGACCTCGGTCGTGCAGGAAAATGCCGCTCGATCCGGCGATGATGTGTGCGCCGAAGCCAGAGGCGTTCGAGTTGATCAGCGAGACCCCCATACCGTCGCCATCGATCACGCACAGATAGGTGGTGTCGCCGTCGAACGCGGGGGTCGCCACATCTCCGGCACGGTCGGGGTCGATCGCAGCCCGACGGGCAGCGACCCGATCCGAGGCAAGCAGGGCCGCCGGGTCGGCACCGTCGAACAATTGGGTGGGTCGGTCGAACGAGGCTTGGATCGCGGACTCGACGAGCAGGTGCGTTCCCGCAGGGTCGTCGGCGATCTCGAACCCATCAGCAATCGCAGCAGAGAGAAGGGTGAGGTAGCCCTGGCTGGTGGGTGGGACCGACCAGATCGAGTGACCGAACGCGTCGACCGAGATCGGGTCGACCCAGCGGGCCTGGTCTACCTCGAGATCCGACGGTGCAAACTCGTCTGGTCCGACTTCGAGCAGGCCGGCGGCAAACTCACCGCCGTAGAAGCCCGCTCGGCCCTCGGACGAAATCGCCCGAAGGGTTCGCGCCGAACCCGGTCGACGGATCACATCGCCGGTGCTGCCGGAGGACGGGAAGTCGTTGTTTGCGATGCCGGCCGCCACCGGCAAGCTCCGCGCGAGGAGCGGGTGTAGCGGGAACCCCTCCTCGGCGTGACGGATCGCATCAGCCAACACTCGATCGAGGGGCAGTCGGCCATGACGGGCATGCAACGCCAACCAACCATCAACCGCGCCGGGCACTGTCACGGCCCGAATGTTCCCCTTGAGCGGGATCATGGTCAGACCTTCGGCGCGGGCGGCATCGGGATCGGCACCCGAGCCGGCCATACCACTCGCATCGAGTGCCTCTGGTGGCCCTTCGGTGTGGTGTACCAGCGCCCAGAGGTCGCCGCCCATCCCGCACATGTTGGGACACGTCACCGCAAGCACGGCGTTGGCGGCGATTGCAGCGTCGACTGCCGAACCCCCGTCACGAAGCACGTCGACGCCGGCCTGGGTGGCAAGGTGGTCGATGGTCGAGACCATGGCGTTGGGGGCGTGACGGGTGACGACGGGAACGAACATCCCCGCAGTGTGGCACGCGACGGGAATCAACTCCGAAGACGAGGTGTTGACCACTTCGTGCCTGTCGAACGTATCGCTCCCACCGATTCCCACGTTGTTGTCGAGGTTGGCGGCACGGTGGTAGCCGACACCACCGGCGCCCGGATCCTCTATGAGACCAATCTGCCGCCTCGCTATTACCTTCCGCTCAACGACGTCCACGCAACGTTCCTGACCCCGACCGACACGTCGACGCACTGTCCGTACAAGGGCGATGCCCGCTACTGGACCGTGACGGTCGACGGGATCGAACACACCGACATCGTGTGGGGGTACGACAAGCCGATTCCCGAGGCGGCCGACATCGGCGGGTTTGTGTCGTTCTACCCCGCCAGGGTGAACCTCACCGTCGACGGTACCGAGATCTGACCCTCGCGCTGACACCCGCCAGTTATGCGCGAACGGTGGCGATTCGCCGACGAGCGATCTCGAGGTCACCGGGGTTGGTGACCCCGACCCAGGGTTCGTCGGTCGGCACGATCCCGATCGTGTACGTGCCAGCCCTGCGCAGACCGTCGACGACGGTGGGCAGAAGAAACTCGGCCTTCTCTTCGTGGCCGTGTTCGGCGAGGAATCGATCGAACCCCAACTCGAGATGACCGAACAGCGATGGCGCAAAGACCCAACAGTTCATCGAGGCCACGGTGTCGTCGTTGAGAACACCGACCGGATCGGTCGACGTGATCGACCCATCGCCGCGGCGGCCGATCCCGTGGGTCTCGACGAGCGAGACGAGTTCAGTGCCGTCGACGCCACAGATCCCGCGTGAAACGTCGCCGCTTTCGGGCAACGTCTGGCCGAGCCGGAACCCGGCAAGCAGGGCCCGATCGTCGGGTAGGTCTGCAGCTGCAGCGACCAACGCCGCAAACGTCGATTGGCCGTAGTAGTCGTCGGCGTTGACCACACAGAACCGGTCGGGCACCTCGGGCGCCGCGGTGAGCACGGCGTGCGCCGTTCCCCACGGCTTGGCCCGCCTGGGACCGTGTGTGTCCTGCAGCACGAAGGCAACGTCGAGATCTGGGTGCTGGCGGGACACTCGTCGTCGCAGATCGTCCTCAATGTCACTGCGCACGATCAGAACGACCTTCTCCATTCCTGCAGCGAGAGCGTCCACGATCGCGAAGTCGAGAAACGCTTCGCCATCGGCGCCGACAACAGCGAGTTGTTTCGGACCACCAAACCTCGAACCGAGGCCTGCCGCCATCACGACGAGGGTGAAACTCATGAAATCGATCGTAGGACATGCGACCTGACGGTCGCCGTCACCACTCGATCAGATCGCTGACGTGATGGGTCTCGTTGAACGAGCGGACCGATCGCACACCGGTGCTGCTCGCCTGCACCCGAGTCAGACCGCAGTAATCGGCCCGCATGGCGAACACATCATCGAGCCCCATGATCGTCTTCAGATACACCGCGATCACCATCCCATGACAAAAAACCGCAACACGCCTTCCTTTGTTCGTTGCGATGACGTGTTCGAACCCGCGCTGCACCCGCTCCTGGAACGCCTCGATCCCCTCGCTGAACACGTGATCTTCGAGCGAATCGGCGTCGAAATAGTGCGCAGTGTCGGGATCGTTGGGCGACATCTCCTCGAGCGGAACGTAGACATTCGAGGCGTGATCGCTTTCCTTGAGATCGTCGATCCGTTCGATCTCGAGTCCCAGCATGTCGGCCGTGGGTATCGCCGTCTGGTGTGCCCGCAGCATCGTGGACGACACGACGTGGTGAATCTCGTGATCGCGCAGGAAGCCAGCGGCGCGTAATGCCTGCTGACGGCCAAGGTCCGACAATTCAGGGTCGGCCGCACCACCCGACCCGGCGTCGACCACCTGTCGTACAGGACGTCCGTGACGGAAGATGAAGAGATCCACGGCCGGGAGGGTACCGGCGACTCAGACGGGACTCACGCCGAGGCCGGGCAGTGTCGGAACCAAGATGTGGCCGTCCTCAACCGGCAGGGCTTGCGCCACGTCTTCGGCGAGCAGAGACGAAGTCGCCACCCCGTGCGCGACCTCGGTGCCGACCGCGGCGGCGACATGCACGGCGTGGGCGACCCCAATGGCACTGTCGATCATCGAGGTGACGACGACCGTTACCTCCGCGGCGCGGGCGAGGTCGACTGCACGCATCGCCAGATCCGGGCCACCGAGGGCCTGCGGCTTCACCACGACCACATCGATCGCGCCCGTACCGAGGGCCTGGGCGATGTCGTCGATGCTCCGAGCCGACTCGTCGACCGCTACGGGGACGGCACTTCGCGAACCCACAGCGGCGATCGCGTCGATTCCGGCCGTTGGTTCTTCGCAGAACGCCACGCCGCTGTCGGCGAGTCGGTCGAGCACTGCGACCGCGGTGTCGACGTCCCACGCGCCGTTGGCGTCGAGGCGGATCTCCACCTCGTCACCGACCGCCTGCCGGATCGCTCCGACACGTGCGACGTCGTCGTCCGGTGATGCAGCACCGACCTTGAGTTTCAGCGCGGTGAAACCTGCGGCGACCGCCTGTGACGCTTCGCTCACGGCCCGGGGCGTCGCCGCTGCGCCGATCGACGCGTTGACGCGCACCCGTTCGACCGCAGTGGCGGAGAGCAACGCGGAGAGGGGGACACCGGCACGACGAGCTGAGAGATCGTGGATCGCCCCAGCCAGCGCCGCTCGGGCCTCCGGGACACCTTCGAGCATCTCGAGCACAGCGCCGACGCGTTCCGGATCGAGCTGTGCCGCCGCCACCGCAAGGCGCCGACTCACGTCGTCGATCGACGAGCGCGACCAGCCCTCCATCGGGCACGCATCGCCCCAACCGATCGACCCGTGCGAACCGAATGACACCAGCACGCCGCGCCGTGACGCGATCGAACGGTATGACGTCACCATCGGCGACACGAGCCGCAGCTCGTACGGGCGCAACTCGAGGGTCACGCTCGGCTCTGGGTGGCGAGAATCGCAGCGATTACGGCGTCGGGTTGCTCGAGATGGGCGGCATGCCCTGCACCGTCGATGACATGGACCGTTGCGGTCGGGATGGCATCGGCAAGATCTCGGGCGACTGCCACGAACTTCTCATCGTCGGCGCCGGCGATAAGCGCGACCGGCATCGTGCATGCGGCGAGGTCGTGATGAAGCGGGCGCATCCGGCCCGTCGAGTTGGCTCGCAGGCTCCAAGCCAGCGCGGCCGGGTCGTTGCCGAGCCGTTGCACTCGGGCTGCGGCGAGAACGTCGCGGCCAAGTCGCGCCTGCGTTGCGAACAACGGGTTCGCCATCCAACGGTCGACGAACCCCTCGAAGTCACCCTCGATCTGCGCTGCCAACGCATCGTCAGAGGCCGCTCGCGCTGCGCGCGCTTCGGGGTCGAGCAGTCCTGCCGAGGCACCGATCAGGCTGAGCGACAGCACTCGCTCGGGATGCCGACACGCCGCAGTGAGCGCAACCCGACCACCCATCGAGTAGCCGACCATGTGGAACGGCGCTGCATGTCGGGCCAGCACGCCGTCGGCCATGGCGTCGATCGAGTAGGCCGTCTCGTCGGCCGGGTGGGGACCGGGACCGTGCCCGGGAAGATCGGGGGCGTCGACAGGTCCGGAAAGACGCGACGTGATCGGCTCCATAGTGCCGGCATCACCGGTGAAGCCGTGGAGCACGACCGTCGGCGTCATGGCGTGATCGCCTCGCCTACCGCAGCGCGCACCGAAGCGCGGGCGGCCATGTCGTGGTCGGGGTCGATCCGCACGATCAGAAGGTCGACGCCGGGGTCAGGCTTTGCGACGGCGATTTGCAGTGCGTCCCGCAAGTTGTCGCTCTCGTCGATGACGGTCACATCAATTCCTGCCAATCCGTCGAGGCGGCCGAGGTCGACACCGTGAGGGGTGCGGAAGATCGTGTCGTACGCATCGTCGCCGATACGGCCGTGAATCGGCAGCATCGAGAAGATCTGCCCGCCGTCGTTGTCAACACACACCACCGTGAGGTGCTCCCCGCCCCGAGCGACGCCCAGCAGACCACCGATGTCGTGCAGAAGCGCGAGATCACCGGTAAAGACGACGACCGGCGTGTCGACCTGGGTCGCCACGCCGAGTGCGGTCGACGTGATGCCGTCGATCCCGGCAGCTCCACGATTCCCGACGAAGGTGAGAGGCGTGTCAGCCCTGACGTAGGAGTCGAGATCGCGTGGCGGCATCGAGTTCGAAGCCATAACCACCGCGCTCTCGGGGAGAGCATCACAGAGATCTCGGACAACCGACGCGCTGGTGCGACCTGAGGTCGAGACGATCCGGTCGATCGCCGCCGACGCAGCGGCGTCGAGTTCCCGCCACTGGGCCAGCCACTCCGGGTCGGATGGAGAACCAGCGAAGTCCGAGGGCCACGCCGTCAGGTGGTGGGTCGTGGTGAAGGAGGCGTCGTGCCAGCGCTGCTCGGGATCGATCGCGATCACCCGGTCGGGTGAGACCCGCTCGAGCCATTGGTTGACCGGGGCGGTCGTGGTCGCTCCGCCGATCCGAACGACGACGTCGGGACGAAGGTGATCGACGGCCGGGTGTTTGAGGAGGTGTTCAGAGGTAGCAAGCGCATCTCGGGACCGCGCCTGGGTGAGGGGTTCTCCGATCAACGGCCACCCTCTCGTCCGAGCGACGCGCGCTGCGTCGCGTGCGAGGTCGCACTGGGCATCGATGCCGTTTGCGGCGTCGGGGCCCAAGATGATCACACCGTTCCCGTCGAAGAGCCCATCGGCCGGCGGCAACACCGACTCGACGGTCGGGGTTGGGAGGGTCTCGTAGGAACGGACCGGAACGTCAGCCACTGGCTCCAGTGGCTTGCGGAGTGGCCAGTTGAGGTGGGTGGGGCCACGCCGTGCTCCGACTGCGAATTCGTGAGCCCGCATCGCCGTCAGGCGAGCCGCCGACTCCGACCAGTCGCTGGGAACCGGTAGATCGGCGAACCAGCGCACGTTGGTGCCGAAGATCCCGACCTGGTCGATGGTCTGGCCCGCTCCCCAGTCGCGCAGTTCGGGCGGCCGGTCGGCAGTGCAGACGATCATCGGCACACACGAATGGTGTGCTTCGA
This sequence comes from uncultured Acidimicrobiales bacterium, assembly GCA_905480195.1. Classification (GTDB taxonomy): domain Bacteria; phylum Actinomycetota; class Acidimicrobiia; order Acidimicrobiales; family Aldehydirespiratoraceae; genus UBA11606. The sequence goes on from CAJQPN010000001.1 coordinate 167,745, forward strand.
CCACTGCAGGCAGATAGTTGGCCGCGGCCGTACCCGAGGTACAGATCAGGACGGAGGGGCGCCCCGACGCGCGTGCCTGCCCAAGTGCGAAGAACGCGGCGCAGCGTTCATCGAGTTGGATGTGCGTCCGTAGGGCAGGGTGGGCGTGGAAGGTGACCGCCAGTGGCGTGGAACGCGACCCGGGGGAGATGACGATGTCGCGAACACCAAGAGACGCGAGGGTGCCGGCGAACGCGGCGATCGGGTCGTACACCGGGTCGGTCATGCGTCGCTCCGTTCCGTCGCCGACTCCATCACGTCGAGCAGGGCCCGGAGCTTTACCGAGGTCTCTGCAAGCTCGTCTTCAGGGGTCGAATCGGCGACGATCCCCGCACCGGAGAACAAGGTGACCTGCGACTCGTCGACAAGGGCCGACCGCAGCGCGACCCGGAGCTCACCGTTGCCGTCGAGATCACACCAGCCGACCGGAGCTGCGTACCAGCCGCGGTCGAAATCCTCGTGTTGGCGTAGCCACCGAACCGCCGGGTCCGACGGGGTGCCACCGACGGCGGGACTCGGATGCAAAACGTTTGCCACCCGCAGGACGTCCATGTCACTGACCCCGCCGGCGCGGCGCTCAACCCGAGCCGTGATCGGTGTCCGTAGATGCTGTACACGGGCGAGGCGCATGATCTCCGGTTCGTCGGGTGTCTCACCCACGAGGCCCAACGTCGCCAACCGGGCGGTGATGTCGTCGACGACGAACTGATGCTCGGACCTGATCTTGGGCGATGCGAGCATCTCAGCCGCAAGCGTCGCATCGCTCGCGTCATCGGTGCCCGTGCCGGTGGTACCCGCGAGTGCCACGGTCGAGACCTCACGACCGTCGAGGGTGACGAGCCGCTCTGGGCTGGCGCCGATGAAGGCCCGGTTGCCGACACCGAACGCGAAGGTGGCGCACGCCGGAAACCGGTCGACCAGCCCGCGCAGAACAGCGGAGGTGGCGATGGGACCCCGCACCAGCGTCCGGGCCAGCACTACCTTGTCGAGCGCCCCCAACCGGATCTCGGCTATGGCGTCGGCGACGATTCGCACATAGTCAGGATCGCTGCCGACGACGTCACCGGCGACGATTTCCCCGACCACCGGTGTTGCGGGGGCGGGAGCCGATGCCATCTCTTCGAGTCGAGCCTCGAGCAGGTCGAGCGCAGCTGTCTCGTCGTCACCCTCCGCGAGGGACGTGGCGGCGAGTAGCCATGAACCGTCGTACCGGTCGACGACGGTCACTTCGGGCAGTATCCAACGAGCGTCCGGGAAGCCCGTCCAGTCGGGGTCGACGGGCCGGTTGCCGCACGAGAACGAGAAGCCACCGACGAGCACGGGCGCCGGAGCGTGGGCCGGGCCATGGCGACGGATCCGGGCTCCAAGCGCAGCCCTTGCAGCCGAAGCGGCGGAGAATCGGGAGTCACCGTGCGGCTCGATGACCTCGGCAGCGCCGAGAGCGACGAGGGCGAATCCGTCGTCGGGTCGAACCCACAGCGACCGGAAGTGGTCGGTCGCGGCTCCGTAGACCGCGACCGGGTCGACCCGGTCATCGAGCTTGCGGGCAAAGACCATGACACCACCGCCGACCGAGGTGTCGCCGCCGAGTCGGGCCAACGCTCGGGTGCGGAGCGTGCGTTCGAAGTGACCGCCGACGAGCTTCGACGCCACTGGCACGAGCCGGTGCATGAGCCCGACCAACTCGTTGCGGTCACGCCCCTTTGCGTCACTGTTGCGCTTGAACAGTTCGATCGCATCGTCGACAACGTCTTCGATGTGCGTTGCGTGCCGCATGGCGAGGGCGGTGAGCTCTTCGAGCGACACGCCTTCGCTGACGAGGGTGCGAGCAGCCACGAGCATGTCAACGGCGTCCGCAGCGAATCGCTGCTCATCGCCGTCACCGACCGGGGTAAGTAGTCCGGCGCTGACAACGACGTCGATGATGAACTCAGGTACGTCGGCCCGACGGGCGAGCTCGCTCTTGTCGAGCTCGGGGTCGACGGCGTTCTGGTCGGCGAGTTCGACGAGTAGGCCGGACGCATCGACAGTCGAAAGGTCACGGATCTGGGCAAGACTGAAGCCCTGCTGGGCAAGACTCTTGATCTGACGGATGCGGTCGAGATGCCCTTCGTCGTAGAAGACTCGCCGGCCTTCGCGGCGCGGTGCGTGCAGGAGTTTCTCGCGCTGGTAGTAGCGCACGGTATCGACGGCGACACCGGTGGCGTCTGCGAGTTCCTCGACGAGATACTCCACGCCCGCAAGGTTACCCAACGGTGAGAGTTACTGCTCCCAGAGTGATCACTCTGAAGTTGATCGAGACGCTACCGTCATCATGTGCACGAGGGCCCGATCGATCTCGACGCGACGCGGTCGCGCAAACCCGACTATCCGATCGTCGCTGCTCGCCGCGGCACGGTGCTCGAAGACCGCACGACTGGGGTCGTCGGTGCCCTCATCTCGTTTGTGCCACCTCGCCTCGTCTTGCGCGACCGCTACGGCAAGGACCACACGGTTGCCTATCGCGACGGTTCTGTCCGCGCTGCGATCGACGGCAAGGGAGTGCCGTGTCGACTCGTCGTCCCGACGGGTGAGCCTCGAGCGCCCGGCGTCACCGCCAGCGGATCGATCGACCTCGGCGAGGTTCCCGCCCGCGTGGCCCGCGCCAGCCGCCTCTGGGTCGAAGGTATCCACGACGCGGAACTCATCGAAAAGGTCTGGGGTTCCGATCTCCGCGTCGAAGGGGTCGTTGTCGAACAACTCGAGGGCGCCGACGACCTCGCCGAGCGTGTCCGTGGATTCCGCCCCGGCGAGCGCCGCCGTCTCGGCGTGCTGCTCGACCATCTCGTCAACGGGTCCAAGGAGCAACGGATCGCCGACACGATCACCGATCCGAACGTCCTCATCACAGGCCACCCCTACGTCGACATCTGGCAGGCAGTGAAACCGTCGGTCATCGGGATCGACCGGTGGCCCGACGTGCCGAAGGGCCAGCCCTGGAAAGAAGGTGTCATAGCCGCCCTCGGGGTGAACGCAACCCCTGCAGCGTTCTGGAAACACGTCCTCGGCAAGGTCACGACCTGGAAGGATCTCGAGACTCCCCTCCTCGCCGCCGTCGAGGAACTCATCGACTTCGTCGCTCCCCCCGAGCAGGCCTAGCCTCCGCCCATGGCGCGCCGACCGAACATCGTCCTCATCAATTGCGATGACCTCGGCTACGGCGACCTCGGCTGCTACGGCTCAGCGGTGCACGACACGCCGCGAATTGATCAACTCGCCGCCGAGGGCACCCGCCTGCTCTCGTTCTACATGGGGTCTCCGGTCTGCACACCGTCACGCGGGGCGATGCTCACCGGCTCATACCCGGCCAGGATCGGATTCGACGACTTTGACGGACTCCACGTGCTCTTCCCCGGAAGCGCCTGCGGTCTCTCCCCGTCGGAGCACACCATTGCATCGGTTCTGAGGGACGCTGGGTACGCGACCGAGATCGTCGGCAAGTGGCACTGCGGAGATCAGCCCGAGTTCCTCCCCACCAACCACGGCTTCGATCGGTGGTTTGGGCTGCCGTACAGCAACGACATGGGCATCCAGCAGGGCCCAAACCTGATCGAGGAACAGGGTGAACAGCTGATCGCCGCCGGCTACACCCTGCCGCCGGTCATCCCGTACCCGCCACTCCCGCTCATGAACAGCGACGAGGTCGTCGAGACCCAACCCGATCAGACGATGCTGACCCGGCGGTACGTCGAACGGTCGATCGAGTTCATCCGAGAAAACACCGATCAGCCCTTCTTCTTGTACTTCGCGCACATGCACGTGCACCTCCCGCTCTACGTCGAAGACACCTTCCACGAAGGATCGCGCAACGGCCCATACGGCGCCGCCGTGCACGCGATCGACTGGGCGACAGGTGTGCTCATGGACGAACTCGAAAACCAGGGTCTCGCCGACAACACGATCGTCGTCTTCACCAGCGACAACGGGGCCCTCTGCCGGCCCGGCGAAGGAAGCAACGGCCCGCTCCGGGGGAAGAAGGGGCGCACGAGCGACGGAGGGATCCGCGTACCCGGCATCGTGCGGTGGCCGGGCACCGTCCCAGCCGGAGCCGAGTGCGACGAACTCCTCACCGCCATGGACCTGCTCCCGACCCTGGCGGGTTGGGCAGGCACGGCGGTGCCCGACGACACGATCATCGACGGACGCGACATTGGTGAGGTCCTGACCAGAGGTGCTGCGTCCCCTCACGAGACCTTCGCCTACTACAACGGCACGCTGCTCGAGGCTGTGCGCGACGACCGCTACAAGCTTCGCCTGGTCCGCCGTTCGGGCCGTGAGCTCACGATCATCGCCGAACTCTTCGACCTCCGTGCCGACATCGGTGAGACCACCGACGTCGCAGGGGAGCATCCCGATGTAGTCGAACGACTCCAGGGAGCGGCCGAAGCATTCCGAACCGAACTCGGCGACGGTGTCCTCGGGGTGAAGGGAAGCGGGTGCCGACCGTCCGGCCGGGTCGACGATGCACGCCCGCTGGTGCTTCTCGGCGACCACCACCCGATGGTGCTCGCCGAGTACGACCTCAGCGACCGGGGCTGACCACCGACACCGAGCCAGTGTCACGCGCCCTGCGTACGATCAGACACAGATGACTATCGACGTCACGACGACCTCCTACGGCAGCCCCGCCCACGAAGCACTCGCCGCCGCGATCGACCGGCACAAAGCCACCGATCGACTCGCGCCGGTGTCGGTCATCGTGTCGTCGAACCAGGTCGGCATCGCCGCCCGCCGCGCCCTCGGACGCCGCCGAGGGGTCGCTGCGGTCACGTTCCTCACGCCTTACCGGCTTGCGGAACTCCTTGGCGCAGGAGCCGTCGCCGCCAGCGGTCGTCGCCCCGTCTCCACACCCGTTCTGGCCGGGGCGGTTCGGGCTGTCCTGGCCGACGAACCCGGCCACTTCGCAGGGGTCGAACAGCACCCGACAACCGAACGGGCCCTCGTGCGGGTCCATCGCGCCTTGTCGGAGGTCGGCCCGACCGGCCTCGACCGGCTCGCAACCCAGTCCGCCCGTACGGCCGACGTCGTGCGAATCCATCGGGCCGTCAGCCGCCGGATCCGCAGCAGCTTCTCTGACGAACAAGATCTCGTCGAGGCTGCGGTTGCGGCCATCCCATCAACGCCACCAATCCTTCGCGATCTCGGTCCGACCATCGTGTTTCTGCCCCAGCGCCTCTCATCGAACCAGGCCCGCCTGCTCGCCGTGCTCGGCGAGCACCACCCGGTCACGATGATCGCTGGCATCACCGGCGACACCGACGCCGACGCTGCGGTGCACCGATCTGCAGAGATGGTCGGCGGTGCCTGGCCAAATACTGCGGCGCCACCTGCGGCCGTTCCGACCCGGGCACTGAGCGTGTCCGATGCCGACGACGAGGTTCGGCACGCCGTTCGACAGGTCGTCGACGCTGCTCGATCCGGTACACCGCTCGCCCGCATCGCGATCCTCTACGGCAGCCGCGAACCCTACGCCCGACTGATCGGTGACGCCCTCGCCGCAGCTGAGATCGACTGGTTCGGAACCTCCGTACGTACCGCCGACACCTCGCTGCTCGGCCGGTCGCTGCTGGCCTTGCTCGCACTCCCCGACCACAACCTCTCCCGTCACGACGTCGCTGCTTGGCTCGCCGGCGCGCCGATCCGAGGAGTCGACAACCGTCCTGCACCAGTAGCGGCATGGGAGCGCGCCTCCCGCGCTGCCGGCGTCGTCGCCGGACTCGAACAGTGGCAGAACCGACTCTCCCGTCTGGCAGACGATCTCGAGACCGATGCCACCAACGCCGAACGCGACACCGAACTCGAATGGCGTGCGGTTCGGCTGCGCAGCGACGCCGAGTCGGCCCGCACCCTTGCCGACTTCGTCACCGGCCTCGACACGGCACTCAAACCCGGCGGCCGGGGTCAAACATGGTCGGGGCTCGCCGCCTGGTGCCGATCGCTCGTACGCATGTATCTCGGTGGCGAGAGCTTGCGAACCGACTGGCCGGTCGAAGAGCAGGCCGCAGCGCAACGCATCGATGCGGCGATCGACAGACTCGGCGACCTCGACGGCGTCGACCCCGATCCCTCACCCGTCGCGTTTCGCCGAGCGCTCGAGCTTCAGCTGGCAGACGACCTCGGTCGGCACGGCACGTTCGGCAACGGGATTCTCGTCGGCCCGGTGTCGCTCGGGCTGGGCGTCGAGCTTGACGAAGTGGTCGTCGTCGGAATGGCTGAGGGATCGTTCCCGACCCGACGCCGCAACGATCCGCTACTCCCCGATCGCGTTCGCGCCATCATCGGCCCCGACCTTCCACAACGCGCCGATCTGGTGCACGACGACCACCGAGCGCTGCTCGCCGTCGTCGCCGCAGCCGGCCGCACGACCTATACGTTCCCCCGAGGCGATCTTCGTCGAAACGCAGAGCGTTCGCCTTCACGCTGGCTCCTCGATGCCACCGAGCACCACGACGGCGTGCGTCCATCGGCCGAGGATCTCGATGCACTCACGGGTGAATGGCTGCGTGAGGTGCCGTCGTTCGTCGCCGGTCTTCGGCGCAGCGAGTTCCCCGCCACGATCACCGAGTACGACCTGCGATCACTGCTCGATCACGTTGAGGCCGGCAATCCATTCGCGCTCGAGCTCGTTCCATCCGACCGATCGGCCGTTCGGCACGGTGCCGAACTCCTCACCGCTCGGCTGTCCGCCGCCTACACCCGATTCGACGGCAATCTCGCGACCGACGGTGATCTGCGAGGTGTCACGATCCCCCACCCCGGTGTCCGAGGACACATCACATCCGCAACCCGGCTCGAGACCTGGGCGAGCTGCCCTCATGCGTACTTCGTCCGTCACGTCCTGGGCGTGGTGCCCGTAGAGGACCCCGAAGAGCAGTACCGCATCTCGCCACTCGTGCGAGGTTCCCTCGTGCATGACACGCTCGATCGGTGGATCGCAGAGGCGATGGCCGACGACACCGTCCCCGAGCCCGGTCAGACATGGCCACAGGGCCACCTCGATCGTCTCCACGAGATCGCCGACGAGGAAGCAGGACGGCTCGAGCGGCGCGGCCTGGTTGGACGACGCGTCTACTGGGGCCGCGACCAGCAGGTCATCCACCGCGATCTCGAAGCCTTTGCTCGCTTCGATGACAACCAGCGAGCAGCTCACGGAAGTACACCGATCGCCACCGAGCTGCCGTTCGGGATGCCCGGCTCGACCACGCCACCCATCGAGGTTGTGCTGCCCGGCGGCAACTCGATCACGGTCCGCGGTGCCATCGACCGTGTCGACCGCACCTCCGGCGACGGCTTGATCGTCATCGACTACAAGACGGGGTCGCAGCGCGGCTACGACGGCCTCAGCCCCGAGGACCCGACGCCGGGCGGTACCCACCTGCAGCTCGTGCTGTACGCCCTTGCGGCTCGCTCGATCCTCGGCATGCACCGGAGCGCCGAGCGCGGCACCTACTGGTTCGTCACCGACCGAGGAGGCTTCGAAGCGGTCGGCTACGACGTCGACCCGAAGGTCGAGGCGACGGCACTCACCACAGTCGGGCGCATCGTCGAGGGCATCGCTGCCGGCCATTTCCCAGCCCGTCCTGCCAAACCGACGACTCGGACTTGGGTCGACTGCGTTTTCTGCGAGCCCGACGGCCTCGGGCTTGCTCATCAGTACGCAGATTGGCGCCGCAAGCACACACACCCGGCCCTGGCCGACTACGTCGATCTGCGCGGAGACGACCGTGGCTGACCACTCCACTGTCGACCAGGCGGCACGCGATCGCATCCGCAACGAGCGTGACCGGACTCTCTTCGTCGAGGCCGGCGCGGGTTCGGGCAAGACCCGAGCGCTCGTCGACCGGGTAGAGGCGCTCGTGATCGACGATGCCATCCCTCTTGAGAACATCGCCGCCATCACGTTCACCGAGAAGGCGGCTGCCGAGCTCCGCGATCGCGTACGGCAACGATTCGAGACCCACGTTGCCGATCCCGCACAGCCAGCCGTCGCAGATACCGCACGGGTGGCCCTCAACCAGCTCGACGGCGCCCCGATTGGCACCCTTCACAGCTTCGCCCAGCGCATCCTCACTGAACACCCTGTAGAAGCCGGTCTCCCACCCGGAGTCGATGTGCTCGACGAGATCGGATCTCAGATCGATTTCGAGCAGCGCTGGCGAGTGTTCCTCGACGAACTGCTTGACGATGAATCGATGGCTCACACCCTGCTCGTGCTTGAGGGTGCAGGGGTTCGTCTGGAGGCGCTGCGGACCCTCGCCCTCCAGATGGCTGCCAACTGGGACCTCGTAGAAGAGCGGCTCGACTTCGAGGCTCCGGCTCCCGGCTCGTTCCCCCGGGGCGAGCTCCTGCGGGTGTTCGATGATGTCGAGGCCTACGCCGACGGCTGCGACAACCCTGACGACAAGTTGCTCGCCCGCTTTCCCGACCTGCGTCACCATCGAGCCCTCATCGCCGAAGCACTCGACGACATTGAGGCGATCGAGCTCGCATGCGAGATGGGCGATCACCGTCGCGCTCGCCGTGCGATCCGGGTTGGCAACGTTGGGAACAAAGACAACTGGCACACCGACATCGCCGACGTTCGGAACGCCTTCGCCGAACTTCGGGTCGCCTGCGACCGGGCCGTTTCGTCGGTCACCACCGCAGCGCTTGCGCACGTCGCTGCTCGCATCGGTCACTTCGTGCTCGGGGCGGCCGAGAAACGATGCGATATCGGTCGACTCGAATTCCATGATCTGCTCGTTCGGGCCCGTCGCCTCCTTCGCAGCCAAGACCACGGTCCCGAGGTCCGGGCGGCGTTGGCCGAGCGCTACCCCCGCCTCCTCCTCGACGAGTTCCAAGACACCGATCCGATCCAGATCGAACTGGCGACGTTGATCGCCACGAACGACCCCGACGTGAGCGACAAGGACTGGACCGACCTCACGGTCCGTCCGGGCTCGCTGTTCTTCGTGGGCGACCCCAAGCAGTCGATCTACCGATTCCGGCGAGCCGACATCGGCGTATTCCTGACCGTGCGCGATCGGGTCACCGATCGTCCGGCGCTCACGGTGAACTTCCGAACCACCGCTCCCATTATCGAGTGGGTCAACCACGTGTTTGGGCAACTGATCCAGTTCGACCCGGATAGCCAACCCGAGTACGTCGCGCTCTCGGCCCATCGCACCGACACCGCCCCCTCCGGGCAAGCGGTCGCCGTGCTCGGTACCGACCCGATACCCGAGAAGCTGACAGCTGACGAACTGCGGGCTCGGGAGTCTCGCGATGTCGCAGCGGCGATCACCACGATGCTCGACGAGCGAGCACCTTGGCAGGTCGACGACCGGGGCATCTGGCGCGACGCACGGGCGAGCGACATCTGCATCCTGCTCCCCGCCCGCACCACGCTTCCGTCGCTCGAGTCAGCGCTCACCGCCGCCGGCGTGCCGTATCGGGCCGAGACTTCGTCGCTCGTCTATGCAACCCGAGAGGTCCGCGAGCTCCTGCTCACGCTGACGGCGGTCGCCGACCCCACCGATGAACTCGCCACCGTCGCCGCCCTACGTTCGTTCATCTACGGCTGTGGCGACGACGACCTCGCTCATTGGCGCCTCGGGCTGCGGGGCCGTTTCACTCTTCGCCACTCGATCGCCGAGGAGACCGCCGATCATCCCGTTGCCGCCGGCCTCCGTCATATGCAACAGCTCCACGATGCTCGTCTGTGGTCCACACCAGCCGAGCTACTCGACCGCCTCGTACGCGAGCGCGGCGTTCTCGAATCAGCCGTGGCGACTGGCTCCCCACGTGACATCTGGCGACGGCTTCGCTTCGTCGTCGATCAGGCGCGAGCGTGGGTTGATGCCGGCGGGACCGACCTTCGGGCCTACCTCCAGTGGGCGCGCATGCAAGGCGCGGACAACGCCCGTGTCTCCGAAACCGTGCTGCCCGAGACCGATGACGACAGCGTTCGGATCATGACGATCCACGGCGCCAAAGGCCTCGAGTTCCCGATTGCCGTGCTCGCCGGTATGACCACCCAAAGCAACAACTCAGCCCGGGGCCCATCGATCAGTTTTCCCCCGACAGGAGAGGTGGCCCTCCGCCTCTCTGCCGATGTGACGTCTGCGGGCTACGACGCGTGGGCTCCCATCGATGAGCAGATGGCCGAACATGAGCGTCTGCGTTTGCTGTACGTCGCTGCGACCCGCGCCCGCGACCATCTCGTCGTCTGCCTTCACCGCCACGACTCCGAGACTCGCACCGGTGCCAGCATCCTGGCTGAGCACGCACTCACCACCGCAGTGTCACAGCCGCTTGAGCCATCGGGAGGAACCCGCCGTCGCCCCGTCCCGGTCATACCGACTCCGATACCTCCGCGCCACGAATGGCTCGCAACAAGGGCCGATGCACTTGCGCGGGCATCGGCGCGATCGGTCGTGGCAGCCACCACCTTGGCGCGAGAAGCGGCCAAAGCCACCGACCCGGGCCTCGACAAGCGAGCGCGAGATCTTGATCTGCCGCCATGGCAGAAGGGCCGCTACGGAACGGCCGTCGGGCGCGCCGTTCACGGAGTGCTTCAGGTCGTCGACCTCGCCACCGGCGAAGGACTCGAGGCTGCGGCCGCAGCACAGGCCGCCTCAGAAGGTGTCGCCAACCGCACGGAGGTCATTGCGGCTCTCGCCCGACAAGCCGTCGAATCCAAGGTCGCACGCGAGGCGAGCAGCGGAGAGTTTTGGCGCGAACTCTGGGTCGCAGCACCGGTCGGTGACCATCTGATCGAGGGTTACGTCGACCTGCTCTATCGAAGCCCTGATGGCCTTGTGATCGTCGACTGGAAGACCGACCATGTGGAGGGCGACGACCACGTCCAGGCGAAACTGGCGAGATATCGACTGCAGGGAGCCAGCTACGCCGCAGCGGTCGAAGCCGCCACCGGCGAAGTGGTCCGGCGCGTGGTCTTTGCGTTCTTGAACGAGGCGGGGGTGCTCGAAGCCGAGCTGACCGACTTGGCGGCCGCCGTCGCAGAGGTTCAGGAGCGCGCAGCCGAACTCGCCGAGGCATCAGCGACGATCGAGACGCTCGCCCAACTCCGCTGACAGCCGAACGAGCCCAGCCCCGACCTCGACTCGCTCGGCCTCGTCGAGGTCACCGATTTCGAGGTCGAAGGCATCGAGCACCAACTGCAGAGCGCCAACCGTGAGCTCACGACCATCGTGGCTCAGTTCCACGAGCGACCGGCGACCATCGCCCGGGTCGATCACCCGTTTGACCATTCCCCGGTCCTCGAGCCGTCGGATCGTCTTCGTCGTGCCGCCGGTTGTCTGCACCAGCGCATCGGAGATCTCACCCGCCGACAACCGCTGCGATTCACCCCGAAGGTAGAGCGCCATCAGGGCCGTGAACTCACTGGTGTCGAGACCATCGGCCGCGAGCGTCGATGACAGCCACGCCTCGAGCAAGCGCCCGGTCCGCAAGACGGCAACGAGAACGCCGATGGTCGAACGATGGCCCTCACCCAGGTGCGGAGCCAGTGAGCCGAGAAGATCGGGCTCGTCAGCGTCGGCCATCCGCCGAGCGTAGCCCTCGATGCTTCGCTCGTCGGTGGCGACCCACTAGAACGATCATATGCGTCTTGCGTTGTACGGGATTCTCCGCCCGGGGGGCAGCCACCACCACGAAGTCCGATCGATCCCGGGTTCGTGGACCACAGGCACCGTGCCCGGCTGGACTTATCAGATCACCTGGGGTCCTGCGGAAGGTTACGACGGGATCAGTTTGAGCCCCGACGGCCCTCCCGTTGCGGTCGACATCCTCGAATCGGATGAACTCGGCGGGCATCTCTCTCGACTCGACGATTTTGAGGGGCCGGGCTACCGCCGCACGACCGTGGCCGCGACCCTCGCCGACGGCTCGGTGGTCGACGTCGAGATCTACGAAGCCGACCCCGAAGCCTGATTGGCCGAGTTTGCGGTCTCGGCCCAGCGGTCACACTGACCGTTCGGTTCAGGCGTCAACCGATGCATCACTCCTCGGCTCGTCGTCGGCTGGCAGGAACCAGGAAGAGATAGCGCCGAGCAGGGCCACACCAGCAGCGACCATGAAGACCATGGTGAACGAACCGCGCCAATCGGCGATCGCGCCCCCGATCTGGGGTGAGACCGCCTGGGCGAGCCCGAACGCCAACGTCGTCGCGGAGAACACCGGCCCGAACGACTGCTCGTCGGCATACGCCACGACATGAGCGATGATCGCCGCAGGGATACCGCTGAACATGATGCCGACGAACACTGCGGCAATCAGTGCCAGCGGGAACGACCCGGTGAGGAACACGAGCGATGCAACCGCCCACGACACGAAGGCGATCATCATCATCCGTCGCCGCCCGACCCGATCGGACAGCGAGCCGACGGTCAGCCCACCGAAGACAATGGCCACCCCGATGACGCTGAAGACGAGCGCAGCTCGATCAGGCGACCAGTCGGCGTCGTCCTCGAGACGGGCGACCACGAAACTGATCACGAGGATGTACGAGAAGCCGTAAGCCGAGTAGGCGAATGTCAACGGCTTCCAGCCCTCGATCCGCCGCAGCGCTCCGAAACCTCCGAAGCCACCTGCGGTCGAGGGCCGCTCACCCTGCGATCGCAGGCCGACCAGTGCTGCGGCGAGCACACAGACTGCGATTGCAAGCTCGATGCGATACAGGGTCTGCCAGACTGCTGCGTCGCCGCCGCGCAACATCGACGCAACTCGACCGGCGAAGACAATGCCGAGGCCGATACCGACCCCGGCGAGGCCGGTGGCGAAGCCACGACGTTGTGGAGGGAACTCCCGGGCTGTGATTCCGGGTACCGGGACCCAGATGATTGCGCCACCGAGGCCCATCAGGACAAGCGCCACCGCCAAGACGACCGGCTCGGTCGTGAACGATGCCAGGGCGAGTCCCGACGTCGAGCAGGTCAGGCCGATCTTCACGAGACCGACCAACGTCGATCGCGACGCCAACCAGGCGACGACGACCGTCCCGACGAGGTACCCCGAGACGTTCAGGGTGCCAAAGAGTCCCGCTGCCGTGTTGGAGCCCTCGAGGAGGTCGTCACGGGCCTCCGGGAGGACCACACCCCACGTGAATCGGCCGAATGCTTGCGCGACCATCGCAGCCGACAACGCGACGACGATGGTGAAGAGTCGTCGCTGGGTGGAGGACATCCGGCGACCGTATCGCCGCACGCAGCCGTCGACCCAGATCAGCTCGGAAGCGGATCGCCTGCGCGTTGATGGCCGCTGAAGATCACGGCCAGCCGCTCGTGCCGTTCGAGGGCGGAACCGGCCTCGACAACGGCGATCAGCCCCCCGAGCCCCGCTGCGCCCGTCGGACAGGCCGGGATCGAGGTGTGGTCGTGTGCGAGCGCGTGCGCTCGGCGAAGCTGATCCTCCGACGGCACGACCGGCGCGCCCCCGGTCGCAAGCATCGCCTCGATGATCGGGATCCAGTCGTAGGTCACGTCGTCGAGGATGCCGGTGGCGTATGACTCGGGCTCGTCGGCCCAGGGCCGCATGTACCGGGCCGGGTCGGACCGGAGCCGCCGAACAATCACCCTTCGAGCATCATCGGCGAGCCGACCGAGCGCCGCTGCGGCAGCCAAGCGACCCTCCACGGTGGACTCGGGCGGGGCATCGAGCAGTTCCGAAAGGACTGTGTCCCACGCCCGAACGAGCGGATGATTGCCGAGGGGCTGGACGGCATGAACGGTCGGCATCTTCGGCAGATCGCAACGGGCAAGGCCGGTCACGACTGCGCTTGCCAACGCACCACCGCCAACCTGGACGAACAGTCGGTCGAGGTGGGGGGGCGTCGGGTGATCATGAGCGGTAAGGGCGTCGATCATCTCGAACGCGAGTGTGCGTCCGCCGTCGATCGTTGACGGGGTATCGGTTCCCTGGCACGAGAATGCCGTGGCGCCCCCTGCGATCGCCTCGACCATGGCGAGGTACGCCGGATCGCCGAGCCGGCCCACCTCTCGTTCAACCCGTGTGACCCTCGCACCGGTCGACTCGATCTCGCCGACCACGGCATCGTCGGCCCACGTCGGCACGAAAACCTCGAGCGGGTGCTCGGCAGCTGCCGCGACGATCGAGGCCGCCAACGCTGCATTACCGCAAGACGCAATCGCCCACGGCCCTACGCCGCTCGGAGCCAGTGCTTCGCAGACGGCGACGCCGAACAGGTGCCGACCCTTGTGTGAGCCCGAGACGTTGCCGGTCTCGTCTTTCACCCACAGTTCCATGCCGGCCGGCAGACCGACAGCGGTCGCCAGGGCAGTTTCACGCTCGAACGGTGTGGGAGCGAAACCGTGGCCCTCGAGCGCAGAAACCGCAGTGTTAAGTCGCCGAATGGCTGCCACCACCTGCTCATGTTCTCGTGCGGACAGCCCACGTCCGAGGTCGAGTCGGTCAAGGTGGCGCTCGAACGTCGATATCGCCGTGTCAGCCACGATCAGTCGTCGCTGCGGGTGCCGGTCCGAGTGTTGAACTCGTTGATGAGCTCATCCCAGTCGGCGACGAAGTGACGCATACCGTCCCAAAAACGCTGATCGGCCCGGGCCGTGAAGTCGTCGAACGAGGTGCCCTGCTGCTCCACCCAGGTGAAGTAACCCAGGTTGAAGACGCGCCGCCGCTCTGCTTCGGTGAGCTCGAGGTGTTGCGCCGTGTCACCGGCCTCGAGCTCACGACCGAAGTCGGCTGCGGCCGCCACCGAGTCGTAGCCGTCGGGGTGTTGCGCCGCAAGATACTCGGCCCGTTCGGCGTCATACAGCTCAGAGCCGTCGGTGGCGACGGTGACGATGATGTCGTCGCGGTCGAGATCGTGTTCTTTTGCGATCTTGATCGCGGCAAGGGCGTTGCAGCTCGAGGAGTAGCCCATGTGTTGCAGCGCCTCGACGAGAGCGGGGGCGAGACCCACCCGATCGACGAGGTAGCCCCTTCCTGCGTCGGTGTTGAAGAGCGCGTCGAGGGCATCGGTCGAGCGATCGCTCACGGCAACGACGTCGTCGGTGTTCATCACGTTGTGGATCAGAGGGACGTGTTTGTCGCCGATGCCTTGGATGTTGTGGTCGCCGAAGCCGTTCTCGAGCAGTGTGGGGCACTCGAGCGCCTCGACCGCAACAATGCGGGCGCCGTGGTTGTCCTTCAGGTAGTCACCTGCGCCGAGCGTGCCGGCCGAGCCCGACGCCGACACGTAGGCCGCAAGCCGAGCGGTGCCGGAACCGGTCGTGGCGTGCTCGAACACCCGCTCGAGGGCAGGACCGGTGACTGCGTAATGGCCGAGGTGGTTCGAGAATTCCGAGAACTGGTTGATGATCTCGATCTCGGGATCCTGCTCGAGTTCGTTGCAGGCGTCGTAGATCTCCTTGACGTTCGACTCGGTGCCGGGCGTCCGGATGATGTCGTTGGCTGGATCGAGAGTCCACTGCTCGAGCCAGTCGAAGCGGGCTTTGCTCATACCCTCGGGCAGCACCGCAACACCCCGACAATCCATGATGCGCGAAATGGCGATGCCACCTCGCGCGTAGTTGCCGGTGGACGGCCACACCGCACGATGCACGGTGGGATCGAACCGGCCGGTGACGAGTCGGGGCACGAGGCAGGAGTAGGCGGCCAAGACTTTGTGGGCCCGGATCATCGGAAAACGATTCCCGAACGCAAGCAGGATGCGCGCGTCGACACCCGTCATCTCTGGGGGGAGTTCGATGTAGTCGGGAACGTCGTGGGGCCCACTGCCGTCGAGCCCCCCGAACCAGTGCACACGGAAGAGGTTGCGAGAGTCAGGCTCGTTGCGGTCGAGGCCGACCAACGGCGCAAGGCGCCCAGTCGGGATAGTCGACGGGTCGGCCAGCTCGGCGAACGTCGGCAGCGCAATGCCGCGCTCTGCGAACCTGGTGACAGTTCGGTCGTAGACCCCTTGGTCGGCGATCTCAGTCGTCAACCCGAGTGATGCATGCGCTCGTGCGACTTCGGAGCCATCGATCCCTCGTTTTGACACTCTGTAACGCTAGCGCGGCGAGTGGGTAGTGATGCCTGGCAAGCAGCGCTGAGCCGTCGCCCTTCGCTAGATCGCGCGTTCGTGGCCTTCCCAAAAAGGGTCACGCAGGCGTCGCTTGTACAGCTTGCCGTTGGGGTCTCGCGGCAGTTCGGTCGTGTAGTCGATCGAACGCGGCAGCTTCTGGCGAGCGATCTGATTTCGCAGCCACGACATGATCGCCTCGGTCGTGTCGTCGGAGGGTTCCCAGCCCTCGCGGAGTTCGACAACGGCCTTGATCTCCTCACCGACATCGGGGTTGGGGACGCCGAAGACGGCGACATCGCCGACCGCCTCATGCTGGATGAGCGCACCCTCGATCTCGGCCGGGTAGATATTGAGACCCCCGACGATGATCATGTCGTTGGCGCGGTCGTTGAGAAACAAGAACCCGTCGTCGTCGAGATATCCGACGTCACCGACCGTGAAGAAGTCATCGAGTCGGGACTTCCGCGTCTTCTCCTCGTCGCCCTTGTACTCGAATTGCTGACCGCCACCCATCTTCATGTAGACCGTGCCCGACTCGAACGGTGGGAGACGTTGCCCGTCGTCATCGACGACAACGACCTCGCTGATCGGCCACGGCTTGCCCACGGTGCCCGGCTTGGTCATCCACTCGGCCGCGCCGACATAGGTGCCGCCGCCCTCAGTGGCCGCGTAGTACTCCCAGATCGAGTCGCCCCACCACTCGATCATCTTCCTCTTGGTCTCGACCGGACACGGCGCTGCAGCATGGACCATGTAACGGGTCGACGACACGTCGTAGGAGTTCCGAACGTCGGCGGGAAGCTGCAACATCCGGTTGAACATCGTGGGCACCATGTGCGACGACGTGACCCGGTAACGCTCGATGCGTTCGAGCGCGCCCTCCGCCGTCCACTTGTCCATCAGCACAACGGTGTGGCCCAGATGCAGCGACATCGTGGTCCAGTTGTTGACGGCCGTGTGGTATAGCGGCGCCTGCGTCATCTGCACGTTGTCATCATGGGGCTTGGTGCCGAACAGGTACAGCAGTCCACCGCCGGCCTGTTGGTCGGGATGGCCTGGGTTGAGGGGGCGACGGACCCCCTTGGGTCGACCGGTGGTGCCCGAGGTGTAGAACATGAACGACCCCGTCGGACCGAGGTTCTCCGGACGGGTCTCTGGTTGACCCTGCACGAGGTCGTCGAACAGCCGAAAACCAGCGATCTCACCGCCAATCGAGAAACGGTTGGCTTGCGGGGTGACGCAGTCTTCCGCGACTCGTCTGGCCTCGGTGGCGAAGCGTGCGTTGACGATCAGTGCCTTCGTCTCAGAATCGTTGACGATGTAGCTGATCTCCGGTCCGACCAGGTGCCAGTTGACCGTGGTGACATAGAAGCCGCCCTGGAACGCTGCGAGACAGATCGCAACCTGCTCGAAACTGTTCGGGAGGACGGTGGTCACCTGATCGCCCGGCTCGAGACCCAAGGCGCGCAGTCCGTGCACGATCTGATTGGAGAGCGCGGCAAGTTCTCCGAACGTCATCTGCTCGTGGTCAGGGTCGATCAGCGCAAGGTGGTCAGGATCGGCGTCGGCGATTTGCCAGAGTCCGAGGGTGTCCGTATTGGCCATGGCCGCATCTTCGGACAGGACCGGGTCAGCCGCCAATCGCAACGCAGACGGGACCGTATCCTCGGTTGTTCAGCTCCGGGGACTCTCGACGTTCAGCCGACTGCCTCGACCGGGTTCACCGCCGTCAATTCGAGCATGTCGAGGCGGTCACGCCACCAGTCGGCCGGCACCATCGTCTTGCCGGGAAGGTTGGCCAAGGCGTCGTCGATCAGGCCGGTGACGTCACTGCGGCTGCCTGCCTCGAGTCGAAGATCGAGGAGGGCATCCATGACTCGTGAGCGGCTGCAGACGCTGCCATCGACATCTTGGCGAATGGTTCGGATGGTGGTTTCCAGATCACTCATATCCGTTTAAACGCCTCCTCGGGAAGGATTGTTCCTACTGCCATCACCAGCCGGTGTGACGTTTGTCCCATCTCCATCGCCTGTAACCGCGCTGGATCTGAGGACCACTGATGACTGTACGGAAACAGTACCGCCTTGCAGATGCGTCTGGATCGTCAAACTGCAGAGTGGTCATCTCGGTGCAACACTCGCTTCATGACGAGACTTCAAATCGGTGTGCAGATCCAGCCCCAGGCGACAGATGTTGCGTCGATGCGCGGGTGCTGGAGGAGCGCCGACGAGATGGGCGCTGACTCGATCTGGATCTGGGACCACTTCTATCCCCTGTTCGGCGACCCGAACGAAACCCATTTCGAGGCCTGGACGCTGCTATCGGTCATGGCTGCCGACACGAAGAACGCAAAGCTCGGCACGCTCGTCACCGGCAACGGATATCGCAACCCCGAACTCTTGGCCGACATGGCCCGCACGCTCGACCACGTCAGCAACGGACGCATGTATCTCGCTGTCGGCGCCGGCTGGTTCGAACGCGACTACGCCGAGTACGGCTACGAGTTCGGAACGGTCGGGAGCCGGCTCAGGCAACTCGAGGCCGACCTTCCACGTATGAAGCGCCGCTTGGCAAAGCTCAATCCTGGGCCGCGGGGGTCACTACCGCTGATGATCGGTGGCTCCGGCCGCAAGGTCACGCTCCGTCTCGTCGCAGAGCACGCCGACTCCTGGAACTGCTTCGGTCCACCCGACAACGTGGCCGAGTTGTGCGAGGTCCTCGAAGCCTGGTGTCTGAAGGTCGGACGGGACTCCTCGGAGATCGAGCGGACCGTGTCGATTGGCGCCGACGACCCTCACTCGGCGCAGGACTATGTCGACGCGGGAGCCACCCACATCATCGTGGGGCTGCACCACCCGTTCGATCTTGGTGCGCTTCGACAACGACTCGACGAGCGAGACGCCATCAGCTAGCAGCGGGATCGGCAATGCTCGTCGACCTCCTCCCCACTGTGTGCGCGCCGAGGACCGGCGGGTCGGCTTCAGCGCCGAGACCGCATGCTGTCGAGCCAGTCATCAGCTGCTTGCAGACGCCGACGCAGGGCGGGTTCGTCAGCCTCTCCGACCCGTTCGACGCCCGCCCGCTTGTTGAGTTCCGCGTTGACCATCGGATGCTCCATGCCGGTTGCCCGCACGAGTTCCAGCACTCTGTCCGCATTCCACTGCCGAAGGTCTTTCTTGCGAGCGTGCTTCGTGCGCAGATCACCAAGCGCTCCTCTCGCGTCGACATCGCGGCCCGGCAGCTTGGGGGGTGGTGGGAGGTCGACCGCAAGGCCAGCGAGTTCCTCGGCGGCAATGACGATGTCCTCGGCGGGATCAATGCCGTCGTCGGCACGCGGGGGGGTCTCCTCCCCATCGAGGGCGGTCGACGAGAGCGCCTGGAACAGCGAAGGCTGCTCCTCGATCTGGACGGCGCGGGTGAGATCATCGAGCGCCGACTCGCGCTGGGCTTCCATCTCGATTCGCTCGTTGATGGAGTGCCGACGCTGGGATGCGATCTCCTGGGCGTGGTGACGGAGCCGAGGGTCGTCCGGTACGAAAAAGTACGCCTTCTGCGATGCCAGCCCTGGCGTCCAGCGAGCGATGCGTCCGACCGCCTGGCGAAAGAAGAGTGGAGTAACCGTGGTGGTGGCGTGAACCCCGACCCGGAGACGGGGGATGTCAACACCCTCGCTGATCATGCGGACCGCGACGACCCACGCCTGATCGGATCGGGCATAGGTCTCGATCACCGCCGACGCCCTCGGGTCATCGGATAGCGCAACGGCCGGCGCTTCTCCGGTCCAGCGTTCGAGAAGGGCCGCACACGCTCGCGCGTGGGCCTGATCGACGGCGATGACCAACCCACCGGCATCCGGCTGCTGCTTGCGGATCTGGCGAAGCTTCTCATCGGCTCTCACGAGCACGGTGGGAAGCCACTGTCCATCGGCATCGAGCGCCGTCCGGAGCCGGGCGCTGCGGTCCTCCCGCCCAACGTCGTCAGAAAACGACGCCTCCTTCAGCGCGCCGTCGACTCCAATCCACTCCATGTGCCCATCGAAGCGGGGAAAGAAGACAGGCCGGACCACGCCACCGTCGACGAGCGCCCTGCCGTAGTCGTACTCGAAGTCACTGATCGCATCGCCGTGATCACCGAGCGTGTACTCGACGAACGGGATCGGTGCGTCGTCGGATCGGAACGGTGTACCCGACAGCAGAAGCCGGCAGTTGGCTTCGGCGAACGCCTCGGCCACCGCGGTACCCCACGAAAGGTCGCCGCCTGCGTGGTGCACCTCGTCGAGAACGACGATGCCGCCGCGGCTGACGTCGAACAGCGTGCGAGCAGACGTCGCCACCTGGGCGTAGGTGACAACGATCCCGTGCATGTCCGACGGGATGTCACCGAGCGAGGCGTCCCATTCGGGCTCGAGATGGAACCCGAACCGTTCGGCGGCTGACGCCCACTGGGTCTTGAGGTGCCGGGTCGGTGCCACGACGACGAGTGGCAGTCGTTCGCCTCGGAGCCAGTGCCGAGCAGCAGTGAGGGCGAACGTCGTTTTTCCCGCACCGGGACAGGCCACGGCCAAGAAGTTCGCTCGGGGATGATCGAGAAAGGCTCGCAAGGCCTGATGTTGCCACTGGCGCAGTGTGATGCTCCGGCTCAAGGATCGGCAGAGTAGCCACCGAAGATGCCGACCCCGCGGCACGAGGGCAATAGTGTGCGCCCATGGCCGACGAGCGACCCATCGAAGATCAGATCCGCCTCGACCTGCGTGGATCGGTGGCTTGGATCACCATCGACCGACCCGAGGTCGGCAACGCGTTGAACCCGCCCTGCCGGAATCGGATCCGAGACCTCATCAATGATCTCAATGTTTCCAAGCAAGCTCGGTGCATCGTCTTGACCGCAGCCGGCGAGAAGCTCTTCTGCCCGGGTGCAGATCTCTCCCACGTCTACGAGACCGACCGGCCCGAGGGCATGCCCGACCAAGTTGTCGGCGATCCACGTCGGATGATGCTCGATGGCCAGTACACGTTGTTCCCGGCGATCCTCGACAGCGACATTCCGATCATCGCTGCCGTGAACGGGACCGCCGCAGGGATGGGCGCCCACCTGGCCCTCGCCTGCGATCTCGTGATCGCCGCCGACAACGCGAAGTTCGTCGAAGTGTTCGCTCGAAGAGGTCTGGTGCCCGATGCCCTCGGCCCGTGGCTGCTGCCCCGCATTATCGGGGTTCGCAAGACGATGGAACTGATGCTCTTCGCCGACGACTTGCCCGCCACGGAAGCTGCCGATCTCGGCCTCGTCAACAAGGTCGTGCCTGCCATCGACCTCGAAGCGGCTGCCGTGGAGTGGTCCGAGCGCATCGCCAATGGCCCGACCCTTTCGTTCGGACTCACCAAGTGGCTCGTCAACCAGAGCCTCGACACCGACCGCGCCACGATGATCCACAACGAGTCGATCGCCGTCGAACTGAACACCTATTCCGAAGACAGCAAGGAAGGCATCGCCAGTTTCCGAGAACGCCGCGCTCCGCAATGGAAGGGCTACTGAACCCGGACACGGCGCTCAGCGCACCCCATCGGTCCCGATAAGACGGGTTGCTCAGCCATAGACGTGTCGATGCAGCCACCGGGTCGCGAAGTCGACGAGGGCCCGAGCACCCATCAGATGCGCTTCGCATGCACCGACCGGGCCGGATCGTTGTGCGCCGGTAGCGGCAAAGGCCTCCCCGATGGAGGCGAAATCGTTGTCCTCGTCGATCTCATCGTGGTCGACCCACACCCGTTCTCCCTCGACGATCACCGGGGAACGCTGCGTGAGCAGCGGGTGGTCATGGGGAATCGCTCGATATTCAGCCACATGCATCGAAGTGTTGTTGGCGTGGCTTGCACCGAGGAGGAGGATGCGCCCGTCGAGGTCGTAGAGGCGAGCCTGCGGCGAGCCCTCCCCCAGGCCCTGGTTGAGGGAATGGCCATCGAGCAACGTTGCCATGTTCGGCCCGATAGCCGCAGCCGAAACGGTCGGGTGATTGCTGCGTCGTACACCAGGGGCGAGGCGAAAGTACTCGGCGATCGCTCCCATCATCCTCGTCGGGCTCTTTGCCTTATCGAACGGGGGCATCGACTCACGCATCGTCTCGACCCAATCGACTGGTACAGGCGGATTCCGCCAGCTTCCCGGGTCGGTGTACTGCCCGGAATGGGCGGGCATCATCAATGTGCCGGTGGGACCGATCACGCCGATCAGCGCCTCGACGACCGCTTCGGGCCCGCCGACGACGTACCCGAGGGCCGACAACGAGGCGTGGACCATGACCGTCGCACCAGGAGCAAGTCCGAGCGCTTCGAGGTCGGATCGAAGCGACACCACCGTTACCGGTCGATGAGCCGCACCGATCAGTGCTCGCTCACGCTCGGCAGTCACTCGCACTGCTCCCTGGTCGCGACGAACACCTTCGGCGAACCGGTCGACGGGTCGCCACACCGACACCAACCGTCTCGTCCCACGCCTTCAACGGCGTCCACGTGGCGTGCACGACGAAAGCGTAGTGCTGCCCGCCATCGTCGAGCCCGAGCCGTCGCAGTGTTCGCCGACCCGGCGGAGCAGCGCAGCGCTGCCGCGCACCAGAGCGCGTCAACTGGCAGCATGTCCGCATGAATCCCACCCGCATCTCGACAGGCCTGGCGGCGCTTCTTGCGGCGACCACGCTCACGCTCACCGCCTGCGGCGGGAGCGATACTGGCGCAGGACGAGCCCAGGAGTTCTGCGACCAGCTGGCTGCAGGAACCGCCGCCTTCGACGTCTTCCAGTCCATGCGCGACGACTACCCGAATCAACCCGATTGGGCCGCCGCAGCCAAGGACTGGGCGACGTCGACGTGCCCGGACCAGCTCGTGTCCAACGAACAATTGCGCAACATCATCTCCAATACCGGGGGCGACCCCGACTCCTGAGCGAACAGGTCGCTTCGATCCCCATCACCGCCGTGACGAGCCGGTCTCAACCAACTCACAGCCATCTGCCCTCGGCACTATCGACGCTTCGCAGCTCGGTTGACGGTGTCCGACAAGGGCGCTCAGCCGATCAGGCCGGTTGGGCTTGCAGGGTGGCGGAATCGCTCATCGTTCTCGCCTTGCTGGTTGCCTGCGGCTCACCCGACACGCCAGAATTCGGGGCCGTCGAGGAGCGCGATACCCACGATGACCGCGACCTCGAGGAAGCCACCACATTCGGTGCCGATCCTGTGCCCTATGGATCAGCGTCGGAAACTGGTGAGTCAAGACCCGACAACCAAGCGTTCGTGCCCGACGAGCCGAAGCCCGCGTCCGACCCGGGCTTCCTGTTTCGGGCGGGGGTCAACGAGATCGTCGTCAGCCAAGTCGTCGACGATGTTGTGGTTGCGCGTCGGGCGCTGATCGTGGTTCCGCAGGACGATCTCGCCGCAAAAGATCGGGACATCACCGGGGCGTCCTTCCCGGTCCTGGTCGCCCTTCACGGCAACGGCGGCCGGCCCGAGGGCATGCTTGGCGACATCCGCCCCATCGTCGAGCGGTACCGTTTCGTCGCCGTCATCCCTGCCGGTATCGAACGAAGCTGGAACCTCGGACGCGAGGCCTCGACCGCCGACGACGTCGCCTTCGTCGAATTGCTGCTCGACCAGCTCGACGGGGCTCGCACCGATGTCGGCGACTTCACGCTCGAGCGGGTCTACGCGTTCGGCTACTCCAACGGCGCCGGCCTGGTCAACCAGCTCGTCGCCCGGACCGACCGGTTTCACGCGGTCGCTGCCGCCGCCAGCAGCCTCACCCACGAATTGGTGCCAACCGGCACCGTGGCGCCCGTGTCCTTCCTGAGCCTGCACGGCACCGAGGATCGCGTCGCGCCCTACGGCGGTGGTGTCGGAGTCGCCGGGCACGACTTCCTGGCCGTCGAAGATAGCGCTGCACTCTGGGCTGACCGGTTCGGCTGCGAGACCGAGCCCGACACCACACCTACCGCCGACGGCAATATTCGTCTCGAGTGGCGCTCCTGCGAGGACGGTCATCGAGTCGTGCACTATGGCTTCGTCGGGGTCGAACATGGACTTCCACCTGACCTCGAAGGCGGCCTGCTCGACCTCGTGATCGACTTCTTCGAGACCGCGAGCCACTCCGCCGGCTGAGCCCGCCGGGTGCGGCTACGACAGACGCACGTGCATGTGCTCGACGCCGCGCAACGTAAAGCGACGTCGCCACGACGGCTTTCCGACGATTTCCCAGGTGTCGTAACGGTCGAGCATGCGGCCGAGGAGCGCCTGTCCCTCAAGGCGGGCGAGCGATGCACCGAGGCAGTAGTGGATCCCCGATCCGAACGAGAGCACCTGGGTGTCGGTGCGGGTGACGTCGAACCGATCCGGGTCGTCGACGAGGTCGGGATCGCGGTTCACGGCGCCGATCAACGTCATCGTTCCCGATCCGGCCGGGATCGTGATCCCACCGAGCTCAATGTCGTCGAAGACGTAGCGCCCGTCCATTTGCACGGGCGGATCGAACCGCAGGACTTCTTCGATCGCCTGGGGGACAAGCGAACGGTCGTTCCGTAACAGTCGGTGTTGGTCGGGATGCGCGACGAGTTGGCGCACGGTATTGCCGAGCAGGTGAGTCGTCGTCTCAAACCCGGCTGCATAAATCAGCAACGTGTTGACGATGATCTCGTCCTCGGTGAGCTTGTCCTCACCGTCCTTGGCTTCGATCATCCCGCTGAGCAGATCGTCTTGGGGGTCAGCTCGGCGCGTCGCGATGAGATCAACCACGTACGCAGTGATCTCTTCACCAGCCGTGTCGGCTGCTGCGATCTCGTCGTCGGTGGCAGTCGGTTCGATGCCGACTCCGAGGTCGTAGATCAGGGGTCGGAGGTACTCTCGGTCCGCCTCGGGAACGCCCACGAGCGCGCTGATGACGTTCGCCGGGAGCGGAAATGCCACCTTGTCGACGAAGTCGCCGTCGCCATCGAGATCGTCGAGCAAGGCGTCGCACATGGCTTCGACCTCGGGCCGCATCTGCTCCACCCGGCGCGGCGTGAACGACCGAGCGACGAGACCGCGCACCCTCGTGTGGTCGGGCGGGTTCAGGAACAGCATCGAAAGTGTTCCCGTGCGAGCCCGACGCGAGCTGCCGTCGATCGCCGTGCGGTCGCCACTCTCGAGGCCGGCACCGCTGCCGCAGCGCGGGTCGCGCAACATCGCCTTCGCGTGCTCGTAGCAGTTGACGACCCAAGTCCCCGTCGCCGACGTCTGAAAGATCGGCGCATGCTCACGCAGTTGGTTGTAGAGCGGGTACGGGTCAGGGATGCACTCGGGATCGGTGAGGACCCGGATGAGGGTCGTGTCGGGATCGAAGGGCTCGGTCATGTCGGGGAGGCGTCCGCAATCAGGTGTGGTGGGGTATCCCAACGATGGCGGATCAGCGCACAGAGGACAAACCGGGCCGAATCACGGAGCACCGAGACGACCTGTCCCGTTGCAGCCATCATCGAGAAGCGACCGCCACGGCGATTTCGGCGGCGACACGGGCGTTGTTCTCAGCGAGGGCAAGATTGGCGGGCACGCTGTCACCCTCGGTGGCCGCCGCAATGGCGGCGAGTACGAGCGGTGTGACACCCGGACCGCGGGCACCTTGGCGCTCGGCGTCTTCGAGTGCTTCTGTAATCGCTGCATCGATTCGTGCCGCATCGAGTTCGTCAGCCTCGGGAATCGGGTTTGCGACCAACACACCTCCGGGGTGGCGGAGTTCACGATTCGCCGAGAGCAGTGCTGCGACCTCCGCTCCCGTCCGTACCGTCATCGTGACCGGATGACCGGAATCGCGCGTGTAGAAGGCCGGAAAGCGATCGGTGTTCCAACCAACGACCGGCACGCCGAGCGTCTCGAACTCCTCGAGCGTTCGACCGAGATCGAGGAAGGCTTTTGCCCCGGCCGACACGGTGACGACTCGATGTCTGGCGATCGCAAGGAGATCGTGAGAGATATCACCGGTCTGCGCAGCGTCACGATGGACACCACCGATGCCCCCAGTTGTGAAAACCGAAACGCCTGCTCGGGCAGCCAACGTCACCGATGCCGACACGGTGGTGACGCCCACGTCGAGGCCCGTTGCGTGGGCGTGGCCGAGATCGCGGGCCGCGATCTTGGCCGTTGCGGCAAGGACCCGTTCGGTCTCGGCCCCCGACGCGACGCCGACGACACCGACACCGTCGATCACTGCAGTCATCGCCGGCACGGCTCCGGCAGCCCGGATCGCCGTCTCGCATCGGACGAGCGCCTCGCGGTTGGCCGGCTGCGGCAGCCCGAAAGCGCTGTAGATCGTCGACTCCATCGCCACGATCGGCTCTTGGGCCTCGATCGCCGCTGTGACCTCGTCGCCGAGTCGAAAGACGTTGGTTCCCATCGCTCGGAGACTACGACCCTGGGTAGCCCCCGATGCACCCGACCCGCTATGCATAGGGCCGTGATCGACGCACTGAACCAGACCTGGAACGCCCTGACCGCCGATGGCGCTCCGTTCGCCCACTCCGAGACCGAGGTCCGGGGCATGACGATGAAGACCTTCGATTCGGCTCCACCCAACCTGCGGATGGTCTGGGAGATGTCCGCCGCCCACGGCGACAAGCCGTATCTCGTCTACGAGGACGAGACGTACACGTTCACCGAAGCCCACGCCATCGTGCGCTCGCTGGCGGCCTACCTCAAGGATCGCGGAGTCGTGGAGGGTGACCGGGTCGCCATCGCCATGCGTAACTACCCGGAGTGGGTCTTTTCGTACTGGGCCGTGGTGGCCCTCGGCGGCGCAGCTGTCGGCGTCAACGCCTGGTGGACGAGCAACGAGCTCGAGTACGGGCTCAACGATTCCCGTCCCAAGGTCGTCATCGCCGATGACGAGCGACTTGAGCGCCTCATCCCCGTCCTCGACGGCCTCCGGGCCGGTGGTGACATGCACGTTGTATCGGTGCGCTCCGAACGCGAACTCCCCTCCGATGCCGTTCGCTGGGCCGCCGTGATCGATCCAGCGAACGCACCCGACACGCTGCCCGACGCCGAGATCCACCCCGATGACGACATGTGCATCTTCTACACGTCGGGCACCACGGGCTTTCCAAAAGGCGCGCAACTCACCCACCGCGGGTCGGTTCACAACGTCATGCACCTGGCATTCGCCAACACCCTCGCCGCGATGGCGGCTGCGACGGTCGCCGAAGCCGCCGGTGAGGCACCGCCAGAGCCCACCGCCGACGCACCCGCCCCCTCACTACTGGCCGCTACCCCGCTCTTCCACGTCAGCGCCAACAACTGCGTACTCCACGGCGCCACCGCCGCCGGAGCGAAAGTGATCCTCATGTACAAGTGGGACGCGACGCGGGCGATCGAGCTCATCGAACGCGAGAGGGCCACCGGTTTCACCGGCGTTCCCACCATGAGCCGAGAGATGCTGCTCCACCCTGACTGGGAGACCCGCGACACCAGCTCCCTGGAATCAATGGGTGGCGGCGGTGCTGCGCTGCAGCCAGATCTTGTCGAGAAGATCGCCACAGCCAAAGACGCCGGCGTCCAGCCCTCAACCGGCTACGGCCTGACCGAAACCCACGGCATCGTCACAGCCGTCGGCAGCATCTTCTTCCGCGCAAAGCCGGCATCGGCCGGACGAATCATGCCTACCTTCGACTACAGGGTCGTCGACGACGAAGGCAACGAGGTGCCGAACGGCGAACGCGGTGAACTCTGCGTGAAAGGGCCAGCCGTCGTGAAGGGCTACCTCAACCGCGAGGAGGCAACGGCCGAGGCAATCGTCGATGGCTACTTCCACTCCGGCGACATCGTCTACATCGACGACGATGGATTTCTCTTCATCGTCGATCGCGCCAAGGACATGGTGCTGCGCGGTGGTGAGAACGTCTACTGCGCCGAGGTCGAGGCTGCCGTCTACGAACATCCCGACATTGCTGAAGCGGCGGTTTTCGGCGTACCCGACGACCGCCTCGGCGAAGCCGTCGGCGTCGCCATCCACCTCAAGGGCGGTGCCGCTCTCGACCAGGCCGGACTCACCGAGTTCCTCGCACCGATGATGGCGAAGTACAAGATTCCTGAACACGTCTGGTTCATGGATGATCCTCTGCCACAAAACGCCAACGGCAAGTTTCTCAAGCGCCAACTCCGCGACACCCTCACTGCCAAAGACTGATCCGCACGGCCCCCTCTCGATCGGCCCCCTCGCAACCGCCCTATCGATCGGCCATGAACGGGAAGCGCTTGCGGACGTCGACGACACGAGCGGGGTCGATCGTGGCCCAAAGTGTCGTCACGTCGCCCGCCGGAGCGGCCTGCACGATCTCGCCGAGCGGGTCGATGATTCGGGAATCACCCGTGTACTCGAGACCATCACCTGATCCAACACGGTTTACCCCCACCACATAGGCCTGATTCTCGATCGCACGAGCCCGCAGGAGCGCCATCCAGTGCTCACGCCGGACCCCGGGCCAATTCGCTGGGACGAGATACAGGTCGGTGTCGGCCGCCACATCCCAAAACAGGTCGGCGAAGCGGAGGTCGTAGCAGATGAACGGCGTCACGCGAACACCGTTCACACTGATCGGAGCGACCGGCTCGCCACCGGCATAGTGATCGGTCTCGCCCGCATACGAGAACGGCTTTGCCTTGGAGTACCGATGGTCTTCACCGCCTGGCCCCGCAAGGATGAAGCGATTCGTCGGCCGCTCGTAGCCGTCGGTGCGTTCCGGTACCGAGCCTGCGATCCAACACCCCGTCTCGTGCGCCATCTCGTGCATGAACGAGGCGGTCGGCCCGTCCGGCGATTCGGCGACGACAGCGGTATTCATCGAGAAGCCGCACGACCACATCTCGGGCAGAGCAACAAGTTCAGCGCCCGCAGCGGCGGCATCGAGGATGAGCGGCCGCACGAGAGCCATCGTCTCAGTGGGCGCCTCCCATGCGATGTCGTGCTGGATGGCGGCGAGCTCAAGGGTCATGCCAACCCCGCCTTGAGTCGATGGACAGCCGCGTCGAGAACCTCGTCCTTCTTGCAGAAGGCGAAGCGGATGATCGGAGCGCCCGCTTCCTCGTCGTCGTAAAAGACCATTGTCGGGACGGCGACGACGCCGGCGCGTTCGGGTAAGGCCATGCAGAAGTCGATGCCGTTGGTCTCCCCGATCGACCGAATGTCACAGCTTGCGAAGTACGTGCCCTGTGGTTCCAGCACGTCGAGCCCTGCCTCTGCGAGTCCGGCACAGAGGCGGTCGCGCTTTGCCCGCATCTCTGCGGTGTAGCCGTCGAAGAAGTCATCACCGAGCCTGAGGCCGACGGCGACGGCGTGTTGGAAGGGCGCGCCACTGACGAACGTGAGGAACTGCTTCGCTGTGCGCACAGCCGCCACCAGGTCGGCGGGGCCACATGCCCATCCGATCTTCCAGCCGGTGAACGAGAAGATCTTTCCCGCCGACGACACGGTCAACGTTCGCTCGGCCATGCCGGGCAGCGTGGCCAGCGCAATGTGCTCGCCGTCGAAGACGAGATGTTCGTAGACCTCGTCGGTGATGGCGACAACACCGTGCTCACAGCACAACTCGGCGATCAGGGTCATCTCGTCGCGACCGAAGACCTTGCCGGTCGGGTTGTGGGGCGTGTTGAGCAGAAGCGCTTTCGTCGCAGGCGTGAACGCAGCCCGCAGTTCATCAGGATCGAACGACCAATCCGGTGCCCGGAGCGTGACCACCCGGCGCGTGGCGCCACTGAGCGCGATGCCCGCCGCATACGAGTCGTAGTAGGGCTCAAACGTCACGACCTCGTCGCCCGGGCCGGTCAGGGCGAGCATCGCAGCAGCAAGCGCTTCGGTTGCACCTGCGGTGATCAACACTTCGCCGTCGGGATCGAAGTCCTGCCCTCGGAAGCGACGACGGTGCTCGGCGACCGCCGCCCGCAGCGGGGCGATACCCGGCAAAGGAGGGTATTGATTGTGACCGTCGGCGATGGCTTGGCGAGCCGCTTCTGCGACCTCTGCGGGCCCGTCGGTGTCGGGAAATCCCTGGCCCAGGTTGACGGAGTTCGTCTCGACGGCGAGCGCTGACATCTGCGTGAAGATCGTCGTGCCAAAGTCCTGCAGCCGTTCGGTCAAGAAAGGATTGCTCACGGCGGCGATCCTACGACGTGCAAAGCAGCAGGTCGCCGTTCACACGTTCCTCACAAGTCGATCACGACCTCAATCGATTCCACTCACGATCGTCTTACCCAGGTTTGCCAGTGTGAACATCCGAGAGGCACGACCATCCCCCACCCCTCAGGAGAATCCACATGAAGAAGTCCCTTGCCGCCACCGCCATCGCCGCCACCGCCATCGGTGGCGCTGCCGCCGGTGCCACCCTGTTCACGCCGGTGATCGCTGGCGCCCAGGACAGCACCGAGATCGCAGCCGACCCAACTGCGTCGAACCGCCTGTCCAATGCCCTTCAGGGGTTGGTTGACGACGGGACGATCAACGAGAGCCAGCGCGACGCTGTCGTGGCCACCCTCCAGGAAGCCCGGGCCGAGCGCGATGGCCTCAAGCACCGTGGTCAGCGCGGCCGCAGCATGGCCGGAGCCGGTGTGATCGCCGAGACACTCGGCCTTGACGGCCCCGAGCTCCGCAACGCACTCCAGAGCGGCCAGTCCCTGGCCGACATCGCCGCCGACCAAGGCATCAGCACCGACGACTTGGTGGACGCCATCGTTGATCAGGTCGAGGAACGAGTGAGCGGTGCGCTCGAGCGCGGACGCATCGACGAAGAGAAGGCGGCGGAGCTCCTCGCGGGCGCAGAGGAGCGCGCCGAGGCGATCGTCAGCGGCGAGTTCAAGCCCAGCGAGCGCGGAATGGGCCGTCGCGGCCCCGGCCCTCGCGGCGCCGACGCCTGACACGCCGCAAATCCCCTCGAGACCGAACGACATCCTGCCACCCTCCCCCGGTTCGTTCGGCCCCTCTGATCCCCGGTCCTCTGGGCCGGGGATCAGCCGTTTCGGCAAACGCACGCACGTCGAGGAATCGCCTGCTCGATCTTGGGGCCGAGACACCGGCTCAACCCGTCGAGCCGAGCGCAGAGGCCGATCAGACGCGATCGGCGCTGGTGGGTACGGAGAAGCCGACAGCTGCGCCACCATCGGGTGATGCCGAGGCCACGACCGATCCGTCATGGGCTTCAGCAACCTGGCGAACGATCGCCAGACCCAGGCCAGATCCGGGGAAGGTCCTGGTGGCCTCGACGCGGTGGAACCGTTCGAAGACCACCTCGCGATCCGCCTGGGGAATCCCAGGTCCCTGGTCGTGAACGATCACCTGCCCGCCATCGACCTCCACCCGAACACAGGTCCCTTCGGGTGCGAACTTCATCGCATTCTCGACAAGGTTGCGAACCGCCCGAGCGAGCGCCACCGGTCGTCCCTCGACGACGGCCTGAGCGCGTAGGTCGAGCACAACATCGTGGGTGCCGCGTCGGCTTGCCCGCTGGACGATCGGCTCGACGATGGCAGAGAGTTCGACGGCTGCGACGGGTTCCTCTTCGCCCACATCGGTCGCCAGATCGACGAGTTCGGCGACGAGGGCGCTCAATTCGCCGATCTCGGCGTGAAGGTCGTCGACGACCGCCGCATGCATCTCAGGTTCGAGGTTGGGTCGGGAGCGGAGCACGTCGATGTTGGTCTGCATACTGGCGAGCGGTGTTCGCAATTCGTGGCTCGCGTCCATGACGAGCCGGTGCTGCTGGCGGCGCGACGCGCTGAGCGCAGCCAGCATCGAGTTGAAGCTGGCTGCGAGGCGGCCGACCTCTGCTCCACCGGCACCATCGACGGGATGGTCGAAATCGCCGGTCTGCGCAACCCGTTCCGACGCAGCGGTGAGTCGCCGAATGGGCTCCACCGTCGATCCGGCCGAGAACCACGCAAAACCGCCGGCGCCGAGGACAGCGAGGAGCCCGATGAGGAAGATCCGGTTCACGAGATCATCGAGCGACTGATCGATCTCCGTCAGGGGTCGAGCGATCTGGACGAAGCCGAGGTCACCGACCGAGACGGTGACGACCCGTCCACGGGCTCCACCGATCTCCGCATCGCCCAGAACCGGCAGCGCCTCTTCGGTTGGGAAATCGTTCGGGGCGACCGACGTCTCGAAGGCGGCACCGAAGTCGCGGAGCACAGCTCCGTCCGCCGTGACGAGACGGGCCCACAGGTCACGTTCGATTGCCTCGAACAAGCGGGCGCCCGGTCCCCGAACTGAGGGCCGATCGACTTCGTCGATCGATCGAAGGCCGAACGCGCCACCTGGACCGCGTGCGCCCAGAAGGCTCCGTGCACGATCCACGAGTTCGAGATCGACCTCTTCGATGAATTCGCTCTCAGCTGCCGTGTACGTGCGTTCGCCAACGACCACGACAACGACGGTCACGACTGCGACGACGAGCAGGGCGATCCGAAGCCGCAGGCTCACGAGTCGGTGTCGTCCGCGTCGCGGGCGACGTAGCCAGTCCCCCGCACCGTGTGAATGAGCCTCGATCGGTTATCGGCTTCGAGTTTCCGGCGGAGGTAGCCGACGTAGACATCGAGTGTCTTCGAGTCGGTCTCCAAGTCGCCGTCCCACACTGCGTCGTACAGCTGGGTGCGGCTGAGTACGACACCTGCGTTGCGGACCAGCACCTCGAGCAGATCGAACTCCGTCTTCGACAGGTCGAGGATTGTGTCGCTGCGCCAGACACGGCGCCCATCGAGATCCAAACGAAGGTCAGCGAGGTGGAGATGCTCGTCGTGGGTCGCGCCGATCCGAAGCCGCGCCCGCAGCCGGGCGAGTAGCTCCTCGAGCGCAAAGGGTTTGACCAGATAGTCGTCGGCACCTGCATCGAGGCCGGCGACACGATCCTGGACCTCGTGGCGGGCGGTGAGCATCAGCACCGGCGTCTCGTCCCCCCGCTCGCGGATGCGTCGACACACGCTGAGCCCGTCGGCGTTGGGCATCGAGACGTCGAGCAGAAGCAGGTCGGCAGGGGTCTCAGCGTGCAGTTCCAGGGCACGGGCCCCATCGCTCGCGGTAACCACCTCGTACCCCTCGAGGGTGAGGGCACGCTCAAGCGACTCACGGACCCGTCGGTCGTCTTCCGCGATCAGGATTGTGGGCACCGCCCCAGTCTCTCACCCTCGGGTGAGGGTTAGGTGAGAACGTTGTGGCCAGACGCTCCCCAACGACTCGTGACTCCATCGGGCCGATCGCGTCAACTGCACGCCCGGCGCCTATGGTCGACGGCGTGCGAATTCTCGTGACGAACGACGATGGGATCGACTCGATCGGCCTCCACGTACTCGCTCGGGCGATGCGCCCGTTCGGCGAGGTGGTGGTCGCTGCGCCGAACACCGAGTACTCGGGCTACGGCGCAGCCCTCGGCACGCTCCACAACATGAAACCTGATGTGCGGGTCGAGCACGTCGAAGGGATCGACGAGGCCTGGTCGATCAGCGCCCCGCCTGCGCTGTGCGCCATGTTCGGACGACTCGGCGTGTTCGGGGACATCGACTTGGTGGTGTCGGGCATCAATCCCGGTGCCAACGTCGGCCGCTCCGTCTACCACTCCGGCACCGTCGGCGCCTGTCTCACCGCCCGCAACGGTGGCATCAGCGGTGTGGCCGTCAGCCAGACCGTAGATACGTTCGGGGTCGAGGGCCAGGGCTGGGAAGAATCTCTCGCAACCCAGAAGTGGGAGGGCGCAGCCGAGGTCGCTGCGATCGCTGTCCGTGCGCTTGTCGAGGACATGCCCGACGAACCACTGGTGCTCAACATCAATGTGCCCAACCGTCTGGCCAAGGACATGGAGGGTTGGCGCCGCACCAATGTCGGCGAGGCTCCACCGCGAGGGCTTACCAAAGCGTCGATGACCCCCAAGCCAGGAGCAACCGACACCTTCCACGTCACGATGGAGTGGGGCGATGCGATCCAGATTCCCGAGACCGAGGACGGTGGCGCGGTGATGGCCGGCTTTGCGTCGATCACATGGCTCGGCCGGATCGAAGGACTCACCCCCCATCACCCGTCGATGAAGTCGACCGAGGGCGCTTTCGACGAGTTCTACGGCTGATTTCTGAGCCTGCCCTCTGCCCAGACCAATAGCCTGACCCGGTCATGTTGACTGCTTCCGGCATCGCTCGTTCGTACGGGCCGCGCGATCTCTTCAAGGACGTCACTCTGCAACTGTCTGCGGGCCGTCGGATCGCGCTCGTGGGCGGCAACGGCACCGGCAAGACGTCGCTCATCGAGATCTTGGTCGGCGACGCCGAACCCGATGCCGGGTCGATCACCCGCCCCCGAGACATGACGCTCGGCTACCTGCCACAGGATCTCGTCGACACCGCCACCGGCAGCGTCATCGAAGAGGTCCTCGCAGGCGCAGGCGATATGGCTACGCTCGCCGAGGCCCTCCACCGCCTCGAGGCCCAGCTCAGCGACCCGCCGCCCGACGCCGATTACGACGCGATCCTCACCGAGTACGGCGAGGTCCAGGGTCGATTCGAGTCGATGGGTGGCTACGCGCTCGAAGCTGACGCCCACAAGGTTCTCGCCGGGCTCGGCTTCAAGGAATCCGACACCGGGCGGCCAGTGCGAGAGTTGAGCGGTGGCTGGCGGATGCGCGTTGCGTTGGCTCGGCTCCTGCTCGCCAGCCCCGACGTTCTCATCCTCGATGAGCCGACCAACCACCTCGACGTCGACTCGGTCGCCTGGCTCGAACAGCAGCTCGCCGCATGGCCAGGAGCTCTGCTGTTCGTCAGCCACGACCGCGACTTCATCGATACCGTCGCAGACCGAGTCGTCGAGCTCGCAGAAGGGACGGCCCTCGAGTACGTGGGAGGGTTCGCCGAATTCGTGGTGCAACGCGAAGAGCGCTTGCAGCGCATCGAAGCGGCCGCAGCCAGGCAAGCCCGCGAGGTCGCCCGCGTCGAGCAGTTCATCGATCGCTTCCGGTACAAGGCCACCAAGGCTCGCCAAGTACAGAGCCGCATCAAGACCCTCGAAAAGCTCGAGACGATCGCCGTCCCGAACCGTAAAGAGATCGTCGCCAAGTTCGCCTTCCCCGAACCACCCCGGTCGTCTCGGATCGTCGCCGAGTTCACCGATGCAACGGTCGGCTATGGCGACATCCCGATCGTGCGGAACGCAACGTTCGTCGTCGAGCGGGGCCAGACCATCGCACTCGTCGGTCCGAACGGCGCCGGAAAAACCACGCTGCTCAAGCTGATCCTCGGTGAACTCGAGGCCAGCGCGGGCAGCGCTGAACTCGGCAACAACGTCTCGGTCGCCAAGTTCCATCAGCACCAAGCCGACGAACTCGATCTGGACAAGACAGTGATCGCAGCGTTCTCCGGCGGGATCGACCCTGGGAAGCGCAACATGCGGACCGTGCTCGGCAGCTTCGGATTTCCCGGTGATGCCGCCGACCGGATGGTGAACGACCTGTCGGGTGGCGAGCGCACCCGACTCGCCTTGGCTCGCACGATGATCGAGCCGGTCAACCTGCTCGTACTTGACGAACCGACCAATCACCTCGACCTCCCGAGCTGCGACGTGCTGGAGGACGCCCTCACCGCCTACCCGGGCACGGTGCTGCTGGTCACCCATGACCGTCACCTGATCCGCAATGTCGCCGACGCGATCATCGACGTACGCGACGGCCGGGCCACTTGGTTCGACGGAGTACCCGAAGCCGTCCTTACCCCTGCCGATCCGAGCAAGGTCGCCGGGGCGAACACCGGCCTGACGACCCAGCCCTCGAACGTGCGAGCGCGCGAACGGCGGACGAGTGCAGCCGACCGCCAGAGCACAACCGACCTGCGAAAGTCGGTTCAGAAGCTCGAGAAGGCGCTGGAGAGAGCCGAAGCCGAAGTAGCCGAACTGCAGTCGCAGCTCGCCGACCCCGACATCTACGACCGACCCGAGGAGGTCCATCGGCTTGCCACGGCGCACGAGAAGGCCAAGGACAGGGCCGTATCGCTCATGGAGCAGTGGGAGACGACCGCCGAACAGCTCGAGGCCGCCGGAGGCTGATGCGTCGTCGCTGACTAGCCTGCTTCTCCATGCCCCAGATCACGCTTCCGTCCGGGATCTCCCTCGAGTACGAACGTCGAGGCGCCGGCGATCCGCTGTTGCTGGTGATGGGGCTGGCGGGCCAGCTCACCGACTGGCCTGCGGCGTTCGTGGACGAATTGGTCGAATCCGGGTTTGAGGTCGTCATGTTCGACAACCGAGACGTCGGCCTGTCGTCGAAGACCGACTGGTCGCCTCCGTCGCGCCGGAAGTCGATCATCTCGATGCTGATGCGTCGACCGATCAAGGGCGCCGGCTACACGATGGACGACATGGCCGACGATGCCGCAGGTTTGATGGATGCGCTCGGGTTCGTGTCGATGGATGTCGTCGGCATGTCGATGGGGGGCATGATCGGCCAGGCCTTGGCGATCCGCCACCCACACAAGGTCCGCTCGCTGTGCTCGGTGATGTCGAACACCGGCGACCGCAAGAACGGCACCATCTCCCTCAAACTTGTCCGACTGGTCGGTATCCCTAAGCCGCCGAACCGCAACACGGCGGTCGATGAGGGCGTGAAGCTCTGGCGGCATATCTCGGGAGACCACTTCGACGAGGCCGAGACTCGCATCCAAATGGCCGCTGCGATCGAACGTTCGTGGACACCCGACGGTGTCATGCGGCAGACCGCTGCGATCGCAGGGAGTCGAGACCGGACTGCGGGCCTGCACGGCGTGACAGCGCCGACGCTCGTCATTCATGGGCTCCAGGACCTCCTCGTCCTCCCATCGGGAGGCACTGCGACGGCAGCGGCCGTGCCCGGCTCGCGTCTCTTGATGTTCCCCGACATGGGTCACAATCTCCCCACGGCGCGTACATCCGAGATGGTGGCTGCGATCCGGTCGAACGCTGCGCGGGCTGACGTTTCTCGGCCAAACGCCTCGACAACCGCCTGACAGCCGCCCTGTCAAGACTGAGCGCGAACGACGGCGGCTGCGCGACGTGACCGCACGCGTCCGGCCTGAGCCACCCCTTCGACGGCGAAAACGGCGAGCCCTGACCAGATCACCACGAAACCGACAGCCTGACCACCCGACCACGACTCGCCGTAGGCAAAGACACCGAGCAAGAAGTTCAAGGTCGGCGCAACGTACTGCAGCACGCCGACCATCCAGAGTTCGATTCGCCGAGCCGCTGATGCGAACAAAAGCAGCGGGGCGGCAGTCACCAATGCCGCGCCACCCGCCCAGAGCCAGTCGAGCGGCTTAGACACGACATCGATTCCGTCACCGACCATGACGAGCGTCACGAGCACGAGAATGGCGGGTGGGAACATGAGCGAGACCTCGATGCTCAGACCATCGAGCGAACCGAGTGGCGTCATCTTGCGGATCAGCCCGTACAGCCCAAACGACATGGCGAGCGAGATGGCGACCCACGGCATGCGACCCACGTCGACGGACAAGACAACGACGCCGGCAGCAGCAATCGCAATAGCGAGCCACTGGTTCGCCCGGAGCCGCTCGCGCAAGACCGTTACCCCCAGCACAACGCTGACGAGTGGGTTGAGGAAGTAGCCCAGACTGGCCTCGAGCACCCGGCCGTTGTTGACCGCCCAGATGAACACCAACCAGTTGAAGGCGAGCAGGGTCGCCGATGCGGCTGCAAGGAGCACGACCCGCCGATCGCGGGCGATGATGCGAATACCGGCCGCTCGATCGCGGACGATCTGGATCAGCCAGAGGAACAGGCAGGTCGAGACGATCCGGACCAAGAGTGCCGCACCGGCTGAACCTTCTCCCAGGCGCCAGAAGATCGGAGACAGCCCCCAGAGCGTGTATGCGGTGAGTGCGAGACCGACCCCCTGCTTGATCTCCCCACGTTCCATCGCGGCACGCTACCGGCGCGCCCGCCGCCCTCGACCCAGTCCGCACACTGCGTCGCCGATTGCGGGCAGACTGTCTGCCTATGCCGGACATCGTCACGCTGCCCGTCGACGTCGAAGAGACCGTCACCGACCCGGTCACCGACGACGGTGATCACGACCGTTTCGCCCACTACGTCCGTAAGGCGGACGCAGCACGCGCAACGATCGAAGGCGTTCCGGTACGGGCTCTGTGCGGCAAGGTCTGGGTGCCGAGCCGTGATCCGAGCAAGTACCCGGTGTGCCCCGAATGCACGAAGATCCGGGATCGGCTCATGAATCGGTCGAGCAACTAGCTCCACCTGTCACCGACCACCACCCGTCGGCGACGAGTGGAAACGGATTCGTTGTGGCCCGACCCCGAACCGTGCGTTTCATGCGCCAGAGTGCGAGAATCGGGCTGGCGCGTGTGCGCCATCGAACATCAAGGAGTGCCAGTAGCCGTGAAGGTTGCCGTCGTTTACGAAAGTCGCACAGGGAACACCGCGCACGTTGCAGAGATGATTGGCGCCGCCGTTCAAGAACTCGGGCATGAAGTCGGTATCTGGCCGACCGAGAAGGCCAACCTCGACTACTTGACCGACGCCGACATGGTCTTCGTTGGTACGTGGACGGGTGGCATCATCGTCACGGGCCACCATCCTGGCGATGGGGGCAAGTTGCTCGCGATGCCGGGTATCTGGGGCAAGCCCACCGCTGGATTCATGACCTACGCGCTCCACGCCGGCAAGGTCCTCGACAAGATGAGCGACATCGTTACCCTGCTCGGCGGTGAGTGGCTCGGTGGACGCCTCTTCAAGCGCGGCAAACTCGAGGAAGGGTTGGCATCCTTCGTCGTCGCTGCGATCGATGCAGCCGAAGAGTCGCTCGGCGTGGCGGGCTGAGATCCGTCATGGCCTACTTCGGACGCTGCGAGGTCGGGTGTCGGCTCGATGAGCATCGTTCGTGACGGCGCCACCATGCGCTACCACATCCAAGGTGTATTCATCCTCTTGATCGTCTGCATCGCGGTGCTATTCACCGCTCGCATCGCAGCGCCGGTGTTGTCCGATGCCTTTGGCGACGAGGGAGCGATCGTCGCCAAGAGCGCCGAGGTCGACGAGGACGCCGATCTCCCCGTCTCCGAGGAGGATCTGCCGCTCTCCGGTGAGGAGGTCGGCCAGATTCAGGCCGACCTCAAAGCGCTCGGCTTCAACCCCGGCCCTGTCGACGGGATCATGGGCGAAACCACGCAGGGTGCGATCGATGTGGCGATCGTGCAATACCAACTCGATGTCGCAGCGAGCAACCGCGAGGTCTATGACTATCTGCGGTCCCTCGCCGACGCCCTGGCAGCTGCAAACGCCGCGGATACGGCCGCGAACGATGCCGGAGACGCCGGCGCCGACGGCTGACGCGCACAATTCGTCGATCTGACCTGACAGCGCCCCCGTCGAAATGCCACCATTGCTAGGCCAGATTCTTGTTCGTCGTGCTGACGAACAAGTAGTTCAGAGCCGGCGAGGGAGAGGCGCGCTGCGGAGGCGACATGGCGCAATCTGTTACCACGAGCCCAGACACGGCCTCCCACAGCAGTGCGAGCCACGCCTGGGATCGCTTCGGATGGTCACTGAGTCGGGAGATCACCCTGCTGGTTCTCGGTCTGTTGGCGTACCGCACGGCGCGTCTGTTCGTGAAGGATGAGATCGACCAAGCCTTCGCCAACACGCAACGAGTCATTCACTGGGAACGCACACTTGGGATCTTCAACGAGGTCGACCTGCAGTCCTCGATCCTGCCCAACGACGCCCTCATCTGGGGCCTCAACCGCTACTACTTCTTTGCGCACTTCCTCGGCACGGCCCTATGGGTGTGTTGGATGTTCATCCGGCATCACGACCACTACGGACGCATCCGGCGCGTGCTGCTCGGCACCACGTTCAGCGCATTGACAATCCACATTCTTTTCCCACTGGCTCCGCCGCGATGGTTCCCCCGCATGGGCTTCGTCGAC
The DNA here is from genome assembly GCA_905480195.1 of uncultured Acidimicrobiales bacterium. Taxonomy (GTDB): domain Bacteria; phylum Actinomycetota; class Acidimicrobiia; order Acidimicrobiales; family Aldehydirespiratoraceae; genus UBA11606. The sequence goes on from CAJQPN010000001.1 coordinate 207,833, forward strand.
ACGCTTCAGACCTACGGGCCGAAGATCTACGACAGTGAAGCCATAGCCAACACCGCCAACCAGATCGCAGCCATGCCGTCGCTCCACGTCGGGTGGGCACTGATCGGCTCCTGGGGACTGATCAAGGCGAGCTCGTCACCGCGGCGATGGCTCGTCTCGCTCCACCCAGCGATCATGATCGCAGCCGTTGTGGTGACCGGAAACCACTGGTGGCTCGACGTGTTTGGCGCAGCCGCTCTCGTTGCGTTGGTAATCGCGATCGATGCCCCCATCCAGAAGCAGCTCGACCGTCGCCACAAACCGACGGCCGATACCGCCCAATGTGACGCCGACGAAGTCACAGACGACAACTCCGTCGTCGCCGGGTGACCGCTCCGGGCAAGCCCACCGCCACCACCTATCGGCCACGGCACACCACCGATCTCCGGTTTGCCCTGCTGGGCACTGCGTCGGTGACATCGGTTCGAGGGGTCAGGTGGTGGACCACGGTGACCCCCCATGGCCCAGCGTCGGTTGCGTTTCGGCCTGCAACCGACGGCACGATCCGCGCCGATGCATGGGGCCCGGGAACCGATTGGGCCCTGACCCAGCTCCCCACGCTCCTCGGCGCCCACGATGAGACCGTCGATGAGTTCCATCCAGCGCACCCGTTCGTGCGGCATCTAGCCGGGCAGTTCGCTGCCCTTCGGCTCGGGTCGACCGGGCGCTGGTACGAGGCGCTCGCCACTGCTGCGATCGGCCAACGAGTCGTCGCCGCTGATGCGAGGACGAGCCACGCACGCCTTGCGTTTCGCTACGGCGAACAGCCGGTCGCACTGGCGCCGGTCCCGGCATTCCCGGAGCCCAGCCGTGTCCTTCGTCTCCCGGACCACGACTTCCATCGCGCTGGCATCGACCGGGCCCGGGCTCGGGTGATCCGTATCGCCGCCCGCTACGCCGAACGGATCGAAAAACTCAGCGATGCGCCGGGGGCCGAAGCCGACCACCGGCTCCAGCAACTGCCCGGTGTCGGGCCGTGGACCGCCGCACTCGCCACCTCGGCAGCCGGTGGTCATGCCGATGCCGTTCCTGTCGGCGATCTCCACATCCCGCGCCTGATCAGCCGGGCACTCAGCGGTGAGGACGGTGACGACGACCGCATGCTCGAACTCCTCGAGCCATTCGAGGGCCACCGCCAGCGCGTCGTGCGCCTGATCCAGATGGCTCGTCCGGCGATTGCGCCGAACCGCTCGGCACCGAACCGCGGCGACATCAGCCGGATCTAGCGTTAACCCTTCGCTTCGTCGCGGGCGGCTTTTGCCAACCGGTAGGCCACGGTCTTCTCGATGTAGCCGACCGCCGCCGGAGTCTTGCAGTTCGTCTCACCGTGATCGACGACGACAGGCCCGATCCGCTTCGCCGTGGCAAGAGCGTTCCGACGAAGCCCGGGACTCCGGAGACCGATCGCGATCACCGCCATGTTCATCTCGTGCCGAACGCGATTCGGTCGATCGTGGATCTCTGAGCCGATCTGTTTGAGGAGGGCCTGCAGGTCGTTGGTCGACCACGCCGAAGCGTCCTCAGCAGCACAGGCCAGAACCGCCCAACCGGTGGCAGCGATCCACTCGCTTTTGCGATCACGCCAGGCATCGCTCCGGCTGCGGGCAACTGGAGAGTTCGACACAACGCCGGCAACGGCTTCGGCAGTGAGAGAGCAGCCGACCGCTCGGACCCACGTGTCGGCAAGCGTGTTGGTGAAACGGCCAGGGTCGACGATCTTTGCGGCCAGTTGCCTGGCATCGTGGTTGCCGGATGCGAACAGCTCGAGGCCGACCTCGTGCTGCCCCTGGTACCTCTTGGCGAGCGTGTTCAGATCGCTGTGGCTCACCCCGAACATCGGCTCGCCGGCGCCGCGGCGGGCATAGATCTTGCAGTTCTGGGCGGTTCCGGCCCGCTTCAGATCGGCCATCGCCGTACGCAGCGACATCAGTCCTTCCCCAGCCGTACGAAGAGCAACGCGACCATTGCGCCAACGACCGAACCGATGAAGCCGATGGGTCTGCCGGTGGGGACGAGGAGCCGCGCAAGCGCGCCGGAGAGGAGCCCTGGAATGATCCAACTGAGCCAGCCCATGCCCAGAGTCTTACCCAACGGGTGCGGCCGACCACGTTCTTCGGCTCGAGCGGCCCGCCCGGCGCATGATGAACGCGAGAACTCACCAAGCCCAGCGGCGAGCACGTCGGCTGTCGCACTCGTGCCATAGGGTCGATGGCGATGATCAACTGCGGTCACTGCGGAGGCACCCACCTGACCGTGGTGGACGTGCGCGCCTGCTCCGGCTCACCCACGGCAATGACGTCGAGCGACGACACCGCTACCTCAAAGCAGCTGCCCACCGGAGCCGACGCCACTGCCTTGCCGGTCGACTGGGAACGACTGGCCGGACCACCCGAACTTGCCCGCAACCTCGTCGTCGGTCCTACCGATCCGGTCGCGGGACCGTGGGTCGACGCGCCAGTGATCGAGCTCGACGGCGAAGCCCCTGATGAGATCCTGCTCGACGAACTGGTCGCCTATCGAATCCAACGCCGCCGAGTCGTGGTTCGGCTGACAGGAGGGCTGCCCGACGCTCACCCCATACTCCCTGTTGACTACTGGCATCTGGCACCCGACACCGACCTCCCGGGCGACCAGCTCCTTCATCTCGTCGTGTCGCACGCCGTTGACGCTCGAAACGCCAATCGACCCACCATCGCAGCAGTCGACCTTGCGCTTGCGGCGGGCGCTGTCCTCGCCGACTCAGGACCCGGTGACGTCATTGGTCCCGACGGGCCTGTGTGGTGCGACGGCGGTCCGCTGCACTGGTTCGGAGCGATCAGCGGCGCATCTGTCGTGCCGGCCTCAAACCTCCGATGCGGATCGCTCACCCCCCTCCGGCTTGCCGAACCGGGCGCCGACCTCGCCCCGGACCAACTCGCTGCGGTCGCCCATTCGGGGGCAGGTGCACGAATCATTGCGCCCGCCGGGTCCGGCAAGACTCGCGTCCTCACGGAGCGGGCCCGTCACCTGATTCGCGACCGGGGGGTCGATCCACGCGCCATCTGCCTCGTCGCATTTAACGTCCGAGCCCGTGAAGAGATGCAAACGCGAACGAGCGATCTGCCCGGTCTCGAGATCCGCACCCTCAACAGCCTCGCTCTTGCCATCGTGGCGGGACGAGCGCCGTTCCGGCCACCGCTGAGTCGGCGGGGGTCCGACGTCATCGACGAACGTCGGGTCCGTCGCATCCTCGACGATCTCGTGCCGGGGCGCCGGCAAGCCATGGCCGACCCGCTGGCAGTGTGGATCGAAGCGCTCACCGCCACCCGACTCGGGCTGCGAGATCCCGCCAACGTCGAGACCGAGTTCGGTGGCGACATTCGTGACTTCCCCTCTGTCGCCCAGCAGTACCGCGACCGCCTCGCCCACGCCGGTGCACTCGACTTTGACGAACAAATTCTCGCTGCGATCGAGGTGCTGCTCACCGATCCCGCCGCACGCAGCACCGCACGAGCGGTCTGTCAGATCGTGCTCGTCGACGAGTTCCAAGATCTAACGCCTGCCCACGTACTACTGATCCGTCTCCTCGCCGGGCCCGAAGCAAACGTGTTCGGAGTGGGTGACGACGACCAGACCATCTACGGCTATGCCGGCGCATCACCGGCCTGGCTCATCGACTTCACCGATCTCTTCCCCGGATCCGGTTCATACGATCTCCACGTCAACTATCGCTGCGCGCCGGCGGTGGTCGGCGGCGCGTCGACACTCCTGCAACACAACCGCAGGCGTCTCGCGAAGACGATTCGAGCCGCGCCAAACCGCGACCGGGACCGCATGGCACTCGAGCACCGCAGCAGCCCTGATCCGAGCTCGGTCACCGTTGGGCACGTACTGACGCTGATCGATCAGGGGGTCCGGCCCACCGACATCGCGGTCCTCGCCCGAGTGAACGCCACCTTGCTCGGTCCCATGCTCGGGCTCGACGCGGCAGGCGTTGCGACCACGGCACCGATCGATGTCCAGTTCCTCGACCGCACCGGCATCGCCGGAGCCCTCGCATGGCTGCGCCTCGCCACCGCACCGAGCCGGGCGCTGCCGGGCGACGCACTCGAGACTGCGATCCGACGCCCGCCACGGGGTCTTCGGCGCAACATCACGTCTTGGGTCGGCGAGAAAAGCTCGATTCGCGAGATTGTCGACCTCGCATCGCGTCTCAACGAGGCCCGCGACCAGAACAAGGTCGCCGACTTCGCTGCCGACCTCCAACAAATCCGCGATCTCGCCGACGATGCCGACACCGAGATGCTTCTCGTTGCGATTCGCGACGAAGTCGGCCTCGGTCGAGCCCTCGACCAGCGCCTCGACGCCAGCCGACGATCGGTCGATCGCTCGGCCCACGGCGACGACCTCGCCGCCCTACTCGCCGTCGCCCGACACCAGCCCGACCCCAGCGCGTTCCCCACGTGGTTGGCCGAGCGACTGACCACAGTGACCCCTGACTGGAAAGGTGTGCGGTTGTCAACCATCCACCGGGTCAAGGGCCGCGAGTGGCCCCACGTGATCGTCCATGAGGCCACCGCCGGCCTGATGCCCCACCGTCTTGCATCCGATGTCGAAGAGGAACGGCGCGTCTTTCATGTCGCCATCACTCGTTCCTCCGAGCGGACCCTCGTGGTCAGTGGCACGCCCACATCACCGTTTGTCGCCCAGTTGACCGAGGCACCGGACCCGAACACACCGAATCCCGCCGGTTCGATCCAGCCGAAGCGCACCGGTGGCCCCGGCAAGCCAACCCGCTCGGTGCCGGAGGCCACCTCGATCGAGGAAGCCCAGATCCGCGAGCGTCTACGCGTTTGGCGCAGCGAGACGGCGAAGGCCGCCGGGTTACCGGCCTACGTCGTCTTCAACGACACCACCCTCTACGCCATCGCTGACCGTCGGCCTCTCAACCACGACGACCTACTCGACATCTCCGGCATCGGGCCAGTGAAGGTTGAGCGCTACGGGACCGCCGTCATCGAGATCATCACTGCGGTTCTCGATGCGTGACCGCGTCGATCACAACGCACGTGCGGTTTCACGTCGATGCCGTGACCTCACCTCGCATCGCGGGCGCTGACGGTGCGCTGACTCACCTCGACGAGGTCGCCCGAACGCACCTCGTATGACACGACATGTTCAACCGAGTGCTGGCCTGCACGAGCTCGTCCGGTGACAAGGTCGAGCAACATGCCCTCGATCACCGGCACGAGCGCAACGGCCTTGAAGCCTTCCTCGCGGCCCGGATGTGAGCGTTTCTCTTCACGAACGAGGTCGATCGAGTCCCAGATCCACACGTCGTCGACACTGACGAAACGACACCGATGGCTCGACTTGTTCTTCGCCACGATCGAGCCCGGACAGATGATGACCTGTCCTTCGATCCACGGCGGGCTACCGAGACCGTCGCGACCGAACGCGTGCTCAAACGCCTCGCCGATCATGGCGTCGTGATCACCCGAAGAGATGGCCCTGCGGCGCATCTCGTCGCGAAGCGCAGCACCAAGATGGCCGATGGTGTCGTTATCGAGGCGTGCTGCAAGTTCGACCGCTGCATCGGGGTCATCAGTCAGATGGCGAACCGTCGTGCCCCAGCGTCGTTTGGGCTTCGTCGGATCTTGAGCAGCCATCGTCCAATCATGCCGGACCGGCCTGCCATCGGGACGCGAACGAACCGTGACGCAGCAACCACCGCGACTTGCTTCGGCCGATGGCCGAACGTGCCACCGGTGCTAGACCTGCACCATGGACATACACCGCACCCTCGACTGGGCATCGACTCGTACCCACGGCGTGCTTGTCACGCTTCGCCGTGACGGTCGTGCCCAGTCCTCCGATGTGGTGTACGCCTTGCTCGACGGCACGATCTGTATCTCGCTGACCAAGAGCCGAGCCAAGACTCACAACATGCGGCGCGACCCGCGGGTCGTCTTCCACATCACCGATCCGGGCAGCTGGAGCTACGCATCCTTCGATGCGGAAGCCGAACTCTCTGCAGTTGCGTCGGCACCCGACGACGCGGTTGTCGACGATCTCGCCCGCCTCTACCGAGCCGTGACCGGTGACGAGCACCCTGATTGGGACGAGTTCCGGGCCGCCATGGTGGCCGAAGGGCGCCTCGTCACCCGTATCCACCCACGTTCGGCAACAGGCCAGATCCACTGATCACCACCATGCAAAACCGCTTCTTCGACCAGGTACTCGACGCGTTCGAGGGCTTCGTCGACGACGCACACGGCGCCCTGCATGCGTCGGCTCATGGGCGGGGGCTGAAAGTGTGGTTCGACACCACCGACGGCCGCAGCGTCAAGGAGCACTACGAAGCGCAGCTGATCCGCGTTGACGGTGGCGTCTCATGCGAGATCGGCTTCCACGCCGAACACCGCGATCCGTCCCGCAACGAGGCAGTACTGGCCGCACTCCTCACCGAGGAGGCGAGCTGGCGCCAGCGACTCGGCACCCAAGCCGAAGCTGGGCCGTTCATCGGAATGCACGAGTGGACTCGGATCTCGGAGGTGTGGGATCCGCCCGAACCCGACGACCCCGAGGCCCCAATGGAGGTTGCTGCCCGGCTCGCTGACTATGTCGATGCGATCGAACCCGTCCGTCGTTCCTTCAAGATGCGATGATCGAACCGTGACCCTTGCGCTGCCCCCCGAACGCGGTCTGTTCTGCAACCGGACACTCAATCTCCGCGGCGTGCGGGCCATCGGCTACGACATGGACTACACGCTCATTCACTACCGCGTCGATGAGTGGGAACGAGCAGCGTTCGAACACGCACGGGCCCACCTTCACGCCGAGGGGTGGCCCGTCGACGACCTCGAGTTCGACCCCGACGCGTTCACACTGGGCCTGACCTTCGACCTCGACCTCGGCAACCTGGTGAAGGCGACCCGATTCGGCTACGTCGTTCGCGCTCAGCACGGGTCGGACGTGTTGTCGTTCGACGAGCAGCGGACCAGCTACGACGGCACTGTCATCGAGCTTCGCGACGACCGCTTCGAGTTCATGAACACGTTGTTCGAGCTGAGCCGCGCGTCGCTGTGGACCCAGCTCGTCGAGATTCACGACCGGACCCCCCTTCCCGGTGTCCACTCGTACGTCGCGCTGTATCGAGCCATCGACCAGGCGCTCGGCGTGGCACACCTCGAAGGAGCGCTCAAGCAACAGATCGTCGACGATCCAGAGCGCTTCGTCGACCGAGATCCGGGTCTGATCGACACGCTCCACGATCAACGTCTCGCCGGCAAGCAACTGCTCCTCGTGACCAATTCGGAGTGGTGGTACACGCAGAAGATGATGAGTTGGTGCTTCGACAACGACATGGGTTCCGGCCAGACCTGGCGCGACCTGTTTGACATCGTCATCGTGGCGGCGGCCAAGCCACGATTCTTCGAGGAGCAAGGACCGATCTATCGGCTCGTCGACGAAGCCGCCGGTCATCTCGAACCGCACTTCGGGCCACTCGAAGCGGGCGAGGTCTACCACGGCGGCAACGCCCGAATGGTCGAGCGGGCCCTGGGACACGAAGCCAGCCAGTTCCTCTATGTGGGTGACCATCTCTTCGGCGACGTTCACGTCACCAAGGACGTGCTTCGGTGGCGTACGGCGCTGATCGCCCGCGAGATCGAGGCCGAAGTCCGCGCAGCGGCAGAGTTCGCCGACGACGAACACCATCTCCGTGCAGGTATGGCCACCAAGATCAACCTTGAACAGCGGCATGCGACGTTGCGTTTGCAGCGCCGACACCTGGTGGTCGACGGGGCGAACCATGACGCGGTCGATGCCGAGATCGAGGCCATCGCCCGCCAGGTTTCCGCCATCGACGATGCAATTGCGCCACTCGCCCGATCGGCTGCCGTTCAGGGCAATACCAACTGGGGTCCGCTGATGCGGGCCGGTATCGACAAGAGCCTGTTCGCCCGACAGGTCGAGAAGTACGCGGACGTGTACACCAGCCGGGTGAGTAACTTCGCTCCCGCAACGCCGTACGGCTACCTTCGTGCCGCTCGGGGTTCGTTGCCTCACGATGCTGCGGAACAGTGAACGACCACGAGGATTGATCTCTGCATGAGAACCGACGACGACATCGCCTACGACATCGAATTCTTCTGGGATCCGGTGTGCCCGTTCGCCTGGATCACGTCTCGGTGGGTCGAGGAAGTCGCTGCGAAGACCGGCATGACGGTTGACTGGCGATTCATCTCGCTACGACTCCTCAACAAAGAGAAGAACTACGCCACCGAGTTTCCACCCGCGTACGAGCACGGCCACACGGCCGGCCTCCGCTTCTTGCGAGTCGCTGCTGCCGTGCGATCCGAGCTCGGTCGCGATGCCATGGCCTCCCTGGTGAAGGCCTACGGCGAGAGCTACTGGGACGCAGCGCACGAAGACCGCCACGAGGTCCATGCTGCCCTGTCGTCGAAGGCACACGCCCGCGCTGTGCTGGCAGCCGCCGGCGTCGACGAGCGGTTCGCCGACGCGCTCGACGACTTGTCACGGGATGCAGAGCTCAATGCGGAAACCGAACTGGCGCTCGAGCGAACCGGCCGCGATGTCGGCACTCCGATCATCACGTTCAACCGAACTGACGGCACCGCGTTGTCCTTCTTCGGTCCAGTCATCAGCCGCATTCCCAGCCCCGACGAGGCGGTTCCCCTGTGGAACGCAGTCACCGCACTGGCGGCGTTTCCCGGGTTTGCCGAGATGAAGCGGAGCCTGCGTGAAGTCCCCCAGCTGCGGATCACCGGCGCACTTGGAGACGAGCCCACATTCGAGGACTGGACCGGCGGGCACCGACGTGGCCATCTTGAGAGTGACCAGGCCGACGCCGACTCGTGAGTGACTTCACGGTCGAAGCGATCCGCTACCAGACTCCGAATCCGTCGACGCTTGAGCGCGACCGTGTTGTCATCGCCGTCGTCGATGGCCAGATCGCGGCGGTTGCACCCGCCGACGGAGACGCAGCAGCAGACCTGCGGGCCCGGTCACGCAACCATCTCGACCTCGGCAGCGAAACGGTCCTCGTTCCCGGCCTGATCGATCTTCACGTCCACGCACCCCAATGGCAGCAGCTCGGAACTGCGCTTGACCTGCCGGTGCAGGATTGGCTGCAGACCTACACCTTCCCGCTCGAGGCGCGGTTCGCCGACACGGCGATGGCCGGCGTCGTTTATCGCGATCTGGTCACCACGCTTCTTGCCCACGGCACCACGACGGCGGTCTATTTCGCGAGTGTGCACGAGGCGGCAACGCTCGTCTTGGCCGAAACATGCGCCGAGGCCGGGCAGCGCGCCTTCGTCGGCCGAGTGGCGATGGATCATCCCGACGCAACGCCGGAGTGGTATCGAGATGCCGATGCCGCATCTGGCTTGACGGCGTCTGCTCGCTCGATCGAAGCCATCCGCGCCGCCGACGCCGATCGTGGCCTCGTCATGCCGATCATCACGCCCCGCTTCCTTCCGGCCTGCACCGACGAACTGCTGATCGGTCTCGGAACGCTCGCCGAGGACACCGGTGTACGGATTCAGACGCACTGCTCCGAGTCGGACTGGCACCACACCCACGCCCTCGAGCGGTTCGGCACCACCGACACGAGCGCCCTCGACGATTTCGGTCTGCTGCGAGACCACACCGTGCTCGCTCACGGCAACCACGTGACCGACGCCGACATCTCACTCATCGCCGCGCGCGGTGCCGTGATCGGCCACTGCCCGGTCAGCAACGCTTATTTCGCCAACGCCGTCCTTCCCCTCCCCGAGTTGCTCACTGCCGGTGTACGGGTCGGTTTGGGGACAGACATCGGAGCCGGTGTTCGGCCCGGAGTCCTCCAGCAGTGCCACGAGGCAGTCACGATGAGCCGCCTGCGTCGCGACGGCGTTCATGCCGGACTTCCGAGTGTTGCGCGCGGCGCCCCCGACGCATCGATCGACACCACGACCGCGTTCTGGCTTGCCACCGCCGGCGGTGCTGAAGCCCTCGGCCTTCCTCTCGGCGTCCTCGAGCCGGGCCGACGATTCGATGCGGTGGCGATCGACCTCGACCACCGCCACGGTGTCATTCGCCGCCACGCCGAGCTTGACGATGATGAGCGGCTGTTCGAAAAGGTCGTTCGCCTCGCCCAGACTTCTGACATCCGCCAGGTGTGGGTTGACGGTCGGACCGTGCATCAACGCTGATTTCACCTAGGCGGACGATACGACCCACGACACCTTCTGTCAGCCCGACACTTTCCTGTGGCGGGCACAAACGGTTGCGTCCGGCGTCGACCTGCGACAGCGTCTACCCATGCAATCACCATTCCGTATCGTCCAACTCTCCGATACCCACTTCCTGAAAGACGATGCGCTCGCCGAGGGCGGTGAGGGCGCATACGACACCGATGCAGCCTTCGATGCGGTGTTCACCCACATCGCAGCAAACCACGACCCTCACATGATCGTCGTGACCGGCGACATCGCCGACAACGGCTTCACCGACGAGTACCGAAAAGCGGCTGAGGCGTTCTCTCGATTCGACGTGCCCGTCAATGTATGCCCGGGTAACCACGACCACTTCGGACACTATTCAGCACGTATCGGCCGCCCCGGCGTGAGCACGTCGCGAGTCATCGAGATCGACACCTGGGCCCATGTGTTCGTCGACTCTGCCGCCGGGACGCTCCTCCCCCAAGCTTCCGGAACGGTTGCGGACCCTCCCCCACCGGTCCGGCTGAATTCCAACGGCGTTCTCGGTGCGCGCGAGACGGCATGGATCCGCGAGACCTGCGACACGATCGCGGCCGAGCACGTCTTCATCTGGCTCCACCATCCACCGGCTGCCCCACTCGGGCTCACCGAGGACGCAGCCTACGAGGCGGAGTGGCGAGCCCTTCTGAGTGAGCTTCCGCAGGTCCGGGGGTTCGGCGGTGGCCACACCCACGTGCCCGACGACTACGAGATCGACGGCTGCCCGGTCGCCGTCGCCCCGTCACTCAAGAACAACTTCTCGATGGCGCCGCAGACCTGGCTACCGCCTGGCTACCGCTCCTACGAGTTCAACGCGAACGGGTCATGGTCGAGCGACGTCCATCTGGTCGACGACGAACGTTGGCCTCGCCGTCCGTTCGGCAGCCTCCTCGCCAGTCTGTTTCGCGGCGATATCAGCCACGGCGAGTTGCGCCAGATCATCGAACGCCGCAACGCCGAGCGCACTGCGAACTAACGCCGTTCGCCGCGGAGCTTGTCGATCATCCGGCGGTCGCGTTTGGTCGGTCGTCCGGCACCCCGATCACGCCGGGCGAACACCGGTGTTTCGACGAAGTCCGCTGACCGCTCGGATGGCGGTGGCGAATGGTCGATCACACACTCGGCGGCCCGGGCGGCCGACACCCGCTTCTCGATCAAGCTCACGACCTCATAGACGAGCACGCGGTCCCTTCGGGTGGCCTGCACTCGGTCGCCGACGGTGATCTTGGTCGCCGGCTTGGCGATCGTGCCGTTGACCTTCACCCGTCCGGTCGTGCACGCCTCGGCGGCCACGGTCCGCGTCTTGTAGACCCGCACCGAGAACAACCATCTGTCGACCCGCACTGCCATGTGCAACAGTCTTGCACCGCTTGCCCGCACCGACGTGAGCCGCGAAGCTGACCCCGACGTTGACGAGTTTGTGGGAGAACCAATGCAGACACCGATGACCATCCGCGATCATCTGGAGCGGGCCCGGATCGTCTACGGCGATCGAGTCGGCGTCTTCGATGAGCCCGACCAGCCCGCACCGAGCCTCGGCGATCTCACCTACAGCCAGTTCTACGACCTCGCCCACGGCATGGCGGCCGGTCTCGACGACCTCGGACTCGAGCAGGGCGCCCGTGTGGGCATCGTGTCGCAGAACTCGGCCCGTCTGCTCGTGACCCTGTTCGGGGCCAGTGCCTGGGGCCGAGTGGCCGTACCGATCAACTTCCGACTCGGCCCCGACGAGGTCGAATACATCGTTGATCATTCGGGCTGCGACGTGCTGATCATGGACCCGGAACTTGAGTCCACGTTGGGCGACATCAAGGTCAAGCATCGGCTGATTTCCGGCGAAGAGTCCGACTCGTTGTTCAAGATGGGCGTCGAAGCCCGGCCGTGGACTCCGCAGGAGGATGCCACCGCCACCATCAACTACACATCTGGCACGACTGCTCGCCCCAAGGGTGTCGAGATGACCCATCGCAACCTGTGGAGCAACGCGGCAATCTTCGGCTGGCACACCGGTGTCAACGACCGTGACGTCTATCTCCACACGCTTCCGCAGTTCCACTGCAACGGTTGGGGCATGCCGTATGCCACGACGGCCATGGGCGTCCCGCAGGTCAACCTCCGCAAGGTCGACGGCCCCGAGATCCTTCGTCGCATCGAGAAGTTCGGCGTCACCCTGTTGTGTGGTGCGCCCGCCGTGGTCGCCGCCATCCTCGACGCTGCTGCGGACTGGGACGGCGAGATCCCCGGCAAAGACAAGGTGCGCATGATTGTTGCCGGTGCGCCGCCCCCGACTCGCACCATCGAGCGGGTCGAGACCGAGCTGGGATGGGAGTTCATCCAGATCTATGGCCTGACCGAGACTGCTCCCCTGCTCACGATTAACCGCAGCCGGACCGAATGGGACGATGACACGCCGGCCGAGCGGGCGGCGAAGCTCGGCCGGCAGGGTGTGCCTGCGGTCGGTATCACGATGGCGGTCAACCCGGAGGGCGAAGTCCTTGCGCGCGGCAACCACATCTTGAAGTCGTATTGGAACAACCCCGAGGCGTCCGCTGAAGCGCTCGCCGATGACTGGTTCCACACCGGCGACGGGGGGTTCATCGACGACGACGGCTACGTGAGCCTGCAGGACCGCAAGAAGGACGTCATCATCTCCGGTGGCGAGAACGTCTCGTCCATCGAGGTCGAGGACTGCCTCTTCTCGCATGCTGCAGTCGAAGAGGTGGCGGTGATCGGCGTTCCCGACGAGAAGTGGGGTGAGACAGTCAAGGCGCTGGTGGTCGTCGGTGCCGGTTCTGAGGTCACCGAACGCGATCTCATCGACCACTGCAGGGCGAAGATTGCGCACTACAAGTGTCCGACCTCCGTCGAGTTCCGTGACGAGCTCGCTCGAACCGCTACCGGCAAGCTCCAGAAGTTCAAGCTCCGCGCCCCCTATTGGGAGGGCGCCGACAAGGGCATCAACTAGCCCATGGCCTCACGACCGGGGTGGTGGCCCCGGCACGACATACCCGACGCCCTCGACATAGCGGGCGTTGTTCGGGATCGGCCGCTCGTCGTCAGGTTCGAGCACCCAGCCGTGCCCGTCGACCCAACGCGGCGGGCGTGAGCGGGGATCGGGGGCGGGTGTCGGGGTGAGGTCACCGGTCCATGCCGGCAGCGATACCGACTCGCTCGGCGCCGCACGCGTCGGCAGCGTGGGGCGGAACGGTGGTGGCTCCCTCGGCGGCATGGCGTCGATGCCGCCGGTGACAACGGGCGGCGGCAGATGGTCGAAGCGCACCTTCGACGCACCTGGTTCGCTCGGCGGCGCGGCGAACGGATCGACAACCGGGTTGGAGGACGGCGTCGGCGCCGGAACAATCGGGGTCGACGGCGGAGTGACCGGCTGCTGTGGAGGCGCCGAAGATTGGGGTCGGACGGGAGGCACGTGCGTAGTGGGTGGCTGCTCGCTTGCCGGTTGCTCCTCGACCGGCGTCGGCGCGAGCGGCGCGTAGACGGACTCGGGACTCGCTGCACTCGAATGGGCGACGGACTCTGTGAACCGATGAGCCGGTGTCTCAGAGCGGGGCAAACCCGGCTTCGGCTCAGCAGCGCGGGTGGACCGTCCTCGGCGCGCACCGGCGTCAGGCCAGATCCACGACGCCACAAACAGCACAGCACCAGCACCGCCAAGCATCAACGACGGCATGAGCGTGCTTCGCAGCACCGCCGTGAGGAGCGCTGAGAGAATCTCGGTCTGCTCGGGCGCCAGCCAACGAAGCAATGCAGGCACGCCGAGGCCGGCAACGAGATAGACGGTCGTGGTTCCGACCGCCCACAGCGCCGCGCGACGCAACACCGATGGGCGGTCACGGGTGGCGAGGAAGGCCAAGAGGACCATCCCGAGCGAGACCCCAGCGAGATACGG
>CAJQPN010000002.1 GCA_905480195.1 uncultured Acidimicrobiales bacterium
AGACTGGCGACCGTGACCGACCACCGCCACATCCGTGCCCTTGACGGGTTGCGTGGGCTTGCGGTGCTTGGCGTGGTGCTTTACCACGCATGGCCAGAGTTGCTGCCGGGCGGTTGGATCGGCGTCTCGGTCTTTTTCACGCTGTCAGGCTTTCTGATCACCCGAATCCTGCTCGGTGACCACGTCCTGGCCCGGGCATCGCTCGCATCGTTCTGGAGCCGCCGAGCCCGCCGATTGCTGCCCGCCGCGCTCACCACGATCGCCGCGACGGTTCTGGCCGTGGTAGTGATCGATGGCGAGGTTGCCGACACGCTGAAGGCAGCGCTCGCTGCGACCCTGTATGTCCACAACTGGTGGGCGGCGGCTTCAGGGGACGGCTACTGGGAGATCTTCGAGTCGCCTTCGCCGCTCGCGCACATGTGGAGCCTGGCGATCGAAGAGCAGGTCTACGTGGTCTGGCCGTTGCTCCTACTCGGTTTCGGCCCACGCCGGGCGCTCATCGCCGGAACGGCGGTGGTGGTCGTCGGCTACGCCGTGTGGTGGGACACGGCCGACGCGTATTACGCGACGCCAGTGCGCTTTGCGGAGGTTCTGGCCGGCGCAGTGGTCGCTGTTGCGGTTCTGCACCGCCCGAGTCTTCGAGTTCCCACATCGGCCGCCGTCGTCGCCTTTGGGGGCATTGCGTTTCTCATTGCGACCCTGCCCGAGGACGATCCGTTGGTGGCGCGTGGCGTCCTGCTCGGGCTGGCGGTAGCTGCCTCGGTCGTTGTGGCGTGGGCGGTGACCGATCGCCGGCTGGCCGATGTGTTGTTCGGCGGGGTGGTCCTCGGCTGGCTGGGGCGCCGAAGCTACGCGATCTACCTCTTCCACTGGCCGCTGCTGGTCTTGCTCGACGCGCCGCCTCCCGTGGCGGTTTCGGCCGCACTGGGGCTCGCCGAGGTGTCGCATCGGCTGATCGAGCGCCCGATTCGCAGCGGCAACCGGCTCCGCCGGCCGATGTTCGCCCTGGGAGGGGCGACCGCCGTGCTTGCGTCGACATTCGCGGTCGCAGCGATCGGCTTCGACGGAACCGCTGAAGATGAGATAGCTGCTGCCACTGCTGCCGCCCTTGTCACGAAGACGACCGCTCCTGAATCGACTCTCCCGACTCCACCGCCTACCACTGAGGCGACATCCGGGACCGCACCGCCTACGAGCGGAAAACCAACCTGGCCAATCGAGGTGCCGACCGGCGCGTCGGTGCTCCTCGTGGGTGACTCGGCAGCATTCGAGGCTCGGGGTGCCTTCACCGGATGGGTTGAAGCAAATGGCGGCTCGGCCACGATTCGAGCATGGGGGGCCTGCTCCCCGGCGTTCGGCCCGCACTCGTGGGCCGACTGGGTCACGCCGTTCTTCGACTCGCTCGAGGAAGCATGCCGAACTCGGATCACCGACAACATCGACCTCGTCGTGGTCATGGACCACGGGGCGGCGTTCATAGACCACCGCTTGATCGAAACGGGTGAGTGGCACGACATCACCGATGATGTGCTCGGCCCCGTGATGCGATTCGCGTATGACTCGATGGTTGCGGAAGCCGCTGAGGTCGACGCAGTGGTGGTGATCCTCACCCCACCCGTACCGATCAAGACCGAATTGCTTCCCGGCTACAGCCCTGAGCGCATGGGGGCGTATAACCAGATCGTTGCAGCGGTCGAGGATGAACCGCATGTATACGTGCTCGACGTGGGCCCTGTGATCGAGGCTGATCCCGAGCGCTATCCGCGCACCGATGGACTACACCTCGATGCCGAGACAGGTGCGGTCAACCTGTTCGTCGATCTTGTCGCGCCAGCGGTCTTGTTCGGGGATCGGACGGGTTAGGTTGCGACCACCTCTCGATGGGAGCTGACATGCCCGGAATCCCACACGTCCCACTTGCGCAACTCCCGACGCCCCTCGAACCGCTGCCGCGACTGTCGGCCGAACTCGGCGGACCCCGTATCTGGGTCAAACGCGACGACCAGACCGGCCTGGCCATGGGTGGCAACAAGGTCCGCAAGCTCGAATACCTCCTGGCCGAGGCGCGCGAACTCGGCGCCGACATCGTGCTCACGACGGGCGCGACCCAATCCAACCATTGCCGCCAGACTGCCGCTGCGGCCGCCCGGCTTGGCCTCGACTGCGAGCTCTTGATCGAACATCGCTTCCCCGACTGGAGTGACGACTACCAGCATGGTGGCAATCTGCAGCTCGACCGGCTTCTTGGCGCTTCGGTACTCGACTTCGACAGGGGCACCGACACAACGGTCGAGATGGAACGTCGGGCCGATGAACTCCGCGCCGAGGGGCGCACGCCGTACATCGTGCCGCTTGGCGGTTCGAATGTTGTCGGCGCGCTCGGCTATCGCACGGCGGCTGTCGAGATTCTCCGCCAGGCCGACGAGCGTGGCTTTGAACCGAACGAGATCGTGCACGCGACCGCAAGCGGAGGCACCCAGGCGGGTCTCGTTGCGGGGCTTGCGATCAAGCGCAGCGAGGTTCCGCTCCTGGGGATCTCTGCCGGCGCGGCCGAAAGCTATCTTGGCCCGATCGTTCGCAGTCTTGCCGAGGGTGTATTTGCCCATATCGGCATCGAACGTTCGCTTGGGCCCCATGCCGTCGTGATCGACGATTCCCATGTTGGTGAGGCGTACGGCATTCCCACCGAAGAGATGCACGAAGCGGTCACTCTGTGCGCTCGATTCGAGGGCCTGCTGCTCGATCCCGTCTACTCCGGCAAGGCCATGGCGGGCCTGGTCCACCACGTCCGCGCTGGGCGATGGTCGGCCGATGACGATGTCGTCTTCATCCACACCGGTGGCACGCCGGCGTTGTTCGCGTATCGCTAACCGGCCACTGTCTCCGGGCTTGGTCGGGCCGTGCGCGTGGCGGCAAAGACCGCCGCAGCGGCGAAGCTGAGGAAGCCTGCTACGGCGTAGCTGGTCCGGTAGCTCGACTGGTCTCGAAGGAAGCCGAGCAGGAACGGGCCCCCGGCGACGCCGGCCGTGACGATCAGGCTCAACAGGGCGAAGATCCGTGGATAGGCGAGTACGCCGAATCCGGCTGCGGTGATCAATGGCTGAAGCATCAACAGGTTGCCGACGGTCGTGCCGAAGAAGAAGGCGACGACGACGAGTGTGACCCGTGAGTCGGCGAGACCGATACCGATCAGCGCGATGCCCTGCCCGATCGAAAGCGCTGTGGCGAGCCGGATCAACGGCAGGCGGTCGGCGAGGATCCCCCCGACCAGGCGCCCGATCACACTGCCGAGGGCCAACGCTGTGATCGCTGCGGCCCCCGCAGCGCGGTCGATCCGCTCAGAGCCGAGGTTCGCCATCTGTGACAGGCCACCGACTTGCGCGCCCATGGCCAGCACGAACGCTGCGGCGAGCACCGCAAAGAAGCGGGTACGAATCGCCTGCTCGTAGGGAATGCCTTCGGCTACCGCCCCGACCTTGACGCCTTCGGTCGCTCGGCCGTCCGGTTCGAGCCCCCGCGACTCCGGTGACGGCCACAGCCACGGAACGACAAGGCAAGTCAGCCCGAGATAGATCAGCGCCAGGATCGGTGCGGCCTCGTTGAGGCCTCGATCGTCGATGAGCGCCGACGCGGGCGCGCTCAGCGTGAACGCTCCGACCGATAAACCGGTCGATGCGATCGACAACGCAGTCGCCCGCCGCAGGTGGAACCACCGAGTCACGAGCGTGGTCGCCGGGATCAGGCCCACGAGCGCGAAGCCGATTGCGAAGAACACGTAGACCACGTAGAGCTCGGTGACCGAGTCGACACTGCCGAGCAGGTAAAGGCTGATCGACGACACGACACCACCGGCGGCCACGATCAGTCGAACGTCGTAGCGCTCGAGGAGTCGGGCTACGAGCTGCCCGACAACT
>CAJQPN010000003.1 GCA_905480195.1 uncultured Acidimicrobiales bacterium
GTGTCGGAGGGGGGACTTGAACCCCCACGCCCTTGCGGGCACAGGCACCTTAAGCCTGCGTGTCTGCCAATTCCACCACTCCGACGTGGGCATCCACCGGGGCAGATGCGGACCGTAATTCTATCTCCTCCGGGTTGAACCGCCACCTGGGTTCGGCGATCGAAAAAAGCGTCGAGGTGAAGTATCGGTTGCGTTCCCGCGCCATCGGGGAGGGGACGTTCAGGCATCGGCCTCGCAGCCGGAGCCGTCCGGCCCCTGGCGTCGCGATCAGATGCCTACTGGCTCAACAGGAGCCGGTCCGATCGACCCACGCAACAACCCTCAGCACCGACCTCTCCGCTGCACAACCCAACGCACATGGGGCCGATCAACCCGTGAACAAGCTCAAGTCGAGCGTGCCGTCGGCCCGCACTCGGAGTGCATCCATGTCCTCACCCAAGCCAACCCGAACCTCAAACGTCGCAACCGGCAAAAGGAGACCTTCCTCGAGCAACAGACGCTCCAACGCGCTCACCAGCGACGCCCGCTCGGCAGGATCGGCCTCGGCACGGATTGCGGCCACGAGCGCGCCGCGAGCACCAGCGCTGACACCGAAGAGATCATCAGGGCCACCTGGATCCGCTAAGGCGAGCCCTGCGCTCTGCGACCAAGAACCGCCCGCAGAGACTATTGGGAACAGCGTCGCGTCACCGTTGGCGATCGCCGCAGCGAAATCTGACGGTGCCAGGACAATCAACGAAACCTCGATCCCTGCGGCCCTCAACTGGGCCGCAACTTCTGCACCGAGCGGCTCCAGCTCTCCGGTCGGGACATGCACCGTCACAGCTGCAGGCAGCGACGCAGGCGAAGGCTCGAGCGTTCCACTCACATCGAGGCTCCCGTTCGCAACGGTGACAACCAGTTCTTCTGCCCGCAGCGCTGCCAGCGTCGCAACTCGAGACGCTGGCTCGGCGAATCGAGCCGCGATGCCCACGCGAAGGTCGAGTGGCTGCCGGAGGACATCACCAGGCACCTCTGTACCACCGTCGTCGGCTGCCAGCACGGCGAAATCGACGCGACGTGACGCAAGAAGCGCTCCCCCGTTCCCGTCGCTGCGGACGAGCTCTATCCGATCGATCACAGCAGCAGGATCGACAGCTTCGAGCCAGTTCGGGTCGCTGGTCGCTCGATACGAACCGGTGGTTCTGATCTCGCCGTCGACGCTCGTTCCCGTGACGCCGTATCCCGGTGCGGCCAGAAGCTCCAAGAGTGGTTCGTAGGGTGCCTTGAGCGTGATCACCAACGTCTTATCGTCCGGGGCATCAAGGCCTACTGCGCTGATGGCCTCGCCTCTCGCGAACTCGGTCCAGCCGTCGATCACCGCCAGCGCGATTACGAGCTGGTCGTACGGTCCTCGATCAGCGAGCCGCTCGAAACTTGCCTTGACATCACCAGCCGTCAACGCCTCGCCGAGCCCGTCGGCCAGTCCTTCGGGCAGCACGAACGTCCACTCCAGCCGGTCGTCGGACACAAACCAACGCTCCGCCAATCCTGGCTTCGGCGTTCCATCAGCTGCAATTGCGGTCAAGCCTTCGTGCAAGAGTCCGGCGATGAGACGTGCACCCACGGATGCCGGCCCCGCGTCCGCAGGATCGCCCGACCAATTTGTGCCGATTGCCAACCGCAACGTCCGAGTAGTCGTTTCCGACCCGCCGTCTGACGCGGTGTCGTCCACCGCTTCCTCAATATCAGCATCTCCGCCAGAGTCCGCACCGAGCGCAGCGGAATCACCAGCTGGCGCTGCAGGCTGATCGCCGAGGGCCGGTGCGTCCGTCGCACAAGCGGCTGCGAGCACCGACAGCGCAAACACAGCGAAGAGACGGCGCAGACGCATCAGGTAGCAGGTCACGTCTCTTCCATCGGCTCAATCCAGATTTTTTGCAGTGCGAAGACCACGAATGCTTCGTTCAGAAGATCAGACCGTAGGCGACAGAGCTGAAACCGAAGATCAGTGCAGCAATCACGGTGATGCGGTCGAGGTTTCGCTCCACAACGGTCGAACCGGCGGCTGCGGCTCCGGCCCCACCACCGAACATGTCGGAGAGGCCTCCGCCCTTCCCGCTGTGCAGCAGCACGAGAAAAACGAGGACAAGTGCCGAGATCAGATGCAAGGGAGCCACGAGCCAAATCACAGCCGTGAGGATACCAACTGCGGCGATCCCTCCGGCAACGCAACTTCAGACCTGATAGAGCCGGTACTTCACAATACGGGCGAAGTCATCAGCATCGAGAGAGGCTCCGCCGACGAGCGCGCCATCGATGTCGGGCTGCGCCATCAATTCCGGCGTGTTCCCAGGTTTGACCGAACCGCCGTACTGGATCCGAACCGCAGCGGCTGCTTCCGCCCCAAATGTTGCCCCGATGCAGGACCGGATATGAGAGCACATCTGCTGCGCGTCGGCCGGCATAGCGGTTTCACCCGTACCGATAGCCCAGACCGGCTCGTAAGCGATCACGAGATCGGCGATGGCATCGGCCTTCAGGCCAGAAAGACTGCCCGTCAACTGCTGAGTCACCCGTGCCTCCGCCCGGCCACCAGCCCGCTCGTCAAGCGTCTCACCGACGCAGACGATAGGGGTCATCCCAGCCCCCAGAACCGCACGAGCCTTGGCATTGACGTCGGCGTCGCTCTCGGCGAACAGTTCGCGACGCTCGGAGTGCCCGACGATCACATAAGAGACATCCAGCTTCGCGAGCATCGAGGCAGACACCTCACCGGTAAATGCCCCCCGCTCAGCCTCCTGAGTCGTCTGTGCACCGAGGAAGATCGGAACCTGATCCGCCTGCAAGACCGTCTGCACCGACCGCAGGTCGGTGAACGGTGGATGCACCGAGACATCCACTGCGGCGTAGTCGTCTCGGTCGATGGCATACGCAAGCTTCTGCACCAACTGGATTGCTTCCAGGTGGTTGTGGTTCATCTTCCAGTTGCCGCTGATTAGCGGGCGTCTGTCAGCCGACATTTGGGGCTCCTCTCAGGGCGGCGAGTCCGGGCAGGTCGCCCTTTTCGATCAATTCGAGCGACGCCCCACCACCGGTGGACACATGGTCCATATCGCGATCGACCTTGAACTGTTTGGCGGCCGCAGCGGTGTCGCCGCCACCGACGATGGTAAACGCTCGGGCATCAGCAAGCGCTGCGGCGACAGCCCCTGTGCCGCCGGAAAAGCGTGGATCTTCAAATACGCCCATCGGTCCGTTCCACAGCACTGTGCCCGCCTCGTGAATGATGTCTCCAAAGAGGGCAGCCGAACCGGGACCGATATCGACGCCCATCCAACCGTCAGGGATCTCGACCCCGATCTGGCGAACATCACCGCCCGCCTCAGGCTCGAAAAGTTTGCCTCCCGGCCCCATCGCAGTGACGTCGTAGGGCAGATGAATCGGCTTCGATCCCCCGAGCAAGTCTCGACACGTATCGACCATGTCGTCCTCACAGAGACTCGAGCCGATCGAGTGGCCCTTCGCCTTTAGAAAAGTGAAACACATGCCGCCACCCACGATCAGAGAGTCGACCGTCTCGAGTAGGACTTCGATAACGGCAAGCTTGTCGCTGACCTTTGAACCCCCCATGATCGCAACGAATGGGCGACGAGGATTGTTCTTCAAATTTCCCAGCACCTCAACCTCACGGTGCAACAGGCGTCCTGCGGCCGATGGCAGAAACTGCGGCGGGCCAACGATCGAAGCATGGGCTCGGTGCGAGGCACCGAACGCATCGTTGACGTAGGCGTCGTGGCCTTCGATCAACCGCTGCACGAAGACCGGATCGTTGACGGTCTCACCCGGATCGAATCGCAGATTCTCCAGCAGCTCCACCTCCGGAACAACGTCGCGAAGCCACTCGCGGACCGGTGCAACGCTGAACGCAGGGTCGGGCAAGCTCTGGGGTCGTCCGAGGTGAGTGCAGGCCGTAACCGACGCGCCGGCATCGAGCAGATAGCGAATCGTCGGCAACGCTGCCCGAATCCGAAGATCATCGGCGATCACACCATTCGAAATGGGTACGTTGAAGTCGGCCCGCATCAGAACCGACTTGCCCTCGAGATCACCAAGATCTTCCAGGCTCGCTACGTCGCTCATTGCGCTTTGGTAGCAGCCTGGCAGGCCGTACTCACGGTCCGGGATCGCGTTCTGAAGAAGCGGGTAAAGCCGTTGATTCCGACACCGACCACTATGGGGCTCTCCTGGGATTGGGGGGCTCAACCCGCTGCGATGATGGACACAAGCGCTGCACCAAGCCGTTGCGGGTCATGCACATCGGGATCATCACCCGTCAACTCGAACGTCTGGACCTTATCCAGCCAGGCGTCGGGCACAACGACCGAACGGTCGCATACCACCGTGTCAGGCACAATGCCGTGCCGCACGACCGCTTCGACATGGTCGCTGAGGTCGTAGCCGGCGGTCTCTGCCGTCTCATCGGCGAGGTTGGCGACGTAGATCACCGTGGCCTCCGTAGCTGCGATCGCGGCAGCGACGCCGGGAACAACCGGCGCCAACACGCTGGTGTACAGCGAACCTGGACCGACGATGATCGCATCAGCTGCAGTGATCGATTCGACTACCGCCGCCGGGACGGCTGGAGTGCGCGGCGAATACCGGATCGAGTCGATGGCACCGCTCTCACTCACCGCCACCTGCCCCTTCACCGTGCCTCGTGAGGTGGTGGCGATCAGGTCAACGGGCTCGGCCGTAGCCGGCAACACGCGCCCTCGAGCCCCAACCATCACGCCGAGCAGGTCCATCACGACAACCGGATCGGCTTCAAGCTCGAGCATTGCGGCGAGCAGCACGTTGCCGGCCGGATGACCAGCGAGCACACCTGCGCTGAAGCGGTGCTCCAGCGCATCGCTCGCCAATCCGTCGGGGGTGAGCGTTGCCAAGCAGCGCCGCATATCGCCGGGCGCAACAATGCCGAGATCGCGCCGGAGCCTCCCGCTCGAACCACCGTCATCAGCGACTGACACGACACCGGTCAGTGCCCCACAGCGATCGACCAGCGCCTCCAACACCACCGACAGGCCGTGCCCTCCCCCGATCGCAACCACCGTAGGTTCGGTCACTTTTCGATATCTCGATGAACGATCGCCGGGGCATGTCCAAGCTTGTCGAGCGATTGTGCCATTTTCTCCGCAATCGCCACGGAACGATGCCGGCCGCCCGTGCATCCGAAAGCGACCGTGAGATAGGACTTCCCCTCCTGCACATAGAACGGCAGGATCAATGCCAAGAGCCGTTCGAGCCGGGCGAGGAACGCCCCTGTAACCGGCTGCTCGAGCACATACTCGGCGACGGCGGGGTCGAGGCCGTTTTGAGACCGCAGCTCCTCAACCCAGTGAGGATTAGGAAGGAAACGGCAGTCGAAGACGAGATCGACGTCGAGTGGAAGGCCGTGCTTGTAGCCAAACGACGTGACCATTGTGCGCATCGCAGTCTCACTGCCGATCGACCCGAAGGCCTCGTGCATTCGAGCGCGCAACTGGTGGACATTCAGCTCGGTGGTTTCGATCAACAGATCTGCTTCTGCCCGAAGAGGCTCGAGTGCGACACGTTCGGCCTCGATGACGGCACTGAGGGTCTCGCCCGAGCTGTTGTCAACATCAAAGGGGTGCCGTCGTCGGGTCGACTCGTAGCGGCGGACCAACACCTCCGTCGACGCATCGAGGAATACGAGCTGGAGCCGCTCGACCTGATGGCGGAGCGCACCAATCAGGGGTACGACTTCGTCGTGGTAGCGGCCTGAGCCGACCACCAACGCCAGACGGTCGCCGCCGCTGCTCGAGCCGTCGGCCAACTCCGCCACCTTCGGGATGAGTTGCGGTGGAAGGTTGTCCATCACGAACCAACCGAGATCCTCAAGATTGTCGGCGGCCACGCTGCGACCTGCGCCTGACATCCCTGCGATGACCACTACTTCGCTCACGTCATGTCCGATCGTAGTGTCGGTTTCTCTGCGACCAGAAGGAGCAAACGCGGTGTGGTCTGCACCACGTCGTGCTCGTACTCCCCTGCTTTGGCGATGAAACCGGGAGGTGGAGCGGGCTCCTCCATGCGAACAAGCTGAAGGCCTGCGTCGATCAAACCGTTGACGTACCGACCGAGTGGGCGATGCACGAACCGCACGCGGACGTCTTTTTGGACCTCTTCGACCGTAACCGCCTCGCGCAGGTATGGCCCGATCCGCCAATAGGTCTCAGGCGGATCGATCATGTGGTCGATGATCATGCCGCTCTCAGGTGTCTGGAGGAGCGGGTGATTCAGAAAGAGCAGTAACCGCCCGCCCGGGCGCAAGACACGAGCGACCTCTTCGAGCGAGGCCTCGAACGCATCGACGTGCTCAAAGACCAGGCACACCACCACTGCGTCGAATGACCGATCAAGAACGGGAAGCCCGTCGCTCCTGCCCTGAACGTAGACCGGGCCACCACCACGCTCGACGGCAACCTTGATCTGCGACGCTGTCGGGTCAAGCCCGATGACGATCGCCCCCTCGGCAGCCGCAGCGCGAGCGATCTGGCCTTCGCCTGCGCCAACGTCGAGGACATCTCGGCGTTTGCCGAGGTACTTGAGCGCAAGCGGGATGATCTGCTCGACGTATTCAGGGTCGATACCGTCGGTGAACTCCCGCTGCCACCAATCGGCGTGGTCGTCCCAGTGCGGTTCACTCATGGTGCAACGATGCCGGAAGGCAGCGGATTTGCGACAAACCCGACGGCATCAGTCATCGAGCGTGATTCGCACGACGGACCGCTCGCCCTGCATGGCGATCCATAAAGAGCCCGAGCCGACGGCCATCCCCATTGGGCCGCCACGACTCGTACTTCCGAGCGGCGTGCGGCTGAGTACCGTGCCGGTGACTCGATCGAGCCGGAGTAGTTCGCCAGCGCTGGTAACCGACACCCAAAGGTCGTCTCGATACACCGCACTCGCTGTCGGGCTCCCTCCGACAAAGAAAGATGAACGAACCGCACCCGTTTCCATATCGATGCCGACGACGGTCTGTTCGATGTTGTTGGTCACCCACAAGACGCCAGCATCACCGTAAAGATCAACCGGACCGGCACCGACCGTGACCCGATCGATGACAACGAACGTCTCGGAATCGATCTTCACGACCTCGCCGGTATCGACCAGCCCAACCCAGATCCACCGCTCATCAACTGAGATCCAGACATCGCCCGGGTTGCCGGGCACATCGACCTCGTTGAGAATCTGACCGCTGGCTGGATCGACCTGGGCGACGAACATGTCGTCGGATGAGGCGACCACCAACGTATCGCCGAGCTTGGCGACGCCGTCCGGGGCGGGAAAATCAAAGACGCTGACAACAGCATTGGCCACTGCATCGACGCGGACGATCTGATCGTCGCTGTAGTTCGTGATCCATACCGCTGAAGGAGTGCGCATGACCCGCGTTGCCCCACTTGCCGCCTTGGTGGCGGCAGTGACTGCATTGGTGGCGGGATCGACTGCGGCGTAGCCGCCGAACGGCCCGATCACCGCCAGCCCCTGGTTCCCGAGGCTGACGAAGCGGGCATCAGCGGGGACGACGATACGCCGCATGGCTGAGCCTGCCAGGGCGGGGGGCTGCATGCCGACAAGTTCGGCTTCGAGTTCGCCAATCCGTCGCTCGAGCACTTCGAGTTCGCCCCCGCGTCTTTCCGGGTCGGTTCCCGCAGGTGTCGAGTTGGCGTCGCCTGCTTCGGCGTCGCGATCACCCGGTGGAGTTGAGAACGCGTCATTGGTGCCGGCAGAACGCCAGAGAAAGAACAACACGATGATCAACACACCGGCCGTGACAAGACCGCTGATGAACCCGTTTCTCGGCAACGTCACCGTGGACGTGACTTTCGACGGTTCATGAGCGTCGAAGATCAGTTGGCCAACTTCGGCATCGGTCGAAACGAAGGCTTCGGCGACGGGCGGGCCGGGTGGCGTTGCCGCTGCCGGAACGTCGGGGTCAAGATCGTCCGAGACGCGGAAGCCATCGGCGACGGTGGCCATCCGCGAATCCGACGCCACTCCCGGTTCGTCCTCTTGCTCTGGCGGTATCTCGGTCACCGCAAATCCTCTTTCTCCGAACAACTCTGTGAGCGTAGAACCGGCTCCGATGCACGCCGGGGACGTTCCGTTTATCCACCAGCACGATGCAACGCCCGGTAGACGTTTTCGGCCACCTCGTCGGGAAGCCATGACAACGCCTTGAGGGTCTCCAGATCGCTTCGTTTCACCGCATTCACGCCACCGAGCTCCTTGGTAAGGCGCTTCTTACGGGTTGGCCCGAGTCCTGCGATTCCGTCGAGCGCCGATTTGGTCATGCGCTTGTCGCGAAGCTGTCGGTGATAGCTGATCGCGAAGCGATGACTCTCGTCTCGGATCCGCTGCAGCATGAACAATGCCTCAGACTGACGCGGCAGCTTGATCGATTCGCTCTTTCCCGGCACGAACACTTCTTCGAACTGCTTGGCAAGCGACACGACCGGAATCTCGTCGCGCAGTCCGAGCTCGTCGAGTACCCGTACCGCTGAGCTGAGCTGTCCTTTGCCGCCATCGACTACCAGCAGTTGCGGTGGGTAGGCGAATTTGCCGTCGCGTTCCTCGATCGGTCGTTCTCTATCAGCCAGATAAGCGGTGAACCGTCGTTCGAGGACCTCCTCCATCGCGGCGAAGTCGTCGTTCCCGTCGACCGTCTTGATCTTGAAGCGGCGATACTCCGACTTCTTCGGCAAACCGTCCTCGACCACCACCATCGAGCCCACGTAGTCGGTGCCCTGGATGTGGCTCATGTCGTAGCACTCGATCCGTAACGGCGCATTGGGAAGGTCGAGGTACTCCTGGAGTTCGTTCAAGGCTCGTGCCCGACTGTTGTGGTCGGCACTGCGCTTCAGGCGATGACGCGTGAAGGTCTCTTCTGCATTTCTCGTGACCGTCTCGTGCAGCTTTCGCTTGTCGCCGCGTTGCGGAATCCGAATCGCAACTCTGCTCTCGCGAAGTTCCGATAGCCACTCCTCATAGAGCGCAGGATCCGACGGGAGGTCAGGGACGAGAACCTCCTTGGGCCACCCGATCGGGTTGTCGTCGAAGTACAGGCGCTCGAGCACCCGGCTCACCAGCTCGGAGCGATCGAGTTCTTCGGCTTTATCGACCACAAAACCGCGTCGACCCATGACGCGACCCTTTCGCACGAAAAACACCTGCACGGCGGCTTCGAGCTCATCATCGTGAATGCCGATTACGTCGGTGTCCTCGTTCTGCGGGAAGACCATCTGCTGCTTTTCGATGGCTTTCTGGACGGCCGAGAGTCGGTCTCGAAGGTGGGCAGCCAACTCAAACTCGAGTTCCTCGGCCGCTGCAGCCATCTGGACCTCAAGCGCCGTAACAACCTCAGCGGTGTCTCCCTCGAGAAACCGGAGTAACTCGGCCACCAGCTCGTTGTACGCCTCCTTATCGATCTCGCCGACGCAAGGGCCTGCACACTTCTCGATGTGGAACAGCAAACAAGGTTTGCCGAGCTTCTGGTGATGCCGGAACTTGTTATCGGTGCAGGTCCGGATCGGAAAGGTCCGCAACAACAGGTCGAGGGTGTCGCGGATCGCATAGGCCTGGCCGTACGGGCCGAAGTACCGGTTGCCCTTCTTGCGCTTCCCGCGCATCACCATTGCGCGCGGCCAGTCGTCGAGCGTCGTGACAGCCAGGAACGGGTAGGACTTGTCGTCCATGTAACGCACGTTGAACCGCGGCTTGTGGCGTTGGATCAACGTGTACTCGAGCATCAGCGCCTCGACCTCGTTGCCGACCTGCATCCATTCGACCGTCTCGGCCGCCTCCACCATCTGACGGGTGCGGCTGTGCAGATTGCGCGGATTCTGGAAGTAGTTCGACAGGCGTGACCGCAGACTCTTCGCCTTACCAACATAAATCACGCGCCCGTCGCCGTCCTTGAACTGGTAGGACCCGGGTGTGTCGGGAATCGATCCTGCGGGCGGTCGCTGCACCATGCGCCGAGACTAGATCGCCGATACGTCAGGAGAGTCGGTCCCTGAACGCGGACGCCGAACCACAGGTCGTTGTGTGGCGCTCACTTCCAAGGCTGCTGCGCCGGTTAGGAACATTGCGCCGACAGTTCCCAGGGCGAAGCCGGCATGGCGATCAGCGAAGCGGGTCCGTGCATTGTCTAAGCCGCCGTAACTCTTTTCCTGTTCCATGCGGGGGTCGCTTCGGTATCGCGCATCGTGAAACGCTCGCAGGACTCACAGACGCTACGACCAAACGAGAATTCTCAACTCAGCAATGGCGCCAAGAACCGCCCCGTGTGACTTTCGGGAACCCGTGCTACTTCTTCCGGCGTACCCTCGGCCACAATCGCACCACCCCCCGAACCACCCTCGGGCCCCAGATCAATCAGCCAGTCGGCCGTCTTGATGACTTCGAGGTTGTGCTCGATCACCAGCACCGAATTTCCCTGATCGACCAGCCGCCCAAGCACGCCAAGCAGCTTGCGGATGTCTTCGAAATGGAGCCCCGTGGTTGGTTCATCGAGGATGTAGATCGTGTGGCCGGTTGACCGCTTGGCGAGCTCCGACGCCAGCTTCACCCGCTGCGCCTCACCGCCCGACAATGTGGGCGCTGGCTGCCCAAGCCGTACATAGCCGAGTCCGACGTCGACCAGCGTCTGCATGTGCCGCGCAATCGGTGGCTGATTGGCAAAAAACTCGAGTGCCTCTTCGATCGGCATCGCCAAGACCTCAGAAATGTTCTTGCCCTTGAAAGTGATCTCGAGCGTGTCGCGGTTGTAGCGCCTGCCTTTGCAGACCTCACATGGCACGTAGACGTCGGGCAGGAAATGCATCTCGATCTTGATCGTGCCGTCTCCCTGGCATGCCTCGCAGCGACCACCCTTGACATTGAAGCTGAACCGGCCGGGCTGATACCCACGAATATTGGCCTCGGTGGTTTGCGCGAACAGTTTCCGGATGTGATCGAACACTCCGGTGTAGGTGGCCGGATTTGAGCGCGGAGTGCGGCCGATCGGCGACTGATCGATGGCGATGACCTTGTCGAGATGATCGATCCCGTCGATCCGCTTGTGCAGCCCGGGCGGGACCTTCGAGCTGTAAATCCGTTGCATCAGCGAGCGCAGCAGGATGTCGTTGACGAGAGTGGATTTCCCCGAGCCCGAAACGCCGGTGACACAAACAAATTTGCCGAGCGGAACATCGACAGTGACGTTCTTGAGATTGTTCTCTTCGGCACCCAAGACCGTGACGACGTTGCCGTTGCCGAGCCGGCGGATACCGGGCACTGGGATCGAGCGTTTACCCGACAGGTATTGACCGGTCAGCGAGTCCTTGTTCTTGAGCAGGTTTTTATAGGTACCGCTGTGCACGATCTTGCCACCGTGCTCACCGGCACCCGGGCCGATGTCGACGATGTGATCGGCGACTTTCATCGTGTCCTCGTCGTGCTCGACGACGAGGACCGTGTTGCCGAGATCACGCATCCGAACGAGGGTTTCGATGAGACGTTGGTTGTCTCGCTGATGTAAACCGATCGATGGCTCATCCAGCACGTACAGCACCCCGACCAAGCCAGAACCGACCTGGGAAGCGAGCCGGATCCGCTGAGCCTCACCACCCGCAAGGGTGGCCGCGTTGCGTGACAGCGAGAGGTAGTCGAGGCCGACGTCAAGCAGGAACCCGAGACGAGCGTTGATCTCCTTGAGTACCTGCTCGGCGATAATCGCGTCGCGATCGTTGAGCTCGAGCTCGCCGAGCGTCTTCGCTGCTTCGGCGATCGACATCGAACAGAGATCGCTGATGCTGTGGACGTCGATTGTGACAGCCAGCGACAACGGGTTCAGGCGAGCCCCAGCGCAGACCTGGCAGGGCACCTGCCGCATGTACCCCTCGATCTGTTCACGAGTGGCGTCACTCTCGGCTTCGGTGTGCCGGCGCATCAGGTACGGGATCACCCCCTCGTACCGAGCCTGATACGTTCGGGTGCGCCCGTATCGATTCTTGTACCGAACCTCAACGCGGCCCTTGACTCCTTTGCCATGAAGGAGGAGGTCACGGTGCTTCGCAGTGAGCTCCTCCCAGGGACGATCATCCGGGATGTCGTATTCCTCGCAGATCGACTCGACGAGCCGTGAAAAATAGCGGCTACGACCGCCCGCCCACGGCTGGATCGCCCCGTTGGCGATCGTCTGCTCCTGATCGGGGATGACCAAGCGAGCATCCACCTCGAACACGGTGCCGAGCCCGTCGCAGTGCGAGCAGGCGCCGTAGGGCGAGTTGAACGAGAAGTTGCGCGGCGCAAGCTCATCGAAAGACTTCCCGTCGCTCGGGCGCGACAAATGCTGACTAAAGACGACTGTCTCGGACTCGCCAGCCTTGGGAACGATCTGCAGCTCGGCGACCCCTCCGGTGAGGTTGAGCGCCGTCTCGATCGAATCGGTGAGCCGACGCTCGATCCCATCGCGCAGCACGAGACGGTCCACCACGATGGAGATGTCGTGGGTCTCGTAGCGCTCAAGGTCGAGCTCGAACTCCTCGTTGAGGTCGATGAGTTCACCATCGACGATCGCCCGAACGAAGCCCTGCCCGGCGAAATCGGCGAGCAGGGTGTCGTACGTTCCCTTCCTGCCCCTAACCACCGGGGCCAGCACCTGGAACCGCAAACCCTCCTCCATGGCGAGGATCTTGTCGACGATCTGCTGTGGAGTCTGACGAACGAGCTCTTCACCTGTCTCGGGATCATGGGCGACGCCGATACGAGCGAACAACAGGCGGAGGTAGTCGTAGACCTCGGTTACCGTGCCAACGGTCGAGCGCGGGTTGCGGCTGGCAGACTTCTGATCAATCGAGATCGCCGGCGACAGACCCTCGATGAAATCAACGTCAGGTTTGTCCATCTGGCCAAGGAACTGGCGTGCGTACGCGCTCAGCGACTCGACGTAGCGGCGCTGACCTTCGGCGTAGATCGTGTCGAAGGCCAGGCTTGACTTGCCGGAACCGGAGAGCCCCGTGAAAACGATGAGCTTGTCGCGCGGCAGGTCGAGATCGACGTCGCACAGATTGTGCTCGCGAGCGCCCTGAATGACGAGACGATCAGCCACGGCGGCACTCTAGCGGCCGAGAGACGTCCGAACGCCTGTTCGGCCGTCAATCAATCAGTCGCTGACCGGAACCTGCGTCGTCAACCAGAGATCGACACCCTTAAAAAGCGGGATGGGCTCATCGATGCCTACCTCCCAGCCGAGAAGGGCGCCAACATCGTCGTCACGGAACGGCTGCACAAAACCAAGTTCCCGTCTTCCGAGTTTGAGCAGGACCTCAGGAGCTTCGCTCCGGTCGGCGTTGTCGGTTAAGGCAGCCCTCGGCTCGTCGAGCGCCAGAACCCGCCAGCACGAGACACGAAGGGCTTGGCAAAACCAGAGCCCGGTCATCACGATCAGCACGAGGCAGTTGATAACGGCAAGCGCCAAAACCACAGCTCCCGTTCGCAGGAACGGCGGGTCGGAGGTCACGATCGCCTCCTCAGAACGCAAGTGCTCTTCAGAACCGATACGAGCGCTTCTGGGCACATCAAGTCCGCAGGGCCGAAGCACAAGCCTTCGCCGTGCACCAACCACCACTGCGCAAGGCATTACGCACCCAGACAACCAGCGCAACCCTACGTGAGTGTTCCCAGCTGTCGAGGGCGTAGATGGTGAGCAGCGAGGCGATCGGCACCAGAAGGCTGAGCCCCAGCACCGGGGGCGCACCTCGCGCGCACCAGCGTTAGAACCCGCTCGTGTCGATCAGCAACAGATCACCGAGCTTCTCTTCCCCACTTCTCATCTACGCATCTCGCGCAGTTCGCGTTTGAGCTCCTTGACCTCATCGCGCAGACGGGCGGCGTACTCGAATCGAAGATCAACCGCAGCGTCACGCATCTCCTGCTCCAGTGTTCGGATCAGGCGCTCCAGCTCGTCTTCGGGAAGATCGCTGAGATCATCGGTAGCGCGCCGTCGATCACGGATGCCGGAGAGTTTCTCAGGCACCGGCGCTCGGTCTTCGGCCGGGCGGATCATCGACAAGATGTCGGTGATCTCCTTACGAATCGACTCTGGACTGATGCCGTGTTCTTCGTTGTAGGCCTGCTGGAGGCCGCGTCTGCGCATCGTCTCACTGATAGCACGCTGCATGGAGTTGGTCATCTGATCGGCGTACATCACGACCTCACCCGCCACATTTCGAGCGGCGCGACCGATCATCTGGATCAGCGACGTCTCGCTGCGAAGGAAGCCCTCCTTGTCAGCGTCGAGAATCGCGACCAAGGACACCTCTGGAAGATCGAGACCCTCACGAAGCAGGTTGATGCCGACCAAGACATCAAACTCTCCGAGCCGAAGGTCGCGCAGAATCTCGATTCGCTGGATGGTGTCGACCTCACTGTGCAGGTAGCGGACACGGATACCGAGTTCGAGCAGGTATTCGGTGAGGTCCTCGGCCATCTTTTTGGTGAGCGTGGTCACCAAAACACGCTCGTTTTTGTCGACCCGGTCCTTGATCAGCTCATGGAGGTCGTCGATCTGGCCCTTCGTGGGCTTGACGATGACCTCGGGATCGATCAGGCCGGTCGGACGCACGATCTGTTCGACGACCTGCGACGACACCTGCAACTCGAAGTCGCTCGGTGTGGCCGACAAGAACACCACCTGGTTGAGCCGCTCCATGACCTCCTCGAACCGCAATGGCCGATTGTCCGCTGCGGACGGCAGGCGAAAGCCGTGCTCGATCAGCGTCGCCTTGCGGGACCGGTCACCTTCGTATTGGCCGTGCAATTGAGGAACAGCGACGTGACTCTCATCGATCACCATCAGGAAGTCTCTCGGGAAGTAGTCGAGCAGCGTGTATGGCGGCTCGCCGCAGCCCCGACCGTCGATCGGCCCGGAATAGTTCTCGATGCCGTTGCAGTACCCGACCTCCTGCATCATCTCGAGGTCGTACTCGGTTCGCATTCGAAGGCGTTGTGCTTCGAGAAGCTTTCCCTCATCCTCGAACGTCTTGAGGCGTTCCTGTAGCTCGACCTGGATCCGTTCGATTGCCGCCTGCATACGCTGCTCGGACGTGGCGTAGTGCGTCGCCGGAAAGATCACAAGCTCCTCAAGTTGCTCGATGCGCTCCCCGGTAAGCGGATCGACAACGGTGATCTGCTCGACCTCATCACCGAAAAGCTCAACCCGCACGGCTGTCTCGTCATAGGCGGGGTGGACTTCGATCGTGTCGCCCCGAACACGAAAATTGCCCCGCACGAGATTCATATCGTTGCGCTCATATTGAAGTTCGACCAAGCGCTTCAGGATTGAACGCTGGTCGTGCTCCTCACCGACCCGAAGGACCAGCAGTTGCGTCTCATACTCTTCGGGTGACCCGAGCCCATAGATCGCTGACACCGACGCCACCACGATCGTGTCGCGTCGGGTAAGAAGCGAAGAAGTAGCCGAGTGACGCAGTCGGTCGATCTCGTCGTTCACCGACGAGTCTTTCTCGATGTAGGTATCGCTCGAGGGCATGTAAGCCTCGGGCTGGTAGTAGTCGTAGTACGAGACGAAGTACTCGACTCGATTGTCAGGAAAAAACTCTTTGAGTTCGTTAGCCAACTGAGCGGCCAACGATTTGTTGGGAGCGAGCACCAGCGTCGGTCGCTGCACCTGTTCGATTGTCCACGCAATGGTGGCGCTCTTGCCCGAACCAGTGATGCCGAGCAGCGTCTGGAACCGATCGCCCCGCTCAATCCCTTCCGACAGCGCTGCGATCGCACTCGGCTGGTCGCCAGCCGGTTCGAAATCAGAACGAACCCTCAGAGCTGTCTTCGCCGAAGGGGCCGTGACCGGAGGCATCTCGTCAACCTATCCAAACCCTGTGAGGGAGTCGGGCCGGTCGCCGGGAGAAACTCCCAACGGCAAGGAAACAGCAACCATTCGAGCCGTATCGATTGCCTGTGAGCGCAGAACGCTCGCGATGACGATCAGGTCCGTCGGCTCGGATCAGAGCTGGCGCAACGTGACAAGCCGAGCGCCCAAGACCAGACCTCGTCGACCTGCGGACCCAATTCAGCGAGCGATCCCGAGTTGTCGATGACGAAATCAGCAACCGCTCTGCGTTGCTCCCGGGTCGCCTGATTGGCAACCCGCGCACGGGCGTCGTGCTCGTCGAATCCCCGCAAAGCCACTAGGCGCGCTACCGCAAGATCAGAGTCGACGTCCACGACAATAACCCCTGCCAGATTCGCATAACGATCCTTGTCCGACGTGCCGTCAGCTCTCACCAGCAGCGGGATGTCGAGCACGACGATCGCATCGAGGCCTTGTACCGCTTCACGTTGTGCCTTCATCTCCTCGGCGACCGCTGGATGAACGATGCCGTTGAGCGCCTCGAGTTCGTCCGCATCGCTGAACACGATCGATGCGACCGCCGGCCGGTTGAGCGTTCCGTCGTCAGCGATGATCTCATCACCCCAGCGCTCCACCATGGCTGCGAAAACTGTCGCACCCGGAGCTTGCAGGCCTCGGACGATACGGTCTGCATCAAGCAGGACCGCTCCGCGATCTACAAGCATGTCCGCAACCGTCGATTTCCCCGAACCGATTCCCCCGGTCAACCCGATCTCGATCACCGCGGCAGACTAACCGTCGACAACAGCTTCAGCCTCCGGAGGAACTCACGGAATCAGAAACCACACTCGCCGTTACGCTGAGGCTGTCGCTGACGTCTCCACCAATCGCTGTCAGAGCAGCGAGGCAAGCGATCGCAATAAGCGCGACCAAGAGGAGATACTCGATGAGAGCAGCTCCACGATCCCTGCATTTGGCTTGCCTTGCATAAAGGCGCACTGCTGAACCTCTGGAACAAACAAACGAACAAACGAACAAAGTGACCGGTAACTTTACTAGTCGAGGCCCGTGAAGTGGATGACCAGCGACATGCCAATCCCAAGAACCCACATGCCAATCGGCTGACGTCGGGATTCTCTCGGCTTACCTCCCCACCCACGGATGGGGCCAGCGGTGGTCGTTACTCCAGCGAAACGATGCCGAGACGCACCGCCTGAAGTACCGCCTGGGTCCGGTCACGAGCTTCGAGCTTTTGATAGATCGACGCCAAATGGTTCTTCACGGTTTTTTGGGAGATGTACATCTGATCAGCAACTTCAGCAGTCGAGCAGCCGTCTGCGATCAGCTGTAGCACCTCCTCTTCACGTCGTGTCACCACTCGCTCCTCACGACTCGGCGCAATGTGGAGCTTTCGCACCTCGTCGAGCATCGATGCTGCCAGCTGAGGTGAAAGCGCAGTCTCACCCGACGCCGCCATCCGCACTGCACTGGAGATCTCCTGCGTCGAGCAGTCTTTGACCAAATAGCCGCACGCACCTGCCCGGATGGCGTTGGCAAGCACGTTCTGGTCGGCGTGCATCGTGAGCATGACGACCTTGGTATCTGGGAGTGCGGCGCGAAGCTGGCGGCACGCTTCGACACCATCCATCTCCGGCATCGACACGTCCATCAGAACCACCTCGGGGTTGAGACTGCGGGCCATCTCGACAGCCTCTACGCCGTTCTGCGCCTCACCAACGACGTCAAACCCACTCTCACGCATGGAACGACTGAGCCCCTCGCGCAACAGGCGGTGGTCATCAGCCAGCATCAGTCGAATAGTCATCGTGCGAGTTCCTCGGACGTCAGGATTTCGTAGAGGGAACTCGTTCCTTCGTCCGGTAGCCCATCGGACGACCGCGCCACTTCCTTAGGAGTTGAGAACGACGTCCCTCTATCGAAGGTACCTCTTTATCTCGCGCGCCGTCAGACATTTCGATCAGCCGACAAAAAGCAACGGAGCTCGGTTCCCCGCCCTTGTTCAGAGTCGATCACGAACGTGGCCCCAATGCTCGAAGCGCGCTCACGCATCCCCAAGATGCCATAGCTGTCGATACGTCCAGCTTCTGCCTTGTGAAAGCCCTTGCCATCGTCAGTGACTTCGAGCGCCGCTGAGTCACCATCACAGCGCCAGCGCACCACCACAGTGCGTGCGGAGGCGTGCCGTTCGACGTTCACGAGTGCTTCCTGTGCAATTCGCCACATCTCACGCTCCTGAAGCAGCGGAAGACGAGCCTCTGCATTGGCGTAGACCTGGATCTCGAGGTCGGATCGTTCCATCAAGCGCGAAGCGAACTGCTCGAGGACATCGCTGATCTCCTGGGTATCCGAAACATCAGTACGCAGGTCGTACAGGGTGTCTCGTACCTCGCTGATCACACTGCGCAGATCACGACGCAACTGTGTGAGCGGGGCTGCGAGCGACTCGCCAGTCTGCTCCTTGGTCACGATGCGGTCGAGTTCAAAGCCAAGATAGGCAAGCGATTGCCCGATGTTGTCGTGAAGGTCACGAGCGATCCGGGTTCGTTCTTCATCTGCACCAACGGTTCGAAGCCGCGAGAACAGGCGGGCGTTGTCGATCGCGAGTGCAACTGGCTCGACGAACCCGTCCATAAGCTCGAACTCGCGCGACCCGAATGCCTCGGCTCGCTTCGCCTCGACTGCGAGCAAACCGATCACATGCCCTCGAGCCCTGAGCGTCATGTACAAACCAGACGAAGATGTTGGCGAGAGCCCAGGCCCAGAGGGTCCGCTCAGGTCATCTCTCTGCACGATCTTGTCGGTGGACAAGGTATCCAAGAGCACCTTCGGGAGCTCAGTCGGCCCGAGCCGGTTCGACACAACAGCCCCTTCCCGACGGACGACCTCCCACGAGTGATCGGTGTCGTCGAAGAGAAGGATCACCACAGCGTCGACGTTCACGAGACTGCGGAGTCGCACAACGGTCGTATCGATCACATCACCAAGGTCGAGCGATGCCGGCAGTGTCTGCGCAACCCGGTGGAGCGAGTAGAGCAAGGCGTTCGCATCAGACAGTTGCGCGAGCCGATCTAAGGCCAGAGAGTGCTCACGGTCCGCCTCTCCACTGATCCGGCGCGCATAACCAGCAACAACACCGACGAGGGCGAGTACCACGGTCCACTGAATCGCAATGCGAGTGTCCTGCCCGTCGTAGCTGCGCCGCCAGGCGTCAGCAAGGCTGACCGCAAGCGCCGCGGTCATCGCTAAGCGCACCGCAAAGCCGAACCCACGGGCAAATCCAGCGACCACGATCGCTGTCAAAAGTGAGAGGACGAACGGAGACCCCCAAAAGCCGGTAGCGACGACGGCAGCGACATGAAACCCGATCTCGGCAACGACCTCGAAGAGTGATCGAAGACCGCCGACGTACCTGATCGGTGTGATCGTTCGGATCGCGGTATAACCGATCACGCCCACACACCAGGCGACGATGTTCCAGTCCTGGTCGACAAACGCTCCTGCTGCGAGCGCCAACGAGATGGTGGTCATGCACCAGCGGATAGTGAGCACTGCAGGAGCAAATGCCGCTATCCGGTCGCCGTGCTCAATCAGGCCGGGGCTACGAGCGTCGTAACCGTTGCCGACTCGAGCAATACGAGCCAAAGGACGCATCCACCATGTCAGCGAAGAACGGATGCCCGCATTCTCGGCAACGTTAACTACTGAAGTCTCATTCGCCTGGATCTCACTCTGCGATTCGATGACACCGACCTCCTACACCTAGAGACCCATCGGCAACTCGTGCCGCTTCGGAAGAGATACCTGCGGCGAAAGGGAAAGAAAAGTGACGACCGCTCATCGACCGCATCACGCAGGTGTGAGCACAACCCATTTGTCGTCGGCCCACACCACCGACCAACCATCGGTTATGAGCAAGTCGACAAGCGCTCGATCGCGTTCCCAGAGCACGGCGTCGGGCTGATTCTGTTCGATCACGTCGCGCCAGCGGGGTCTCGCGCGCAGAAGCACAACGTAATCGGCGACTAGGGCGGGGTCGTGAAGTTCAAACCGGTCGTCGATCCAGACCGCTCCGACCCCTCCGAAGCGAAAACCCAGATAGTTGCCCACGAAGTCCTGATGGAGGACATGGTGCCCTGCTGGCGAGAGGTCGAGCTTCTCCATCGCATCGACCGCAGCAACGGGATACTGCTCAAGGCTGGTATGGGGTGGCAAAACTGCAAGGACGGCCAGCATGGCCACCATCGCCACAAACCCGACGGTCCCAAGGCGAATAGCAGTCGAGTCACGATTGGCGTCGGGGCCATGAAGGTCCGGCAGTCCTTCCGCCAACAGCGGCAGCAGCACAATCACTGCGATCGGGATGTTCCGGACGCTCAGGAGTGCTGCGATGACGAACAACACCCCGGGAGCCACGAGGCGCAAGGGCGCACGTCGCGAAGCAAAAATCGTTGCGGCGAGCAACACGAGAAAAAGCCGAGTCCACGTCGACTCGAAACTCGAGGCCTGCCACTCCGAGATCTGGCGAAGCGTGTCGTGCCTGCCGAGCAACTCAAACGGAAACCACAACATCGCTGGCCCGTACGGATTGGCGATACCGCCAGCGAGCATGCCTCCCGCCAGCCAAACAGCCCGGCGTGCGTCCTGGCCCGCATCAAGATCACGATCGAGACGCGCACCGAACCATCGGGCAAACAGGAGCACAATGCCGAGTGGCCAACTGCCATGAATGTTCACCCAGAGAAAGCCGAGCGCAGCAAGCCACCGAGGATCACGGTTACGTTCTGCAGCCAGCATCACCGTTGCAAAAAACACGAAGGCCAGCAGCAACGGCCGTTCGTTCCACGTGTGAACTCCGATGACCAGCACAGGAGCGATCACGACTACCCGACTGATAACCGACGGCGCCCTATCCGTGAGTTGCCAGGCCAACCAACCGAGGACACAAGCGCTCGCAGCCATAAGGAGCCGTAGCCCAGCAAACCCAAAAGAATTATCGATAATGCCGTAAAGCAGCGACGCTAACCACGACTGAACGACGAGTGGCTCGCCGCCAGAAGTCCACGTGAACGCATCCTTTCTGACGATGCCTTCATCAAGCATCAGCCGACCCGTCGCAAGGTGGGTCAGAAAGCTATTGTCGCCCAATTTCTGAGCGCCGATACCAAACGAAACGACTGCGCACGCACAACCAAGAAGGGTGGAGAGGGTGAGTCGGGATTGAGCCGGGACCTCAACGGCCTTCATGGCAGATCATCCGAAGTTTTCAACGATGCGGAGGACCGCCGGGCCGAGGATGACCGTGAACAGCGATGGAAAAATACAGAAAACCATCGGGACCAGCATCTTGACTGGTGCCTTTTGTGCCTTCTCCTCAGCTATCTGCCGCCGCTTGATTCGCATATCTTCCGCCTGGCTTCGCAGCACACGGCCGATCGACACACCGAAGGTGTCAGCCTGAATGATTGCGAGCACGAAGCTGCGCACTTCGGCCACCTCGATCCGGGCATCCATGGCCCGCATCGCTTCCGCTCGCGTCGAGCCGGCCTGAACCTCGCCGAGCATACGATTGAATTCCTCTGACAACGGTCCTTCGATCGCCGAGACCACTCGTAGAAGCGCCTGTTCGAAACCGAGACCCGCCTCGACCGAGATGACGAGCAAGTCGATGATGTCGGGCAGGCCGCGGAGTATCTCGACCTGACGCTCCTCGACAGCTCGGTTGAGTTGGGCATCGGGACCAAGGAGCAGTGCCAGCACCACTAAGGCGGTGACACCGAGCTGGGGGTTTCCGGTCAGGCCGACTGGATTCCAGAAAAGAAAGAACCAGATGGAGATCGGTGCTGCAACAACGGTGACGACTCGGATTGCGAGGAACCGATCGATCATCTGTGCCGAAGGTCGACCAGAAAGCACGAATTTCAGTCGAACACCTTCGACATACCCGACTGGTGTCAGACGGCGACCCAGATTGGTCAACCCAAGGAGCACCGGTTTGAACGCACGCTGAGCAAGTGGGACCAAAAGATCCTGATCTCGGACATTGTCGACCTGATAGTCGTCAAGGGCGCGAAGTGATTCGCGCACGGCCGCTTTCTCAACAGACTGAGAGCCAATAGCCCAAAGGACAAGAGCAATCACTCCTCCGAGGAGGGCAGCTGCGATCTGGGGATCGAGTTCCGGCATGGTGTCGTCAGATCTCGATATCGATCATCTTCTTCATCCAGGCAAATCCGATGATCACGGCCACGAGCGACGTGCCGAGCAGGATGTTCCCGAGGGTGTCGTTGAAGAGAACACCGATGTAGTCCGGATTCATAACCCACATCACCGCTCCAAGAATGGGCGGCAGTCCACCGAGCAAGATTGCGCTCATCTTGCCTTCAGCGGTGAGCGACGCGATATCGCGGCGCATACGCTCTCGGGCGGTCATCGTGTTCCCAACAGTCGTCAGCAACTCCGAGAGGTTACCGCCAACTTCACGCTGGATCTTCACCGCCATGACCGCCCAAGCGAAGTCATCGGAGTCCATCCGAACAGCCGCTGCATCCATCGCGTCCTCCAAAGGGCGTCCAAGTTGGGCTTCAGTGACGATTCGGCGAAGCTCAACGCCCATGGGGTCCTCAATCTCTTGCGAGACGGCCTCGACCCCTTGCATGAACGAATAACCGGCCTTGAGGGTCGACGACAGCAAAAAGAGGGTGTCGGGCAGCTGCGCTGCGAACTTCTTCTTTCGCTGCGTGGCACGGAAATTGAGAACCGCAGGTGGGGCGAGCACACCGAGGAGACCCATTACGAGAAGGCCACTGATGCCGCCAACCAAAAGAAGGCCGAGTACTAGCGAGCTCAACACAATTCCGATGTACGCAGTGAATGCCTCACCAGCCCGCAACGGCACCTCAGCACGCTCGAGCATCGCTTCTGCCCGCTCAAATCCTCCCTGTTGCTTTGCAATGCCCTCGGTGAGCTCAACCGCCCGCTTGACAAACAGATTCTTGGCAAACGACCGCTTCTCACTATCGGCCTCTGCGGCTTGCGCTCCGAGTGGGCTGCCATACGCCTGAAGCACGTCGTCGAGTTCCGAAGTGTCCTTGCCGAAGAGGCTCGCTGTCGAATACGCCCCGAGTGCCGCGGCTAACGCGCCCAGTCCCAATCCGACGCGTCGACCCATTTCGCCATCAAGAAACCCGAGGCCCGGGAGCGTGGTCGATGCCGGTGGCGTAACGACAGCCAGCGCGCTACCAGCCGCAACCGACCCGGAAACATACGAACCGCGGATGAGGTAGCCATCGACATCAGCTGCGATCGAGGTACTCATCGGCACAGCATCGCCGTTGAAGTAGACCGCCCACGTCGACTGGATGGCGTTGCTGAGACGCAAGCCAAACCCAGCAAGCACCGCACGGTCCGTTTCGAGCGCATAACTGCCGCCTGCGCTTACGCTCACGAGCAGGCTTTCAGCACTCGACGTCGTCTGACCCGCATGAACCATGAACACGCCGGCCCCACTGCCAAGTACCGAGCCGCGAGCCAAGGCCTCAGAGTTTTCTGATCCGCCGTCAACATTGGCCGTTAGCACGATGATATTGGTTGCGCCAGGCACGGGTTCGTCGAACCTGAGACTGACACCGCGAACCGCGTCCCACAGGCGATTCGAACCTGCCGCGGGGACGAGGCTATCGATGACTCGGAGAGTCCGCGTCTCGGGGCTTCCGAACCCGACGCGGATCCGACCCTCGCCGCCGGTCGTCCAGACCTCAATCCGTTCGTCGGGCGGCGCCTCTCGGACATAGTCACGTGCGATCGTCTTGAACGTGTCGAGGAAATCCGATGATTCAGCACTGTTGTCGATCACGATCGCCGTCTGGACTTGCAGTGATGCGTCGCTCAAGGCGACCGGCGAAGCCGTGTCTGCGGGCACACCACCGGTGGTGATAGCCACCCGTCCTGGCTCGGTCGCAGTACGAATGACAACGAAGGGCTCACCAGTTGCATCGACCAGAAGCAACTCGGGCACCGCAGCGCCGTTCTCCCCTTGCGTCAGCGCAGGGCTTGCGCCCACAGTGAGCAGAAGTATCAGCGCTGCGAGCAGTGCGGCAACGCCTGTCCG
Source organism: uncultured Acidimicrobiales bacterium (assembly GCA_905480195.1). Taxonomy (GTDB): domain Bacteria; phylum Actinomycetota; class Acidimicrobiia; order Acidimicrobiales; family Aldehydirespiratoraceae; genus UBA11606. The sequence goes on from CAJQPN010000003.1 coordinate 24,051, forward strand.
GACACCTTTTTTCCAGCCTTCGGTCACGACGCCCCCATGGCTCCACCGGAGGCCCGAAACGTCTCTGGGCCGAGTTTGATCCCTTCAGACGTCAATTTCTCCGCAAACTTCGGGCGAATGCCAGTCGGCTTCAGGGTGCCGCGATAACGGCCACTGTCGTCGACACCAGCGCTGTAATCGAAGAGGAATACGTCCTGGAGCGTGATCACATCACCCTCCATACCTTGCACCTCAGTGATATGGGTGACACGGCGGGAGCCATCGCGCAGACGAGCGATTTGGATGATTACGTCAATTGCCGAGGCCATCTGCTCACGAATTGCCCGTACGGGAAGGTCGAAGCCCGCCATCAGGGTCAGCGTCTCGAGACGCGAGAGCGTATCTCGGGGTGTGTTGGCGTGGACCGTCGTGAGGGAGCCGTCGTGGCCTGTGTTCATGGCTTGGAGCATGTCCAGCGCTTCACCCGCTCGACACTCCCCCACCACGATGCGGTCGGGGCGCATACGCAGCGAGTTCTTCACGAGATCGCGAATGGTGACAGCGCCACGGCCCTCAATGTTGGCTGGACGGGTTTCCAAGCAAAGCACATGATCCTGATGGAGTTGGAGCTCCTTGGCGTCCTCAACGGTGACGACGCGCTCGTCAGACGGGATGAACGAGGAGAGCACGTTCAGCGTGGTGGTCTTGCCAGTGCCAGTACCGCCGGAGACGATCATGTTGAGGCGCCCAACGACGCAGGCTTGCAAGAAACGAGCTGCGTTTGCGTCGAACGTGCCGAATCGGATCAGATCATCAACCTGAAGCGGGTCAGCCTTGAACTTTCGGATCGTGAGGAACGGGCCACCGATTGTCAACGGCGAAATGATCGCATTTACACGAGACCCATCGGGAAGACGGGCGTCACACATCGGTGACGCCTCATCAATGCGACGACCCACCTGGCCGACGATCTTGTCAATAATTCGTCGCAGATGAGCCTCGTCGACGAACGTGATGGGATCCTTGGTGAGCTTGCCCGAACGCTCCACGTAAATTGAGTCAGGACCATTGACCATGATCTCCGATACGTCGTCATCGCGCAGCAGTGGATCGATTGGTCCGTAACCCAAGATGTCGTCGGTGACTTCTTCGATCAACTGGGCCCGGTCGGCCGCCGACAACGGGGTGCGCTCTTTTGCGAGCGCTGCGAGCAACTGCTCTTGGACTTTCGCTCGCAACTCTTCTTGATCAGGTTGCGACTCGTAGAGCGTGGGGCCAATTTCCGCAATCAAGCTCTGATGGATCCGCTTGCGAAGCTCGTCGCGGATCGGGTCGCGTCTGCCGGGGGAATCCCCCGCCGAAGCCGCCTTGAGCCTCTGTGCGGCAGCAAGCCCAGTTAGCGCACTCTGCTTGTTACCGGCCCCTCCACTGTCACCGGCACCTCCAGCTTTGTTGCCAGTATCCGGCGACGGCTCGGTTTCGGCCCCAGGCTCGGACTCTTGGAGACGCTTGTAGAGACTCATGGGTGTTCCTCATACTGAAGATACGGGTTCGGTGGGCGGCAAGGCTTACTTTCGTCTTTTCTTGCCGCCAGGAGCGGGCTGCGGAAGAAACAGATCGGCGAGTTGCTCGAGCGCCTTCGCAACACCTGAGCGCGGCGAGCTCAGCACGACAGGCACCCCTCGGTTGACCGCCTGTGGTACCACGATGTCACTCGGAATAAGGGCATCAGCACTCACCTGAAGATTCCGCTCAACCTCGTTCACATCGAGCATCACCTTGGAGTTCGAGCGGTTCAGGACCAGTCGTAGCTTCTCCATCGGCGTGTTGAGGAGGCGCAACGTCTGCAAGCCAATCTTCACGTTCTTGATGTTCGGGATGTCCATCCCAGCCACGAGGAGAACATCGTCGCTTATCTCGATCATCCCCAGGACGACGTCGTTGAAGTACGCCGGCGTATCGATTACTACATGTGAGCAAAAGCTGCGCAGAAGCTCAATGATCTGAATCATCTCCGCTGCGCCGATCTGGTCGGCGAACGCCGGCTCGAGCGGAGCGGGGAGAATGAGTAGCCCCGACGGTTCGTGGGAAACGAGCAGGCTTTGGATAAGGCTCGCGTCGAGCCGATCGAGAGAACTGACGGCATCGACAACCGTGTGCTGTGGCGAGAGTTTCAGCATCACCGCGATGTCGCCGAACTGAAGGTCTGCATCAACCAGACAAACCGGCTTGTCGCTGCGAGCGGCGAGCACGACCGCAAGGTTGGTAGCGATGACCGACTTGCCTGCACCGCCCTTGGTGCTGAACACGGTGATGACTTGGCCGAGCTCACCGTCGGCCTCGAACACTTGATCCGGCCCGGCAGTGCCGGACGTGTCAGCAATCGACGGCGTGGCTCGCTTGATCGATTCGGAAAGTTGCTGTTGATCGATCGGTGAGGCGATCACGTCGTTCACACCAGCCCGAAGCGCCTGTTGGAGAATGCTCGTGGTGAGTTCTTCAGCAACGAGGATGGCACCGACCTCGCTATTGGTCCGCAGGACTTGTTCGATGTCAGCGAGCGAACCGTCGGTCACGCAGGTTGGACCGAGCACGAGGACAATCACCTCGCCGTTGAGGTACGGCACGAGATCGGCAATGGTTGCGAAGCTGCTGACATCGGAGCCCAGTTGCGCGATCAGGAAGTCGCGAGCGCTCTCGTCGGCATCGATAACAACCAGATTCACCGGCGCTCGATCCGCGCCTAGGCCTGCGTCGGCGGCAGCACCTGTGCCAGGCGAGGAAATCCCTGTGTCATCGATGAAAGAACCCGACATCTCCAGGTCTACTCCTCGTTGTCCTCGACCCAGAGCGGATCGCAGCTGAAATACCCCGTCGCACCCACGCTCTCATCGCCATCGACAGCCTCCGAGTCGTCCACCAGATCACCTTCGATGAAGCCGTTCGGACCGTATGGTGTGAGACATTCAGCGATCTCTGCCGGGGTCTGCCCCTGCAACAGGTCGAGCGTGAGGGCGCGCAGCGGCTCGGCTTCATAGTCCTCGGGCAAAAGCGTCAAGTACATCTTCGATTCTGAGATCGACGCAAGAAGTTGGGCTGCCTCGTTCGGCACCGCAAAGGTCACTGCACCGCCCTGCGGGATGATCGCACCGGTATCCGCCTGGCCAGGAGCCAACGCCTGCCGAGCGCCGATCGCAAGGATCTCAAGTCGCTGGAATACATACCGGGCTGGCTGGTCGTAGGTGCAGTACAGCTCCTCAATCGGTACGTCCTCCAAGGCGGTTGGAATAGCGCTGTCGAGGGTCGCGTCCGTTTCGCCATCGACTGTTGTCTCGTCGTTCTCTTCGGTTTCGTCGGTCACACAAAAGGAGTCATGGCGAACCATCAAGTTGACCTCATCGCCGGGCTGAAGATAGCCCCCGACAGCACTGATCTGCCCGATCTGCAACGTGATCGCCACCTGGCCTGACGGGATCTGGTCGACAAAGCTTCGCCGAACGATCTCGGGCCTCACCCACTGACCGCTGGCCAAAATGACCTGGTTTTTCGCAATGATGCCGCCAGCGACCAGCCCTGCGATTTGCTCTTCGCCATCGATTGGCAGGAAGGTGCTCGGCCGCAACTCGAGCGGGATTTGCGCCACCTCGAACAGCAACAGCGCCTCCGCAGCCGGCGTGCCGACTGGGATGTCCTGCGCTGCGATGTAGACGTCGACAGACTGCTTCTGGGCTGCGATGTCGTCCTCGATTCCTCGGATGTAGTTGAGGAGCGCGACGGCGGAAAAAATTCCGACAAAGATTGCAACAACGAGGAGAAGCGTCTTTCGGGAACTCACGAAGACCTCGGGATCGGGGTGGGGAACTTGTGCGAATTAGGGCGAGCGAAGATTGGGCACGGCTGTGAAAGCCAACCGAATGCAGCCTCCATACCCTACATATAAATCTGCTTAGCTCTCGTCACCAACAGGCTTCTCCTTTACGAATTATTCACTGAAGGAATGCAAGAAGTACCCGTTCATCGGACTGCATGCCCGAGACGTGACCTACCGGTTCACTCGCTCTCGGCGTCGACCGCGACTTCCTCCTCGACGTACTCGTACTCGTACTCGACGTCTTCGCCATCCTCGCCCTGAGGCACAACCTCGCCGACGGCAGAATCGCCCTGCTCCGCGAAGTACTCCTCCCAGGCAGCCTGACCCTCGGAGGCCTCGTTCCCTCCGATGTAATTGCCGTCAGAATCGTAGGCGTGCTCTCCGAAGTGTTCTTGGTACTCGGCGGCAACATCGCCACCTTCGGCCGCCTGCTTGATCGACAAGCTGATGCGGCGACGTTGCAAGTCGAGATCAATGATCTTGACCCAGAGCTCTTCACCCGGAGTGACGACCTGCTCCGGCAAATCAACGTGGTGGGCCGACATCTCAGAAATATGCACCAAGCCCTCGATGCCATCGCCGACCTGAACAAACGAACCGAATGGAACGAGCTTCGTAACGCGGCCGTAAACGAGTTCACCAACGCGGTGCCCTGAAGCAAACTCCTGCCACGGGTCCTGTTGCGTGGCCTTCAGTGAGAGACTGATGCGTTCGCGGTCAAGATCGACTTCGAGAACTTCAACGTCAATCTCGTCGCCGACCGCCACGACCGACGATGGGTGGTCCACGTGCTTCCAGCTGAGTTCCGAAACGTGAATGAGCCCGTCCATCCCCCCAAGGTCAACGAACGCACCGAAGTTGACGACACTCGACACGACACCCTGGCGACGCTCGCCCGGCTTGAGATTGTCGAGGAAGGCACCACGTTGTTCTTTTTGGGTCTCCTCGAGCCAGCCTCGCCGGCTGAGCACCACATTGTTGCGATTCTTGTCGAGTTCGATGATCTTGGCCTCAACCTCCTTGCCGATGTAGGGCTGAAGGTCGCGCACTCGACGCAACTCGACGAGCGACGCCGGAAGGAAACCGCGCAGGCCGATGTCGACGATCAGGCCGCCCTTGACAACCTCGATGACCTGGCCCTTGACGATGCCGTCGGCTTCCTTGAGCTCTTCGATCTTGCCCCACGCTCGCTCGTACTGGGCACGCTTCTTCGACAGGACAAGGCGGCCTTCCTTGTCTTCTTTCGTGACAACGAGCGCCTCGATCTTCTCGCCCATCGAGACGACCTCGGACGGGTCGATGTCGTTGCGGATGCTCAGCTCGCGCGAGGGAATGACGCCCTCGCTCTTGTAGCCGATGTCGAGAAGGACCTCGTCCTGGTCCACTCGGACGACGGTGCCCTCGACGAGCTGACCGTCCTCGACGAGGACCATGGTGGAGGTGTAGGCCTCTTCGATGTCGACACCACCAAGGTCGGTGTCGATGATCTGGCGAGGGGTGTAGTTGCCGTCGGAATCAAAGGTTCCGAATTCGGTCGTATCAGTCATTGTATTTTTCTCGGCGAATCGAGGTGCCCGGGCAGTATCGGACTGCGTAGGCCTGTCAGGCAGACAGCGCCGTCAGGCTACCGCCGCTTCAACCGATGTCCTCGAGGCCGATCTCGCGCTTGCGACGGCCGACGAAGTCGGCCAACTCTGCGTGGCGTGCATCGTCGAGCGGGGGCGGCACGTAGGCCTCGAGCAACTCCTTCCACGCACCGGTGGCGCGATCGATGACCCGGGTGGAGCCGGCTTCCTCCCAGGCTTCGTAGTTGCTCCAGTCCGACAACTTCGGCGTGTGGAACTCCGACTGGTAGCGCTTCAACGTATGCGGTGAGCCAAGAAAGTGGCCGCCCGCACCCACTTCCTTAATGGCGTCGATTACCTCATCAGCATCACTCAAGTCGATTCGGGGCTTGATTGCGTCGTACATCTCGATGAGGTCGGCGTCGAGCATCGTCTTCTCGAAGCCAGTGGTGAGACCGCCCTGCATCCAGCCATGGCCATGATGGACAAAGTGCGCTCCACCCATGTGCGCAGCCATGATCGACATCATCGACTCGTACGTCGCTTGCGAATCGACCGTGTTAGCGGTACTCCCAAGCCATGTGCGATAGGGCATGTCGTAAAACCGCGCCATCTGACCGGCTGCGATTGCACCGGTGACTGCCTCAGGAACACCCATCGCCGGCGCACCGCTTCGCATGTCGACCGCAGCGACCAGTGAACCGTAGAAGAGGTGACACCCCGGAACCTCCATCTGCAGGTAGGCCGAGACCCCGACGCTCTCGGCGTTGTGTTGGATGAGGCTCCCCGAGGCGGTGATCGGCGACATCGCCCCCGACATCGCCACCGGAGAAACCACCGTCGCCTGACCCCGTTTGGCTAACGCGATCGAGCCGAGGAGGAGAGGCTCGTCGACCAGCAGTGGCGAGTTGACGTTCAGGATCGACATGGTGTGCGGCGTGGCACAGAGTTGAGCCTCGTCGATCCCGTAGCCGAGCTTGATCATCTCGAGACCATCGTCGACCCGGGTCGTGCCGATGCCATACACCCGCAGTGCTTTGTCGGAGAGCGTGATCCAGTCGAATACGGAGTCCAGGTGCCGAGTGTTTGGCGGTCGGTCGATCGGTTCGACCGAGTGGCCGCCGAAAAGGTGGCAGCTCGGAAGCATGTGACCGAGCTTGATCAGTTCCTGAAGCGCCTCGCCGGTGCCGGGCCGACGACCCCGCTCGGCATCGACCACGTTCGGGGCGCTTGATGCCGACCCCCACGCGATCGAGTCGCCCCCGAAGTGAACCGTCTTGGACGGATCGCGTGCTGCAATGTCGAAACTCGACGGGGCAAGCCCGACGAAGTGCTCCACGACAGTGGGGTCGAAGCGGACGTTGCCGGTGCCACGGTCGACCAAGCACCCGTTGGCCTCAAGCGTCTCCCATGCCGACTCGGCATGAAAGGTCAAGCCAACCTCGGAAAGGATCCGCATTGACAGACGGTGAACGTCTCGGACCTCCTCCTCGGTAAGCACGGTTGACGGGGCGAACTTCCGCCGCATCGGTACGAAGGTCGGCGGCCGCACCGACTCACGCTCGGCGGCACCTCGACGACGTTCCCCGCGGCGAACCATGCGAGATGAAATTACCCCTGACGTCGGGCGATCACGAGCAGTTCCGGGAAGTTCCCGTCAGGCGGGAAATCCGTCCAGTTGCCCGGCTCAGCCGCAGTCATCGACTCGATGGCAAGACCCGCCATCTCGCACATCAGGCGGAGTTCGCGCGGCGTGAAACAGGTCGTCCAAAGATCACACTCCTTCGCCACACCGGCCGGGTCACGCACCTCGGTGGTCTCGCGATGGACGCCCCGGACGGCGTCGAACTCGTTGCCGTCGAGCAGATTGGCGACTTGGAGGTAGGCGTTGAAGGAAGTGAACACGACATGGCCACCCGGCCTCACCGCCCGTGCCATCCGTTCGAGAACCTCGCGATCTGGGTCGACTGCCCCGCCCGCTGCGGGTCCACCGCTCATTCCGAACGCCCCTTGGCAGACCGAGAGGACAAGATCGAACTCGGCATCAAAGCCCATCGCGCGAGCATCCATCGGCTCGAACGTCACCCCTACTGGCGCGTCGACGCTGGCGACGGCGATGAAGGTCTCACTGATATCGACGCCATGGACGGCGAAACCCCGTCGCCCGAGCGCGTGGGCGTGGCGACCAGGACCGCATCCGACGTCGAGGACCCGAGCCCCTGCATCGAGCGGAACACGCCGAAGTAGTTGGTCGATCTCCTTTTCGGTTCCCTTCGTGAACGAGTAGCGAAGGTAGGCCGGCCCCATATGGTCGGCGAGATCTTCGAACCAGTGACGTTTCGTACCTCCTGCCATGCGGCAATCATTGCCGCTGTGAGACGGCCGGCCTTGTCAAGCGCCAGCAATTGAAGGATTCAGCCGCACAGGGGCAAGACACAACGACTCCCGCCACGGCAGGCGATCACCTGCAAGCCTTCGGAAGTGGAGCGTTCCCCTGTTTCCCGTGCTTCTCGGTTGCGACGGTCCAGTTCCTTTTACAACCGTTCCCATTCTTCGGACGAGATTCGGGTCTCTGCGGACACGGTGTCCAAATCCAACACGCAACGAAGACCACTACCGGCGCACGGCTCCGTCGTCGATGTCGTCGGTAGAGAGGCATCGCCCCCGATCTCGATGTTGACCTGATCGAACTTGTCAACCGTAGAACCCGCCCCAAATACGAAAGCGGCGCCGACCAACAAGAGCACCATGAACAACGTAAACACGACGTGGAAGAACAACCAGCCGAGCCAGACCTTCGCTGAGAACCGAAAAACGCGGGATATCCGTCCCTGCTGCTTCGTCTCGCTGCGTTGCTCCAGCAGCACCAGCTTGTGCTCGGCTAACTCGGCACGTTGACGCATCGCCTCCAGCTCGGCGATCTCGGCACGCTGACGCAACGCAGCCAACTCGGCTTGGTGATCTGATTTCGCTTCGTTGAACGGGTTCGTCATCAGTTGGATTCTGTCATCTTCAGCGGACTCCCAACCAGCTTCGTTCGGCTCTGTTCAACCTCGCCGATGGTTGCACCGGCCAGCGCCCGTCATCACGAACGACCATCACTAACACAATCGAGGCAGGCACGACGGGCTGGTCGCTCAACCCTTAGCGTCAGCCCAGGTGTCGACAATCTGGAGATCGATCTCGAGTGGCACTCGCAGCTCGAAGGCTTCGCGCATGATCGACGTCATCAGCTCGCCTGCACGGTCGATCTCCGACTCGGGGGCCTCGACGATGATCTCGTCGTGGACCTGGAGCACGATCGTACTTTCGAGCCCCTCCTGCTCGAACGCCCGGTCGAGGTTGACGAGTGCGACCTTGAAAATGTCGGCCGCAAGGCCCTGGATGCCAGCATTCATCGCCTGGCGTTCGCCGGCCTGTCGGATCTGGCGGTTACCGGATGACAGTTCGGGGATCTGGCGACGCCGGCCGAAGAGCGTCTCGGTGTATCCCCGTTCGCGAGCGAGCTCAACGGTGTCGTCCATGTACTGCTTCACCGCCGGGAAGGCCTTGAAATAGTTCTCGAGGATCTCTGCAGCTTCTGCAACCGAGATGTTGAGCCGCTGAGCCAGGCCATAGGCCTCCATGCCATAGGCAAGGCCGTATGAGACCATCTTCGCTTTCGAGCGCTCCTCGACGTGTACATCCTCGGCTGCGATACCGAACACCCGTGCTGCCGTCGCCGTGTGGATGTCGTTACCGGCCTCGAACTCCTCGATGAGGCCTGGATCATCTGCGAGGTGAGCGATGCAGCGCAGCTCGATCTGGTCGTAATCGGCAATGAGGAGCTTGTGGCCGACCGGGGCGACGAAAGCAGTGCGGAACACGCGGCCGCGCTCGGAGCGAACGGGAATGTTGTGCAGGTTCGGCTGATCAGAAGACAGCCGACCGGTTCGGGCGACGGTCTGCTGGAAGGTGGCCCGGATACGGTCCCCCTCCCCCACCTCGGCGAGCAGGCCCTCGCCGTAGGTCGACCGGAGCTTCTCGACCTCGCGGTACTGCAAGAGATCCTCCACGATCGGATGCTCGTTGCGCATCTTTTCGAGGGACTGCGCATCGGTCGAGAAGCCGGTTTTGGTCTTTTTTTGCGGTGTGAGCCCCAACTCGTCAAAAAGGACCTCACGCAACTGTTTCGTCGAGTTCACATTGAAGTCGTGGCCGGCGCGCTCGATCACCGCCTCGCGCCGCGCGTCGGTCTCAGCGACCAGTTCATCACGGATCGTCCGCAACACGGCTGGATCGACACCGATGCCTCGGTGCTCCATCTTGGCGAGCACCCTCACGAGTGGGACCTCAAGATCGTCGTGCAACGCCAGCAGTCCTTGGCTCGCCATCGCCTCGCGCAGCGGCGTCACGAGGTGATGGACCGCAAGCGCGGCAGTCGCCGCATCCTCAGACTCGTCGGCGAACGCACCGGAATCCAGGTTGAGCTGCCCTTCTGGTGGACCCGACTCGCGCAGTTCCATGCCGTAGTGTCTGGACAGCAGCGAGCCGAGGTCGTAGACGCTGTCGGCCGGGTCCAACAGGTAGGCAGCGAGCCGGGTGTCGACGGCGAGATCTCGAACGTCGACACCGTGGTCGTACAGGCGGCGCATGCTGGCCTTGGCGCCATGCATGGCGACGGGTCGCCCATCGGGGCCGAAGAGCGAACGCAAGGCACCGAGCAGACCAACGTCGCTGAAAAAGCTGCCCTTGACGAAGCCGACCTCGCCATTGTCGCCATCGACCACGAACGCAAACCCGGCATCTATTCCCGCCTCGGACACACCGAGCGCGAGGACGTCGGAGCCCGAGCTCACAATGGCGAGCGAAGCGGCCGCATCGTCCGGGGTCCCATAGACTGTGACGTTGGCAACCAACACCTCGTCAGGGGCTGAGCCAACTTCACCGAACACCGGAGCCAGCCGATCCCACAGCGTGCGGAACTCGAGGAAGTCGAACAGCTTCTTGATGATGTCGACGTCGGGAGACCCCTGGACGAGATCATCGAGTGAGAAGTCCATCGTCACGTCGCGAACGAGTTCCATCATTTCGACGTTGTTGCGGACGTTCACTTCGCTGGCTGCGAGGTTCTCGCGGAGCTTCGGTGTGAGTTCGTCGAGCGCTGCATAGATCCCGTCGATCCCGCCGCGCTCGTTGATCAGCTTCGCCGCTGTCTTCTCTCCGACCCCCGGCACACCGGGGAGGTTGTCGGAGTTGTCACCGCGTAACGCCGCGTACTGGACATAGTCAGACGGCTTCACCCCGGTGCGATCAAGGATGCCGGCCTCGTCGTAGAGGGCATAGTCGCTCACACCCCGCTTGTTGTAGAGAACCTTGACGTGCGGGTCTTCAACAAGCTGATAACTGTCTCGATCACCGGTGACGATGATGATGTCATCGCCGCGGTCACGTCCCTGTGTCGCCAGGGTTGCAATGATGTCATCGGCTTCGAAACCAACGACCTCGAGCTGGGGGATGGCCATCGCATCAAGTACTTCGCGAACGAGTCCCATCTGCTGGCGGAGAATGTCGGGGGCCGACTCCCGCTGGGCCTTGTAGGTCGGCGTCATTTCGTGTCGAAATGTCGGCTCCGGTCGGTCGAACGCAACCGCGATGTGGTCCGGTTCGTGATCCTTCATCAGATTGATCAACATCGACGTGAAACCGAACACGGCGTTGGTTACCTGTCCAGAGGCCGTCGCCATATCGGTCGGGAGTGCGAAGAACGCGCGATAGGTCAGCGAGTTCCCGTCGATCAGCATCACAGTCGGCATTGCTGCCGACCCTACTGCTCCAAAATCTCGCGCGCGATGTCGATCATCCTGCGACGCCCTGACATCGCACCTCGTTGCAGAAAGCGGAACGCATCGCTTTCCGACAAGTCGTTACGATCCATCAGAACGCCTTTTGCCCGTTCGATCGTCTTGCGCTCTTCGAACCGTTCCTCGAGAGCAGCCATCTGCCCTGCGAGAGCTTCGGCTTCGCGTCTGCGGGTCACCGCCAGTTCGACCGTCGCGATCAAATCATCGCGGCGATACGGCTTGATCAGGTACGCCATGGCACCAGCATCACTCGCCTCGTCGATCAGCTCGCGTTGGCTGAACGCCGTGAGTAGTACGACTGCGGTCGACGACTCGGCAGTGATCACCCGGGCCGCCTCGATGCCGCTCATTCCCGGCATCTTGACGTCGAGCAAGGCGAGATCGGGTTCGTGCTCGGCAACGAGGCGGAGAGCGTCGTCGCCCCGGCCGCAGGCGGCGACCACGATGTAGCCGGAGTCTTGCAGCGCTTCGATGAGATCAAGCCTGATGATCGCTTCGTCTTCTGCAACGACAAGCCGCAGTGCATCACTCACGGGCCCGTGAGCCGATCGAGTAGCTCATCTTGTTCTGCGTCGAGCGCTGCGACCTCGGCCTGAAGCCGATCGCGGTGCTTGCGCAGTCGATCGGCATGGCGGCTCGCTTTTCGATGTTCCTTCTCGGCGATGGGTGTTTCCGACACCAGGGAGCGGAGTCTTGCGTCGTCAGCCTCGTCGGCGAGTTGGACCAACTGTTCCTCGGTGACGCCGAGATCGTCACGCGCCGACCTGAGCCTTTCGCTCACACTCCGAAGCCGGCGCTCGATCTGGGCCCGAGACATGACGCCGAGCATAGGCTCGCGACGATGCGCTCCCTGCGATGGATTCTCGCCGCAGTCCTCCTGCTCGCCGGCTGCGGTTCCGACCTCGATGCGGGCTGTACCGAGCTGCGAGAGCCGGAGGACCCAACCTCGGGGCAGCACGTTTTACCCGATGGCCAGTTCGACTACCTGACCCACCCGCCAACATCAGGCGCACACGTGGCGGGGCCGACTCCGAGTGGCATCTCGACCGAGCCACTACCACTCGCTCTCCAAGTGCGACTGCTCGAAGCCGGCGGTGTGATGGTGCAATACGACCCATCGGTCGACGCCTCAGAACTGATGGTGCTCGCCGGAAAACGGACGGTCATCGCTCCTGGCGATGACTTACCGGCGCCCGTGATCGCAACGGCCTGGACCTGGAAACTCAGCTGCGCTGGTATCGACGTCGAGCAGATCGAACGCTTCGCGGCCGCACGGCGTACCGCTGCACCGGGGCTCGATTGACCATCAGTTCGATCGGCTGGCGACGACCGCCTCGAGTCGCTCGAGCGTTGCCGCCAGATTGGCTTGGTGACGAGTGGGGTATCCCAGCCGTTCGATGATCCTCGGAGAGATTGCCGTCGACCAGTCGAACGACTCGGTCACGCAGGTACCACCGTCGACCGGTTCGAGTTCATATCGCCAGCGGTGCTTCCCAAAGTGTGCCCAGGCGATCAAGCGATGCTTTTCGTACTCCACGACGGTCGAACGCAACTGGTAGGGCACTCCGAGCTGCATCTTCATCCGAAAGGTAGAACCTTGCACGAGTTCGACCGGGCCGGACGCAACCCCCTTCACCGTCCCCGAGCCGTCCATCTCGACATGACCGGCCGGACTTGCGATCACCGACCAGACTTCTTCCGGGGAGAACGGCATCGTCCGGGATTCTGAGATCACTCGGGAGGGCATGCGACGAATGCTACCAGCGCCACCCGACACCAATCGCTGCGAAACTGAGGCGTCGCGTTGCCAGATCACCGTCGACGATCACCTTCCCGCTGTGTTCTCCGCGTCAGTTGATGACCGATGCCGCATCATCGCCAGTCGAAGCAGTGCAGACGCCGACATGGCCAAGAGCACCACACCCACAATCGTCCGCTCGACGATAGTGAGACTGGCGATGAAGAGCAGGAACGGGAGGGTCGCTCCGATTGAGCGGACGAGAATCGCATCGGTTCCTTCCGCCCGCACCCAGGCGAGCGCAAACGTCGCTCCCGCCGCCACGATGAGAGGACCGCCGAGCAGAAGACCGAGATAGCCAAGGGCGAAGAAGCCCATCAATGCTCCCGCTGCATAGCTCCCCGAGCGGGCAAGAACGGCAGGATCGAATGCGGTCGGAGCCAAACGTGCCAATCGACGCTGGGTGTGGACGATCGCTGCAAGAGCCGGCCCGGCGACGACGGCCCAAATGACCGGAAGTAACGTCACCACCTCGCGGGCGTCTACCTGCCACAAGAACGCCCCGAACAGCACCACGACCGGGAGTGCCACCAACAGCAGCACCTGCGCCCGTCGCAGCGCCCGGCCAACAGAATCGACCTCAATCTGATCACTCACAACGCTGGACCGTACCTGGCATCGACACGGTGAGCGGGTGCTGTCTCCGCCGCGGTCATATCGGCATCGCTCGGAAGCGCAACCGGTGTCAGCGTCTCCGAGGTGGAGCAGGTCGTCTCGGTCGGTACCCGGGGCGGGACTTGAACCCGCACGCTCTAGGAGCAGCGGATTTTGAGTCCGCCGTGTCTGCCAATTCCACCACCCGGGCCAGGTGATCGTTCGCCAAGGGCGAGAGTTGCAGCGTACCGGCCCAAGGACGTGACAGATTCCACTTGGATCTACTCGCCGGTAATGAAACGTTCGGCCACGCTTGGAGGTCTGAGATATCGGGCGGAATTGCGTGCGTCCGCTCCCCTGCTGGAAGGCACTGTTTTCATGATCGTTTTCACCTACCCGGGGCAGGGTTCACAGGAGCCAGGCATGGGAGCCGCATGGGTCGAACATCCGTCCTGGGAACTCGTCGAAGAGGCGTCCGATGCCACGAGCCGCGACATCGCAACTCTTTTGCTCGACACCGACCAAGACGAACTCACGAAGACCCGGAACGCCCAACTCGCCACCTTCGTGACGAGCATGGTCGTGCTCGATGCGGTCAGCCGCACCGGCGCAGAGGCAGCAGGGCACGCCGGTCACTCACTTGGCGAGTACTCGGCGCTGGCAGCCGCCGGTGTCCTTGACTTCGCCGACGCGGTCAAACTCGTCAACGAGCGGGGTGATGCTATGCAGGCCGCAGCCGATGAGCAGGACGGCACGATGGCGGCGATCCTTGGTCTCGATGACGATCAGGTCGACGTCGCTTGTCAAAGAACTGCTGGCGACGCGTGGATCGCCAACTACAACGCGCCGGGCCAGGTCGTCATCGCCGGCTCGCCCGACGATCTCGACCGGGCGTGCGCAACTGCGAAGGAGCTTGGCGCCAAACGAGCCATGCGAATTCCGGTCGGTGGTGCGTTTCACTCGCCGCTTATGGCACCCGCTCGTACTCGCCTTCGCAAGGCGATTGATCAGGTCGAATTTCGCGACGCTGACCAAGCGGTGTACTGCAATGTCGACGCGATGGCGCACATCAACGCCAGCGACTTCCCCAACTTGCTCGGCGCTCAGCTCACATCACCAGTCCGTTGGCGTCAGACCCTGCGGGCACTCGAGACTGACGGCTTCACGACATTCGTGGAACTCGGGCCCGGCACCGTCCTCACCGGTCTCGTCAAGCGAGCGGTGAAGACCGCGGGTCGCTGCAGTGTTCAGACGCCGGCTGACATCGATGGTCTTCTCGAGACCCTGTCGGGCGCCAAGGAGACGGATCCCATAGCCGGCACAGCCGTCAGCGCCGTTCTCGAAGGTGAACATCTCTTCGCAACCGAACGCATGGTCGTCTCTCCGGCCGCCGGCATCTTCTCCCTCGGCAACGGATGCGTTGAGGGAGAACTGATTTGCGTCGGTCAAGTCCTCGGCACTGTCAACGGTCAGGATGTCGTCAGCTCGTTCGAAGGCCAGATCATGGGCGTGTTAGCCTACGACGGCGAACGAGTGACCTCCCGGCAACCCGTCGCCTGGCTGAGGACACGTACATGACGATCCGCATCGCAGGTATCGGCATATCGCTTCCCGAAAAGGTCGTCACCAACCTCGACCTCGAACAGCACATGGACACATCCGACGAGTGGATCCGTGAGCGCTCCGGCATCGGTGCGCGCCGCGTCGGCGGAATCACCAGCGAGATGGGCCTCGAAGCAGCCACGAAGGCGATCGAGAACGCTGGCATCACGCCGACCGATATCGAGTTCGTGCTGCTCGCCACCTGCACGCCAGACCAGATCTTCCCGGCGACCAGTACCCAGATCGCACACGGGCTCGGCATCACGTGCGGGAGTATGGACATCAATGCAGCCTGTGCTGGTTTCGCGTACGGCTACGCAGCAGCCTTCGGGATGATGCTCTCGCCGGGAGGGCCAGACCGGGTGCTTGTCATCGGTAGCGACGCGATGTCGAAGATCGTTGACTGGACAGATCGAGGCACTGCGATTCTCTTCGGTGACGGAGCCGGGGCCGCCGTACTCGAACGACACGAGCAAGGTGACCTCCTCGGACAGGATTTCGGTGTCGCAGGCGACCTCCGCGAGATCCTCTACTGCGACCACGAAGACACGATCGTCATGGAGGGTCGCGAGGTCTTCAAAAGAGCCGTTCGTGCCGTCACCCAGTCGGTCAAGAATGCGCTCGACCAGGCGGGCCTAACTTCCGCTGACATCGATGTGGTCCTTCCTCACCAAGCAAACATCCGTATTATCGAAGCCGTCTGTAGCCGCCTCGATATTCCGATGGAGAAGACCCACAACGTGCTCGAACACACCGGCAACACCTCGGCCGCGAGCATCCCACTCGCCATGGCCGCCGCCCAAGACGCCGGAGCGCTTCAACCAGGAACGATTGTCGTCATGACGGGCTTCGGCGCCGGCATGGCCTGGGGCACTGTGGTGGTGCGCTGGTGACTGGTCGCGTGGTTCTCGTCACTGGCGGTAATCGAGGGATCGGACACGCAATCGCCAAGCGGTTCGCCACATCAGGACACCCGGTTGCGATCACTTCGCGATCGGGACATGCCGACGATGCCGCCAACCTCCTTGTTGTGAAGGCTGACGTCACCGATCCTGCATCCGTCGACCAAGCGGTAAGCGAGGTCGAGGAGAAACTCGGAAATGTAGAGGTACTCGTCTCCAACGCCGGAATCACCAAGGACGGGCTCATCCTTCGGATGAGTGATGATGAGTTCACGTCGGTCCTCGATGCCAACCTCACGGGCAGCTTCCGCGTCGCCAAGCGGGTCTCGAAGGGCATGATGCGCGGGCGCTGGGGGCGGATGATCTTCATCTCATCGATCTCAGGCCTGGGTGGGCAACCCGGCCAGGCCAACTACTCAGCATCGAAAGCCGGCATGATCGGCATGGCTCGGACCTTCGCGAAGGAATTCTCCTCGCGGGGCATCACCGCCAACGTCGTGTGTCCCGGGCCGATCGTGACCGACATGTTGATGGAACTCACCGACGAACAGCGCGCTGCGTTCGAAAACGCTGTTCCCGTCGGTCGTCTCGGTCGACCCGACGAGATCGCTGCCGCAGTCGAATTCCTCGCCTCCGAATCAGCGGGCTACATCACCGGCACCGTTTTGCCGATTGATGGTGGCCTCTCGATGGGTTGATCAGTAGCCTTCGGGACGCCGATACAGGTCTTTTTCGATCACGCGTCCGCAGCGTGGTCTTCCAAACCAATGGAGGAATGCAGTGAGTGACAACTTCGAGCGATTCAAGAAGTGTGCCGTCGACGTCTTGAGCGTCGACGAAGCTCAGGTCGTTCCCGACGCCACGTTCGAGTCCCTCGACGCCGACAGCCTCGATCTGGTCGAACTCGTGATGGCGCTCGAGGAAGAGTTCGACGTCAATGTCGAGGAAGAGGAACTCGAGGGCGTCAACACGATCCAGGCTGCTTTCGATCTCGTCACCTCGAAGCTCTAATGCAGGGCCGACGGGTCGCGGTCACTGGTATCGGCGTGGTTGCCCGCGCGGGTATCGGTGTAGACGCGTTCTGGGATGGCCTGCTCGGTGAAGCCCCGGTCGGCTGGCGCCAGATCGAGGACTGGGATCCATCGCCCTACTTCGACAACCCCAAGGATGCTCGACGCAGCGATCCGTGTACACAGTACGCCCTTGCTGCGGCAGCGCAGGCGCTCGAGATGGCCGGCGACCTGACCGCCGATCCAGCTCGGCGCGCCACACTGATCGGCACGGGAGTGGGCGGCATCGGCACGCTCGAAGAGCAGATCGAGGTCCGCCTCAGCAAGGGCGAGCGGCGCGTGTCGCCGTTCCTCGTGCCAATGATGATGGCCAACGCGCCCGCCGCCGCCATCTCGATGAAGTACGGCTGGCAAGGACCCTGCGAGAACACGGTCACCGCTTGCGCCGCCGGTACCCACGCCATTGGCAACGCTGCCCGCATGGTCGCCGACGGCCGCGCCGATGTCGTGATCACCGGCGGAACTGAAGCCCCGTTGACGCCCACTGCCATTGCCGGATTCAGCAACATGACCGCCCTGTCCAACAGCGGCATCTCTCGTCCCTTCGACATCGATCGTGATGGGTTCGCCATCTCCGAGGGCTGCGGAATCCTTGTGCTTGAGGAGTGGCAAATGGCGGTCGAACGAGGTGCCACGATCTATGCAGAACTCATGGGCT
The DNA here is from genome assembly GCA_905480195.1 of uncultured Acidimicrobiales bacterium. Taxonomy (GTDB): domain Bacteria; phylum Actinomycetota; class Acidimicrobiia; order Acidimicrobiales; family Aldehydirespiratoraceae; genus UBA11606. The sequence continues at coordinate 41,933 of CAJQPN010000003.1, forward strand.
CGGCCTCAACCGCCGACGCACACCACATCACGGCCCCGGCGCCCGACGGCTCAGGTGCAGTCAACTGCATGCAGCTCGCAATGGAAGACGCCGGCATCACACCCGATCAGGTGGGCCACATCAATGCGCACGGCACCAGCACCGACAAGAACGACGCGGCCGAAGCCGCTGCGATTGCCAAGGTGTTCGGTACCGCCAGTCGTCCGCTCGTCACATCGACGAAAGGTGTCACCGGCCATGCGCTCGGCGCAGCGGGTGCGCTCGAAGCCGTCGCGGTAATCCTCGCCATGCAGAACCGCCAAGTACCGCCCACGGCAGGGCTCGAGAACGTCGATCCCGAACTCCCGGCGCTCAACTTCGTCAAGGGTCGAGCCGCTGACTGGGAGCCCTCCCCATCACTGTCGAACAGCTTCGGCTTCGGGGGTCACAACGGCACGATCGTGATCGGCCCTGGCGCGTAGCGCTGGTCAGCTCGCTCCATCAGCGTCGACGATCACAAACATCAAGTCGCAGCTGACGGCCTCATTGCCGTCGAGCAGCGCCCGGCCGGCTCCCTTGCCAGCGCGAGCCGACAAGCGTGTCATCTCCGCTTCAAGAATCAGGGTGTCGCCCGGACCGACCTGACGACGGAACCGAGCTCCGTCAAGGCCACCAAAGAGCGGCAGCTTGCCTCGGTAGCGCTCATCAGAGAGCACCGCGATGGCACCGACCTGCGCGATCGCCTCGCACATCAGCACACCGGGCACTGTGGGTCGTCCGGGGAAGTGCCCTGCGAAAAACGCCTCGTCGCCGGTAAGGGTCCACGTGCCGACAACCCGTTCGCCCGGAACCAGGTCAAGCAATTGGTCGACAAACAGGAACGGAGCGCGATGCGGGAGGATGTCTTTGGGTTGAGGCAGAGTCACGGGTCAAAGGGGAGCTGAAAAAGCCGCAACGGAGGGCGGCAGAAACCGCCCTCCGTTGTGCGAACTCCGTTCGGAGAAAGGCTCAGGACTTGCCTGCAGCCTTGAGCTTCGAGCCGACGCTCACCTTGGTGCGGGTGCCTGCCGGGATGTGAACCGGCTCGCCGGTCTGCGGGTTGCGACCCTCCCGAGCGTTGGTGTTGGCCTTCTCGACCTTCATCCAACCAGTAATTGAAACCTCGTTGCCGGCCGAAACCTGACCGGCGATGATCTCGAACATCGAGTCGAGGCAGGCGCCTGCGTCCTTCTGGGACACACCAGCCGCTTCGGCCATTGCTGCAACAAGTTCACCCTTGTTCATTCTTTGTCTCCTTGGCTATTCCACGGCGTTCGCGGAGTGGATAAATGACACGCGAGCCGATTTCGCGGCCGGAGTCAAGCATTTCCACCGAATGCAGCCCTTCGCCTACCTTGAAAAGACAACGATAATGCCGCTACCAGCGCGCAGTCGAGACAAATTACAGCGATGGTTGACCCGTCGGTTCGGGATCAGGAGTGTTGCGCATGAAGTCGGCGGAACGCACGAAGTACTCGATCATCGTCGATCGGACCGGCTCGGGTGGTGGGACTTCCTCGAGTGCGTCGAGCATCGCGCGCAGCCACGCATCACGGGCGGCGGTGTCGACGACGAACGGATTGTGCCGCATCCGCAGGCGGGGGTGCCCGCGCTGGTCGCTGTAGGCAGTGGGGCCGCCCCAGTACTGCACGAGGAAGAGGGTGAGGCGTTCCTTCGCACCCGAGAGATCGTTCGGATACATAGGACGCAGAAGTTCATCTTCTGCGACGCGGGCGTAAAACCGTTCAACCAGCCCTGCGAAAAACGGCGTGCCCCCGGCCGCTTCGTACACCGTGACCTGTTCTCCCACGGGAGGCACCGTAGCGCTGCGAAAGCCTGATTCCGGGACCCCAACGTTTGACACTCTCGGGATCAAACTGGCCTCTCCGTCGCCAAGTTGGCGACTCGTGTGACGTCTGCGCCCTGCCGTCGTTGGCTCATTGCCCTCCCGTGGATTGATAGGTTTTGCCCATGACGGAGCTGACGATCGAGCCGACGCTGCAATCAGCGGCCCAACGTCGCCCCGTCGGGATCGCTTGGTCGTGAACGACGCCGCAACCGGTCGAGCGCGACCGTGCATCGCCCTACTCGGCAACCCCAGCGATCTCTTCGGCGGCACCGTGCTCGCTGCCACCATCGACACGTTTGAGACAGTCGTCGACATCATCCCGACGACGTTCTACGCGCCACCCGCTTTTCTCTCCGACGCCGCCGAGCTGCAACGGCTCGTCTTTGAGCGAGTAGCTGCCGGACGAGCAGGCTGCGCGATGACCCTTCGCTCGGACGTGCCGAGCCAAGCCGGCCTTGGTGGCTCGAGCGCAATTCTCATTGCCACAGTGCGAGCCATCGACTCCTACTACGGCCTCGGCCTCGCTCCACTCGACATCGCTGCAGTGGCATGGGCAGTCGAGCGCGACGATCTTGGGATCGTGGCCGGGCCTCACGATCGGGTGATCCAAGCGCTCGGCGGCCTCCAACTGATGGACTTCAGTGGGCCTGATCGCATCGGCCGTCACCGCTGCGTCGACGCCACACTCTTGCCACCACTGCTTATCGCCTGGCCGAACGAACCCGACCAGGCATCGGACGATGGTCACCGCTTGGTCTGGGAACGAATCCAGGCCGGTGACACCATGCTGGGCCGGCAGCTACTCGAGTTCGCCTCAATCGCCGAACACGGCACTGCAGCTCTTGAAGGCGGTGATCACGCAACCTTCGCCGATGCAGTCGATACGAACTTTGATCTGCGCTGCTCTCTCTTCGATGTCGACGCAGACGACCGTCGCCTCGTCGATGTTGCACGAGCGGCCGGCGGCGCAGCGAAACTGAGCGGCAGCGGAGGTTCGATTGTTGCGGTGCCTCGCCCCGGTGGCAGGCTCGAAGAGATCAGCGAAGCCCTCGTAGCTGCGGGAGCCTCAGTCAGCCGCAGCGTTCGGATCGCGCTCGCCCCGTAGGAAGGCGTCGCGTGCCTCGTCGCCGTGGCCCTGCAGGTTCAACTCGTAGGTGAACCCCTGTTCGAAGCGATACGACTCCATCGGTGAGTGATCGATGCCGTTCAGCGACACCTTGGCCGCACGAATCACCGGAGCTGACTTTGACGCGATGGTACCGGCCACCACCCGCGCGGTCTCCATGAGCTCATCAAGCGGCACCACCCGCAACACGGTGCCCCACTCGAGGAGTTGCTCTGCAACAACCGGCTCACAGCTGTACAGCATCCAGCGAAGATGCTTTTCGGGCACCAGACGGCGGAGGTGCGTCGCTGCTCCGAGCGCACCATTGTCAACCTCCGGAAGCCCGAAGCGCACACCCTCGGCGGCAACGACGACATCAGCAGACCCGACGAGACCAATCCCGGTTCCGAGGCAGAAGTCGTTCACCGCACAAACCACAGGAACGGCGCACTCGTAGACAGCCCGGAACGCCTCGGCACATGCACGGTTGACTGCAAGTATCCCCTCGTGCCCGGGCATCGCCTGCATCTCCTTGATGTCGACACCTGCGCAGAAGCCTCGTCCGGTTGCGGTGATAATCACCGCACTGATCTCGGACCGCTGCTTCACTTCGTCAAGAATCTCCGCAACGGCGTACGTGTCGGCGATCGGAAGCGCGTTGACCTTCGGGTTGTCCATCACCAGCTCAAGGACGCCGGCGTCAGAGACAGACTGGTGGATCGTCATCGCCGCACCAAGACCGACGATCCGTGACCGAAGAGGCCCTGATTTGCGGTGATGCCAACTCTGGCTCCCTCGACCTGGCGGCGTCCAGCTTGGCCACGGAGCTGCCACACCAGCTCGCACACCTGCGCAATCGCCTGTGCAGGCACAGCCTCGCCGAACGCACCCAGACCGCCCGAAGGGTTGACCGGGAGCCGGCCGCCGATCTCGGTATCGCCGTTCCGCAGCATCTGTTCAGCCTCGCCTTCGGCGCAGAATCCGAGTTGCTCGTACCAGTCGAGCTCGAGCGATGACGAGAGGTCATACACCTCGGCGACGTCGACGTCTTCGGGGCCGAGGCCGGCTTCCTCGTAGACCTTGTCGCCGATGGATTCCTTGAAGCCCCGGAGTGGCTCAGCTGTGGCACCGGCCGAATCGGTGGCGATGTAAGGAAGATCAATCATCGTGTCGGGGTACGTCGGCGTCACCGTCGATAGGCCACCAATGCGGACGGGATCGTCGTGACCGAGCGACCTCGCGTAGTCGAGAGAACACACGACCAGCGCCGCACCGCCGTCGGAGGTGGCGCAGATGTCGAGCAGGCGCAACGGGTCGGAAACGACGGGCGAGTTCAGCACATCATCGACGTCGTACTCTTTGGTGAAACGAGCCCGCTCATTGTGCACCGCATGCCGCGAGTTCTTGACCTTCACGCGAGCGAAGTCTTCGCTCGTGGCGCCAAAGACGTCCATGCGACGACGGGCGTTCAGACCGAAATACACCGGATTTGTTGCACCAACGAGCTTGAACCGTAACCAGTCGAGATCATCTGGCCGGTCGCCTTCGTTGGGCTTCAGGAACCCCTTCGGCGTCGTGTCGGCTCCGACGACGAGTGCCACCTCGGTCACACCCGAGAAGATCTGGCCACGCGCGACCTGCAACGCAGTCACACCCGACGCACAAGCCGAGTAGCTCGACGACACCTGGGCGCCGTTGAAGCCAAGCGCCCGCGCGAACGTAGAGCCGGCGACGTACCCGGGGTAGCCGTTGCGGACGGTGATTGCGCCCGAGATGTAGCCGACGTCCCGCCAGTCGACGCGCGCTTCCGCAAGCGCTTCGCGAGCTGCGAATGTGCCGTACTCGGCGAAGTTGCGGCCCCACTTGCCCCAGGGGTGCATGCCGACACCAATGATTGCGAGATCGTCCATCGTCAGTTCCCCTCTGCGGCGCCGACCGGGCGCCACTTCCACACGGTGTACGCGTGCTCATCGTCTTCGTGGAGCACATCGATGGTGAGCTCCATCTCCATCCCGATTTCGAGATCGTCAGGGGTGATTCCCTGGGGGCACTGACCGAGCACCACCATCTGCTCTCTTTCGAGTTTGACCGCAGCGATCGTGATCGGTTCGTAGGGCTCGGTGTTGGCCACGAACGGCGGAGGAGGGGTGTAGGAGCTGGTCGTGTAACTCCACACCGTCCCCTTGTTCGACAGCAAGCACTCCTCGAGTTCGGCGCCGATCGCACCAGGATCGCCACCCGCCATACCGGACAGGTGGGCGGGGAAGAAGTAGGACTCTCGATCAGGCACCTTGGCGCCGATCAGGTGGGCGACACCGTCGACCTCGGTGAAGAGGCCCTCGACGGCGGGTACACGGGTCTTCGTCACGAAGAGAAACGGTACCGCGGCATGCAGCCGACGGTGAACCTACGAAGTACGGTCCGCCCCATGACCAGTGAGCGCTCAATCTCCTCCTGGGACGACTTCCCCGTCCACCAGACGTCGGAGTTCATCCGGCACGCGGCGACGTCGGACCGCAACTTTTACGACCGTTACTACTTCAACATGCACTCGTCGTCGGACGACTTCTTCGCCATCTTCAGCCTCGGGCAGTACCCGAACCTCGGAACCACCGATGCCTTCATCGCAGTAACAAAAGACGGCATTCAACGCATCATGCGGGCCAGCAAGCCTCTTCAGGACCGCATGGATGTCTCGGTCGGACCACTTCGCATCGAAATCATCGAGCCGCTCCACAAACTGCGTGTGATCGTCGAACCGACCGATGCCGACATCTCGATGGATGTCACGTGGACTGGCTCAATCCCGGCGATCGAAGAGCCTCGCCAGTACCTCCGCGCCCGGGGCACCGTTGTCTTCGATACCCAGCGGTTCGCGCAACTGGGTCGGTGGGAAGGCACGCTCACTGTCGGCGGGGAACACATCGCCATCACACCCGACCGTTGCGGCGGCAACCGCGATCGCTCGTGGGGTATTCGTCCCGTCGGCGAGAAGCAGCCCGACGGTATTCGGCAATCGATCTCGGTCATGCCAGGCATGTGGAACTACATGCCGCACGACTACGGCGATCATTCGATTGTCTACATGTGCCATGAGAAGCCCGACGGCGAGCGCCCGCTCGAGGAAGCAGTTCGGGTCTGGAACGACCCGTCCCGTCCGATCGAATGGCTCGGCCGCCCCGAGTGGGAGCACGACATGATCAGCGGTAGCCGGTTGCTTAGCGGGAGCCGCATACACCTGCCCGACGCCCCAGAAGGACCGATCACCATCGATGTCAAGCCCCTCATCACCAACTTCATCTCGATCGGTACCGGCTACGGCATCGACGAAGACTGGCGCCACGGCATGTGGCAGGGTGACACCGAGGTCGTCCAGGCCCTCGAGTACCGTGTTGAGGAGATCAAGGGACTCGCCCAGTACGGGGTGGTCGACTCGGTTGGAGAGTTCACCTACGCCGGGAACGTCGGTTACGGCCTCTACGAACATGGGTTCTTTGGCCCGTTCCCCCCAATGAATCTGCACGACCGCGGCGACCTTCACCCGTGATCGACGCCTCCGACCGAGAACGATGACTTCCTCATCGCTGCCGCCGCCTCCCCCACGGCCTCCATCGTCGAATCCCCCAACACCCTCACCGGTGAGGTACACCCGATCGACCGACTCGACATGGAGAGATGAATCCCGACCACCTTCGGTGCCTTACCCAGACCGATCTCGGTGGGGGCTCGGTGATGCTGCGGCCGCAACGCTGATCTATTTCCTCGCTGCTGCCGGCTTGGCGTTGTTCGTGGTGATCGTCATCGACGCCGACCCTCTGGCTGGCCCGTGGTTTCCGATCACCCTGATTTTGCCGCAGCTGTTACAGCTCGCGTTCGTGGTCTGGACGGCTCGCCACCGTGGCAGTGGTGTCGGGATCGATTTTGGTTTCGCGTTTCAGAAGAAAGACCTTGCAATCGGGGCCATGTTGTTCGTCTTCGGCATCGTCGGGGCAGGCGTCGTCGTTGTCACCATGGACGCCATCGGCTTGGACGCCCCAACCTCGGCGGTCGCAGAGCTGACCGAGGACGCAGTCGGCGGGGGAAACGACGATGGTGAGCTCGGGGCTGGAACTGCCGAGAACCCCGACGATGGGTCGGGAATAACGGTCTGGATCGTCATCGTGGCGGTTCTCGCTGCTACCGCCGTGCCCCTGATAGAAGAACTCGGTTACCGGGGCCTCTGGTACAGCGCGCTCGTCAAGCGAGGCCACAGCGAGTGGTGGGCGATCGTCGTGTCGTCCTTCGTCTTTGCGATCGTGCACCTTGAGCCGACGCGGACGCCGATCATCTTCGTGCTCGGGATGGTCTTGGGCTGGGGTCGCAAGCTCACCAACCGGATCGGCGCAAGTGTCATCGCCCACGGCATTATCAATGGACTTGCGTTCGTCGCCTTGTTGACCAGCCTCTCGTAGTCAGCATGACGAATCAGCCGCCGGCCCACTGGTAGCTTTCCCATTACGTCGTCTGTTACGGCGGGAGAGTTCTTACCTCGAGTGAGACGCCGAAGGAGCAACCGTCCCGGAACCTCTCAGGCTCCCCAACCGCCGAAACGTGGGCGTCTCGGGAGAGTGGTGCTCCGTGCACCCGCCGAAGGGGAAAGCCGGTGACGGTGAAGCTCTCAGGCATCCGGACCGAGCGGGAACTCGCACTTCGCCACCCGGGAGTTTCCATGTCTGACAACATCCGTGCCGCAGAGCAAGGGCATTCGCTCGCCGACCCTGACCGCCGCGACCCGTTCGAGACCAGGCACATCGGTCCAACTGCCGCCGACCGAGACCACATGCTCGCCACCGTCGGTGTGGCCTCGGTCGCCGACCTGATGGAGCAGACCGTGCCAAGCGATATCCGCCTTGACCACCCCCTTGACCTGCCCGAACCACTTGGTCAACTCGGAGCTCAGCAGGCGTTGCGGGCCATCGCCAAGGGCAACCGAGAATACGTTTCTCTGATCGGCATGGGCTACCACGCCACCGTCACACCGCCAGTCATTCGGCGTAACGTGCTCGAAAATCCCGGCTGGTACACGGCGTATACCCCGTACCAGCCAGAGATCTCGCAAGGCCGCCTGGAAGCGCTGCTGAACTTCCAGACGATGGTGCTCGAACTCTCCGGGATGGAGGTCGCCAACGCATCGCTGCTCGACGAACCGACCGCTGCGGCCGAAGCCATGACGATGCTGCACCGGGTCAACAAGTCGAAACCCGGCGATCGGTTCCTGATCGATCACGAAGCGCATCCCCAGACCATCGCCGTTGTCGAGACCCGCGCCGAACCGATCGGCCTCGACACCATCGTCGCCGATCCCCTCACCGCTGACCTTGAGGGCGTGTTCGGCGTGCTCATTCAGTACCCGGGGTCCACCGGCGGTCTTCCCGACCTTGCGGCGATCATCGAACGAGCGCATGAGGCAGGCGCTCTGGTGGTCGTCGCTGCCGACCCGTTGGCGCTGGTTGTCCTGACCCCGCCCGGCGAGCTCGACGCAGACGTCGTCGTGGGATCGACGCAGCGGTTCGGCGTCCCGTTGGGCTTCGGCGGGCCCCACGCCGCCTACTTCGCAACGAGGGAAGCGTTCCAACGCAGCCTGCCAGGCCGCGTTGTAGGTGTCTCCGTCGACAGCAAGGAGCGTGTTGCCCTTCGCCTTGCGCTGCAGACCCGCGAGCAGCACATCCGGCGTGAGAAAGCGACGTCCAACATCTGCACATCTCAGGTCCTGCTCGCCGTGATGGCGTCGTTCTTTGCCCTCTATCACGGCCCAAGTGGCCTTCGCGAGATCGCAGGTCGGACGAACCGCCTGGCCGGTATTCTTGCCCTCGGACTTCGGCGAGCGGGTGTTGAGCTCGTGCACGATCAGTTCTTCGACACGGTCTGTGCTCGGCTACCGGGCCGAGCCGACAAGGTGATGGCAATGGCGCTCGCTGATGGCATCAACTTGCGGCGGATCGACGGCGACACAGTCGCCGTCAGCCTCGACCAGACCACCGATCGAGAAATCGTCGAACGGGTGTGGCAGGCGTTTGGCGTGGAAGCCGATCTCGATGCGTTGGAAGCCGAACACCACGACCCTCGACCCCGAGAACTCGTGCGAACCTCTCCCCCACTCGTTCATCCAGTTTTTGAGGCGTACCACTCCGAGACCGAGCTCGTCCGCTACATGCGGATGCTCGTCAACCGCGATATCGCCCTCGACCGGTCGATGATCCCGCTCGGCTCGTGCACGATGAAGCTCAACGCAGCGACCGAGATGGAGCCGGTGAGTTGGCCCGAATTCGCGTCGATTCATCCATTCGCCCCCGTCGACCAGACGATTGGCTACCAGCGCATGATCGATCAGCTCGAGCGCTGGCTGGCTGAGATCACCGGGTATGACGCCGTGTCACTGCAGCCCAATAGCGGGGCGCAAGGGGAACTCGCAGGCCTGCTCGCAATTCGCAGCTACCACCGAAGTCGCGGAGATGACGATCGGCATGTCTGTCTCATTCCCTCATCGGCCCACGGAACCAACGCTGCCTCCGCGGTGATGGCTGGTATGAGCGTTGCGGTCGTCGAATGCGATGGGCAGGGCAACGTGGACGTCGACCACCTCGCCGAAATGGTCAAACAACATCGCGAGAACCTCGCAGCGTTGATGATCACCTACCCCTCGACCCACGGTGTGTTCGAGGTCGAGGTTCGCGCGATCTGTGAGATAGTCCATGAGGCAGGCGGCCAGGTGTACCTCGACGGGGCCAACCTCAACGCGATGGTCGGACTCGCCCAGCCCGGCAGGTTTGGCGCCGATGTCAGCCACCTCAACCTGCACAAGACGTTCTGCATCCCACACGGTGGCGGAGGTCCAGGCGTCGGACCGATCGGTGTAGGCGCGCATCTTGCGCCGTTCCTTCCCAATCATCCGCTCAACCCGGTCGCTGGCCCACCTACCGGTTCCGGCCCGATTGCAGCAGCGCCGTGGGGGTCGGCCGGAATCCTTCCGATCCCGTGGATGTACATCCGCATGATGGGCGCCGAAGGGCTACGTCGCGCGACTGAGATGGCGATCCTCAACGCCAACTACATCGCAGCGCGTCTCGACCCGTACTTTCCCGTGCTCTACCGAGGTGCCAACGGCTTCGTCGCCCACGAATGCATCCTCGACACCCGCGTGCTCAAAGACGACACCGGCATCACGGTTGACGACATCGCAAAGCGATTGATCGACTTCGGGTTCCACGCACCGACGATGTCGTTTCCCGTGGCCGGGACACTGATGGTCGAGCCGACCGAGAGTGAATCCCTCGCCGAGATCAATCGGTTCTGCGAAGCCATGATCGCCATCCACGACGAAGCAATGCGCGTCAAGGCGGGAGAATGGCCAGCCGACGACAACCCGTTGGTCAACGCGCCACACCCTGCCGCCGACGTGATCGCCGACGACTGGTCCCATGCGTACCCGCGTCAGGTCGCCGCTCACCCCCGAGGCTTCGATCGGGCTAACAAATACTGGCCACCCGTCAGTCGCATCGACGGTGCGGCAGGCGATCGCAACCTCGTATGCAGCTGTCCACCTCTCGACACGCTGGCTCATGTCCCCAACTGACGATAGGGTCAACCAGAACGCGTTCTAGTTTTAGGGGCATTGGATCATGGAATTTGGACTCTTCTTCAACGGGTATCTCCCCGGGCCCGCGGCCCACGACCCCGAGTCTGAGCACCTCATGCTCATGCGTGAAGCGCACTACGCGATCCATGCCGACGACTTCAATTGGAAGTACACCTGGTTCGGCGAGCACCACGGCCTCACCGAGTACAGCCACATGTCCGCCCCGTACCCGTTCATGGGGTACGTGGCCGGTCAGACCAAACGTATCCACATCGGTTCGGCCATCACTTCGTTTCCCACTACCAAGGAGCACCCGGTTCGCATCGCCGAGCGCGCCGCGATGATGGACCACCTCAGCGAGGGTCGGTTCGAGTTCGGAACCGGCCGTGGTGCGGGCAGCCACGAAGTCCGAACCTTCAATGGCACCGAGCTGTCCGAGACCAAGGCCATGTGGGATGAGGTCGTTCACGAGATTCCTCGCATGTGGGAGCAGAAGGACTACCAGTACGACGGCACACACTTCTCGGTGCCGACGCCGCACAACATCGTTCCGAAGCCCTACGGCAACGGTCATCCGCCGATCTGGGTGGCCTGCGGCAACCCAGCCACCTTCGCCAAGGCCGGCTCGCTCGGCATAGGGGCCATCGCGTTCAATTTCGAGCCGATCCACAACCTCAAGGGCCGAGTCGAGGCCTACAAGGAAGCCGCCGAGAACGTGACCGATCAAATTGGTCAGTACCAGAACAACAACGTCATGATGACCAACGCCGTTATCTGCCTCGAAGACCGCGAAGAGGCCCGGGCGATGGCCAAACGAAACCTGCGCGGCTACCGAGTGACCATGGTCAACCTCTATCACGACTCGATGCCGCAGAGCCCCGACGCAGTCGTATGGCCGAACCCCCGCGATCGTTTCGAACTCGACGATTCGATGCTCGACTTCGCTATCGAGGGCGGCTACATGCTCTGTGGCAACCCTGAAGAGGTATGCGAGCAAGTGCAGGCATACCAGGACGTCGGTTGCGACCAGCTCGTGTTCGGAACCCCCGACGAGGGCTACACCCACGACCAGGTCATCGAGATGATCGAGTGTTTCGGCAACGGCGTGATCCCCGAGTTCGACACGGATCCGGTCCACCGCACAACTCGGATGCGCGAAGCCGCCGTGCGGCGCTTTCCCGAGTTCAACGGCGAGATCGACCCGGTCGTCAATCAGGCGGTGCCGCCAGCATTTCCGATCAGCGTCTGAGCCTTTGCGCTCAGTCGCTCGGGATGTCGAACTCCCCGACCAAGACCTGCATGTCGCCGAGTGGCCCGCCCGGCGCGAGGAAATGTTCGTAGTAGCGACTGAACCGTCCCTGCAGCACGTTGTCGATCTTGGCCTGGTCGTACTCGAGCGTAAAAAAGCTCCGATGGCCGAGCTCAGCGGCGCTGGTCCGGCTGGCGTCGGCGTCCGCAACCGCCCAAACCACGCCGATCAGTCCCTCTCCCCGCTCGTCGAGGATCTTCTGGACATGGCTTTCAATGCCCTCGATGGGGGCGACGAGCTCGATGCCACCGTCCCACGACATGAGAATCTGCACGCCGAACAGCGCCGCCTCGTCGTCATCCGCGCTCTCAAACGCACAGCCGAGCAACTTCTCAAAGTACGCCCGTCCCGCCTCCAGGTCGCGCACCGCCATCACAACCCGATTGACGCCTCGTTCTCTCATCGGTCCATGATGGGTTCTCGCATGACGACACGCTGCCAGACGGCCGCGTAGGGTGCCAACGTGCTGCCTCGACGGATTCGCTCATTGCTCTTCGCCCCCGCCGTTCGGCCCGATCTGGTGCGAAAGATGCCGGCCACCGGCGCCGATGCAATAGTGATCGACCTCGAGGACGCCACGCCACCCGACGCGAAGGAAACCGGACGCGAAGAACTTCGCGCAGCCGTCGTTGACATAGCGGGGACGATCCCGATCCTCGCTCGGATCAACGACGCATCCACACCATGGTTCCACGACGATCTCGACTCGCTCCCCGAGGGACTCGATGCCCTTGTCGTCCCCAAACTCGAAACGGTTGGCGGTCTCGACGCCCTTCAGCGAGGCCTGGAGGCTCGGGGCCTCGATCTCCCCGTCGTGGGAGGAATCGAGACCGCGCTCGGGGTGGCAGATGCTCGAGCGCTCCTGACGCACCCTGTCGTCGCCGCGGCCTACTTCGGCGCCGAAGACTTCATCGCTGACATGGGCGGTGTCCGCACGACATCGAACCACGAGGTCACCGTTGCCCGATCTCATGTCGCCGTCGCCGGCCGTCTGGCCGAGATCCCCATGCTCGACATGATCACCGCCAACTTTCAAGACGATGAACGCTGCCGCCGAGAATGTGATGAAGCGCGTGAGCTCGGTTACCACGGAAAGCTCTGCATTCACCCTGCACAAGTGACGATCGCCAACGAAGCGTTCACACCTTCGACCGAGGAGATCGAGCGAGCCCACCGGATTCTGGCCGCCTACGAGGACGGCAAGGCAAGAGGAATCGCCTCGATCGCCTTCGAAGGCCGAATGGTCGATGAGCCGGTGGCAGTCCAAGCCCGTCGGGTGATCTTGCTGGCTGAGGATTAGTCGTCGGCTGGCCTGGCCAACATCAGTGCGTTCCGGACCGCACGACAGACGAGTAGATCATTCTGATTGAAGGCCCGGTGCTCGAACGTCACGATGCCTTGACCGGGGCGCGAGATCGAAGCACGTCGGCCCAGCACCTCCGACTCGACCCGAATCGTGTCGCCATGGAACAGCGGTGCAGGGAACGTCGTTTCTTCGAAACCCAGGTTGGCGACCGTCGTGCCCAAGGTTGTCTCGTGCACGGAGATGCCGACCACCAGGCTGAGGGTAAGCAACGAATTGACGAGCGGCCGGCCGAATTCGGTCTCGTGTTCGCAGTAGTCGGCATCGAGATGCAGCCAGGCAGGGTTCATGGTCATCGTCGTGAACCCGACGTTGTCGGCCTCGGTGATCGTGCGACGGATGACGTGGTGAATGACCAAACCCTCGTCAAGCTCCTCCAACCACTTGCCAGACACCGGACGCTCGGTCATGGCGCGGACACTACTCCCCGGTTCGAACCCGGGCACTACGGTGACGCCAACTATGAGCACTGTCGAGCGCACCGTTTGTGATCCAAACTGCCATGCCAACCCGAAGTGTGGGCTCAGCGCAACGGTCGAGAACGGGCGGATCGTCGAGATCGGCCCCGCTGACTACCCGATCGAGGGTTTCGAGAACCGGATCTGCCTGCTCGGCCGGGCGCGACTCGAACAGCAGTACCACCCTGGTCGACTGACCAAGCCGCTCAAGCGGGTCGGCACGCGAGGCCGGGGGGAGTGGGAGGAGATCTCCTGGGCCGAAGCCGCTCGCTTGTTCGTTGAGGCGCAGAAGCGCATCGCTGCCGAATACGGCGAACGAGCGATCTCGTTCCAACAGATCTCTGGCGCCTATGGCCTTTTGACGCGCAATTCGCCGGTCCGGTACGCGTCGCTCACCGGCGCCACGGTAATCCGGTCGAGCGGCATCGACTTCGGTGTCGCCAAGGGTCTCGAGGCGATGTTCGGCATACCGGCCAGCACCTACTTCTCCCCTGGTGGTCACTCCCACGACGACGCCATCAACTCCGAACTCACAATCATCTGGGGTGGAAACCCAGCAGTCACCAAGCGCGTCGATCAGACAGCCCTGAGACGTGCCCGAAAGGCTGGCACCACCCTGATCTGTATCGACCCGGTCCGCAGCGAAACGGCGAAAATGTCCGATGAGTGGATCTCGCTTCGCCCCGGCAGCGATGGTGCGCTCGCCTGGTCACTCGTCCATCAGTTACTCAGCACCGACAGGTTCGACAACGATTTCGTGTCGACACACACGAACCTTCCGTTCCTCGTCGACGCCGAGTCCGCCACCCTCCTTCGCAAGGAAGGAGAGCCGGCGGTCTGGTGCGCAGCCAGCGACAGGGTCGTCCCCCTCTCAGCCGCAGTCGAGCCGGCCCTGCGAGTCGACCACTCCGAGGCAGGACGGAGGGTCATCTCAGTCTTCAGCGAAATCGAACGTTTGGCCGCCGAATTCCCCACCGACACGGCCGAGCAACTCACCGGGGTGCCAGCCGACATCATCGAGTCGCTTGCTACCCGCTACATCGATGCCGATCCAGCTGCGATCCGAATCGGTTATGGCGTGGACCGCTGGTATAACGCCGATCTGAACGCGCGTGCGATCGCAATGCTGGCGTGCCTCGGCGGCTACATCGGCCTCCCCGGCGGAGGAGTCAGCCTCGAAGGCGGCAACCAGAGCCTCCCGATCAAGTCGACTCACTTCGCAATGCCTGGCCGAAGGCGCCCGGAGCTCCTCTCCATGATGGAGGCCGATTCTGCGGTGATCGATGGCGCTCCGTACCCGGTCAAGATGACATGCATCTCACTCGGCAACCCCTTCAACCAGGTGAAGCCCAACCGCAACAAGGTCCTCGCCGAACACGTCGCTGCGCTCGAGTTCATCTGCGTGATCGATCAGTTCATGACCGACACTGCGAAATGGGCTGATCTCGTGTTGCCGGCTTGTTCGATCTTCGAAAAGGACGATGTCGTCGTCGACCGGTTCATCCAACTGCAGCAACGCATCGTCGAACCGGTGGGCGAGGCGAAATCTGACTTCCAGATCTTCCGCCTGCTTGCCGACGAATACGGCGTCGGCGAACACTTTTCCGAGCCTCAGGACGTCTACCTCGACGAGATGCTTAACGATGACTCACCACCGCTTGCCGAGGTGAACATGGAACGGCTCCGTCGCGAGAAGGTCGTATTTCCCTGGCCTACGAACGAGCCTTACGTCGGGTTCCGCGACCGTGTATTCCCGACACCGTCAGGGCGAATCGAGTTCTTCACCGAGCACCTCCGTGAGCACGGTGCCGAGCTTCCGTACTTCCGTGAGCCGATCGAAGCATCGCCTCAGCACCCTCTGTTCGAGCACTTCCCTCTCGTGCTGTTGTCGTCTCACAGCCGCCATCGGATCCACTCGACGTTTGCGAATCTCGAGATGACGAAGCGAAGTGAGCCGGAGCCGGTAGTGCGCATCAGCCTGGCCGACGCCCGAGCACGCAACGTCCGCGATGGGGAGATCGTCGAGGTCATCAACAACCGTGGTCGCGTCGTGATCCGATGTGCCATCGACGAAACGATCAGAGAGGGCTGCGTGCTCATCCGGGAAGGCCACTGGATCGACGACTTCATCGAGGGGGACGCATACGGGCTCACGCATGATCATCACAGTCCGACGACAGAGAATTACGCCCACTACGACGTGCTTGTCGAGCTTCGGCGGATCGTGCAGACCGACACCTACGCCTGAGGTCGGACCAAATCCTCGGTGATCGGCTCAGCAAGTTCGAGCATGCACACAACCCGTTCGCGCCCTTCGGTCACGACCAGTGCGCTGAGGTCGACTCGGGGTAGATCGGTCCGCACTGCGAGCGAGCCCAATGCCCGATCAAACATCTCTACACAGGTCTCGGGCCCATCACCGATCGCAAAGACCTGCGCGAGGTGGGCGCGCTGGCACGGCACACCGTAGAGAGCGTCGACCACATCGGGAATCGGCCCCCGCACGCAGTCGCCAATCCGCAGATGGACCGTGCCGAGTTCACCAGGCTCGAGAATCGAACCCGAAGGTGATCGCAGGGTCTGATCGGCAACAACCGAACGGCTGCAGCCGCCGAGCACAAGCATCACGACAGCGAGGCGCAGCAGCGACAAGGGCGGCCCACACCCGCGCCTCAACCTCGGCACATCCCTCTCACCAGTAGCCTGCACCAATGCCTCTCCATGACCTGATCATCATCGGTGCCGGCAGCGGCAATTCCATAATTGGTCCCGAACACGATGACATGGATGTGGCGATCGTCGAGCGCGGACTTTTCGGTGGGACGTGCATGAATGTCGGCTGTATTCCTTCGAAGATGCTGGTGTACACCGCCGAGATCGCCGAGTTGGCCGCCAACATCGGTCCGAAACTCGGGGTTCACACCACGTTTGCAGGGGCCGATTGGCCGGCTATCCGCGACCGGGTGTTCAACCGGATCGATCCGATCGCAGCCGATGGCGAGCAGTACCGCAAGGGTCTCGACAACGTGACCGTGTACCAGCACGACGCCGTGTTCACCGGACCCAAGCAAGTTCAGGTCGGCGACGAAACCATCACCGCCGACAAGATCGTGATTGCGGCCGGAGCGCGGCCCTGGGTACCGCCGATCGACGGTCTCGACGCCGTTGGTTTCCACACGTCCGACACGATCATGCGACTCGACACGCTACCGCGACGGCTTGCCGTCCTCGGCGGCGGCTACATCGCCACTGAACTCGGCAACGTGTTCGGCATGCTCGGCAGCGAGGTGACCTTCATCGTCCGAAGCGATGCCATGCTACGCAACGAGGACGAGGCGATATCTGCTGCGTTCACCGATGCGTACAAGCAGAAGTTTGACATCCGCTTCATGTCAGGGGTCACCGCAGTACGTCGTGAGGGCGATGAGATCGTCCTTGACCTGTTCCCCTCTCACGAGGAACTACGAGTCGACGAAGTGCTGGTCGCCACCGGTCGGGTGCCCAACGGCGATCAGCTCAACCTTGCTGCCCACGGTTTCGCCCTCGACGAGAAGGGTTATCTGATCACCGACTCAAACCTTCTAACCAACATCGACGGAGTGTTCGCGCTGGGTGACGTCACCAACCCGGTGCAGCTCAAACACGTGGCGAACCACGAAGCGAAAGTCGTACGCCACAATCTCGCCAACCCCGACTCGATGATCGAGGTCAACCACGAGTTCATCCCCCATGCCGTGTTCGGTCATCCCCAGGTTGCCTCTGTCGGCATGACTGAGCGTGACGCAATCACTGCCGGCCTCGACGTCACCTGTCACGTCCAGCACTACGGCTCGGCGGCGTACGGCTGGGCCATGGAGGACACCACAAGCATCGTGAAGCTCGTGATGGACTCGGGTTCCCGTCGCCTGCTCGGCGCACACATCTGCGGACCTCAAGCCTCGACGCTCATCCAGCAGTTGATCCAAGGCATGGTCTTCGGCCAGACGGTCGATCAGATGGCAGCAGGTCAGTACTACATCCACCCTGCGTTGCCCGAGGTCATCGAGCAGGCGCTGCTCGAACTATGAGGGCGCTCGTCACCGGCGTCGGTCGGGGACTCGGTGCTGCCATCGCAACCGAGCTGGCCGGTCGCGGTGTCACGGTCATCGGCACCGCACGCCGCAGTGTTGCCCCCGAGGCCGAACGATCGTGTACACAGATCGTGCAACTCGATCTCGCCGACCGCTCATCGATCGCTGCAGCCATCGACGAAGTGCACACCATGGGCGAACCCATCGATGTGCTCGTGAACAACGCCGGTCTTGACGGTCGGGCGGTCGGTGCCAGCGAACACGACCGCGGACCGCTCGACATCGACCCCGACGTATTCATGCGCCAGATCGAGGTCAACGCCCTCGGCCCGCTCTTGTTGTCTCGCGGTCTCGTCGACCTCCTTTTGGCCGCCAACACCCCGAAGATCGTCAACATCTCGTCTCAGCTCGGTCACCCCGAGGTTGTCCTTCGCACAGGCCGCGATGTCGGCTACAACGCCTCGAAAGCTGCACTCACGACCACGAGTGCCACACTCGCTCGAGAACTTCCAGGGATAATCGTCGTGGCGGTCCATCCCGGTTGGGTTCGGACCGACATGGGAGGGCCCGATGCCGCGCTCGGTGTCGAGGAGTCCGCCGCACGGCTTGTCGACGCCATGTTGGCGCTTCGCGCCGAACAGACCGGCCGATTCCTCGACGTTGATGGGAACCCGTTCGCGCCGTAGTCCGGGCGGTCAGGAGCCCACCGACTCCTCGGCAGTCTTCCGAGCCCACTGATAGTCAGGCTTGCCGTTCGGCCCGCGCAAGATGCTGTCGACCCGGAAGATTCGTTTCGGTGTCTTGTAGGCAGCGATCTGGGTTCGGGCGTGGGCCACGAGCTCGTCGTCGGTCACACCGGCCCCGGGCTCGAGACTCAGGACTGCGTTGACCGTCTGACCCCATCGTTCGTCGGGAAGACCGACCACATTGCAGTCGATGACGTCGGGGTGGGTCTTCAACGCCTCCTCGACCTCCTCCGGGTAAATCTTCTCCCCGCCAGAGTTGATGCAGACCGAGCCGCGACCAAGCAGCGTGATCGTGCCGTTTGCTTCGACCGTCGCGTAGTCGCCCGGAATCGAATAGCGAACTCCATCGATCGTCGGAAACGTCTCCGCCGTCTTCTGTTCGTCCTTGAAATAGCCGAGCGGGACGATGCCTCGGTTCGCAAGACGGCCGATCTCGCCCGAACCGGGCTCCACGACGCGGCCATCATCGGCGATGACGACCGTCGTCTCACTCAACTGGAACCTTCCCGTGGTCGCCTCGCTTTCGCCCCTGGTGAGCTGCTGGCCCTGCCCTGGGCTCTCCGACGAACCCAGGCTGTCGAGCAAGGTCAACTGCTTGAATTCGAGGAACCGTGCTTTGGACTCCTTCGACCACATCACGCCCGACGACATGATCTGGAACAGGCTCGACAGATCGTGAGGCACACCGGACGCGGCAGCACGGTCGAGTTCTTCGAGCATCGGTCGCGAGAAGGCCTCACCAACGATCGCCAACATCGTCAGACGGTGATAGGCGACGACTTCCCACAGCTCCTTCGCATCGAATGACCGGCTCGGAAGCGTGGCGACCGCGCCGCCGCAGCTGAGGACCTGGAGTGACACGATGCCCGATGTGCCGTGCATGAGGGGCGCACCCGCAAGGACCCGAGTTGTCCGACCCCGCCGGTGGAGCTCGACTGCTGCGGCGACAGCATCATCGACAGTCTTGGGAACCCCGACGCCGAGCGGACGGTAGAACGCCGCAGAGTTTTTCTGCAGCTCAGCATGCGGCCACATGACCGCCTTGGGGTGCCCGGTGGTGCCACCCGTGTAGAGAAACCACAGATCATCGCCTGATCGCTCGATTCGCGGTGCAGGTTCGAACTGTGCCAGGAGATCGTCGTAGTGCACCGCACCGTCGAGCAGCGGGCCCCCACCAACCTGCACGAGAAGTTCGAGATCTGGGCACCGATCGTGCACATCGGCGATGCGGTCGGCGAGCGAGTGGTCGAAGAAAACTGCTTTCGCATCGGCGTTCGTGAGGAGATGGAGCAGCTCGTCGGAGAGGTAGCGATAGTTGACATTGCACGGCACCGCTCGCTGCTTGAACGCTGCAAACTGAACTTCTTCGTATTCAAAACCGTTGTACAGGTAGAGCCCGACCTTGTCGTCATGGCCAACCCCCGCTGCCCCGAGCGCTGCCGCTATGCGGGCCGAGCGATCCTCGAATTCGGACCACGTATGGGCGTCGAATCCGTGCGCAGCGGCGGTGGCCCCCGGAACTGCATCGACAATCCCCTCCCAAATCGACGCGAAGTTCGGCATCACGACCCTCCTGAATCTCGGTGAGCATAGGCTTGCCATGTGGCGTCTCCCGAACCCGGATCACTCAGCCCGGCGCAGCGCACAGCTGCACTGAGTGCCATGGCACAAGCCCCGCTCGATGTCCTCGTCATCGGCGGTGGTGTCACCGGCGTTGGGTGCGCCCTCGATGCCGTGACTCGGGGCCTACGCGTGGGGCTCGTCGAGCAGCGCGACTTGGCGTCCGGCACCTCGAGTCGCAGCTCCAAGCTGATGCACGGCGGCTTGCGCTACCTCGAAGCAAAAGACTTCGGCCTTGTCTACGAGGCACTTCAAGAGCGAGGACTCCACACGAACCGGATCGCCCCGCACCTGGTTCGACCGATCTCGTTCCTGATCCCATTGACGGGCCGAATTTGGCAACGTTTCTACTACGGCGCCGGCGTGCTGCTCTACGACCTCATGGCATTGGCTCGGGGCAAAAAGTTTCCGGTCCATCGGCATCTCTCTCGTCGACAAGCCCTCGAACTCGCACCCGGCCTCAAGAGGTCGTCGCTCATCGGCGGAATCCTCTACCACGACGCTCAGATCGACGATGCCCGCCACACCGTCGCCGTCGCGCGCACCGCATCACTCCACGGCGCGCACATCGCAACCTCGACCCAGGTCATCGACCTCCTCAAGCAAGACGGACGGATCGTCGGGGCTCGAGTGCTCGACGTCGAGTCCGAGACCGAATACGAACTCCGAGCCGACCGTGTCGTCAACGCCACCGGAGTGTGGATCAACGACATCCAGGAAATGGCGGGCCCGTCTGCGTTATCGGTGCAAGCCGCAAAGGGAGTACACCTTGTCGTTCCGAAGGCGGCGATCGACAGCAGCACCGGCGTGGTACTGCGGACGCCCACGAGCGTGCTGTTCATCATTCCGTGGGGTGAGTATTGGCTCCTCGGAACCACCGACACGAAGTGGCACCTCGACCGGGCGCATCCGGCAGCATCGTCGGCCGACATCGAGTACCTCCTCAGGCAGGCGAACGCTGCGCTCGACCGTCAACTCCAGCGCAACGACGTTGTCGGCGTCTACGCCGGGCTCCGTCCACTTCTCAGCGGCGAGACTGAAGAGACTGCCCGTTTGAGCCGCGAGCACGCTGTCGCTCAACCCGTGCCCGGGCTCATCTCCATCGCCGGCGGCAAGTACACGACCTATCGGGTCATGGCTGCCGACGCGATCGACATGGCGGTCGAGGATCTACCCCGCGCCATCGGCCCATCGATCACCGACCGCATCGAACTCATCGGTGCCGACAACTGGGACACGGTCAAGGACTCAGGTCCCGAGTTGGCTGCGCGACACGATCTCCCTCTGGCTCTCGTTGAGCGGCTGCTATGGCGGCACGGATCAGGCAGCGCAGCCGTTCTTGCGCTCACCGAGGACCAACCAGAACTCCTCGAGGTACTTCCAGGCGCTGGCTACATCGCAGCCGAAGCCATCTACGCCGTCCGCTATGAAGGTGCGCTACACCTCGAAGACGTTCTCGCTCGGCGGATGCGAATCTCGATCGAGACGGTCGATCGAGGCACCGAGATCGCCGCACGCGTCGCAGCCTTGATCGGCCCCGAGCTCGGCTGGACCGACACCGACATCACGAACGAGGTTGAGCGATGGCACAGCCGGGTCGACGCCGAGTTGGATGCGAACGCGACACCCGACGACGAGACTGCGCAGTCGGTCCGACGAACCGCGATCGACGGTCGCGGTCTGGTCGGGGCCTGAAACATCATTCGGCGACCGCCCCGCCGGCCGTACACTCGACCTATGGCCAGCTCGTTCGGAACCCTCTTCCGCGTCTCCACGTTCGGTGAATCGCACGGCGGGGGCGTCGGTGTGGTGATCGACGGCTGTCCACCCCGCCTCGCCCTTGACGTCAGCACCATCCAATCCGACCTCGACCGACGACGGCCGGGCCAGAGCCGCCTCGTCACACAGCGTGATGAGGACGACCGGGCCGAGATCCTCTCCGGTGTCTTCGACGGCTACACCACAGGCACGCCGATTGCGATCCTCGTCCGCAACAACGACCACAACAGCGGTGCCTACGATCACCTGCGCGAGGTTTATCGACCGTCTCATGCCGACTACACCTACGACGCCAAATATGGCTTCCGGGACTGGGCCGGAGGCGGGCGAGCGAGCGCACGAGAAACCATCGGACGTGTCGCGGCAGCAGCCATCGCGCGGCGGCTACTCCATGAGGTGGCTGGTGTCGAGGTACTCGCATGGGTCGATCAGGTGGCTGGCATCGACGCCGCGGTCGACGATGACAAGGTCACCATCAAACAGATCGAGACCGATCCAACCCGCTGTCCCGACCCCGTTGCTGCAGCAGCCATGACCACTGCAATCGAACACGCTCGCCACAACGGAGACTCGCTCGGCGGCGTTGTTCGAGCAGTAGCACGCAACGTCCCAGCCGGCCTCGGCGAGCCCGTCTTCGAGAAGCTCGATGCCGACCTCGCCGGTTCGCTGATGTCGCTCCCGGCTGCGAAGGGCGTTGAGATCGGCAGCGGCTTCGCCGGCACCCGCATGACAGGGCTCGAACACAACGACCCGTTCGAACCTGGCCCCGACGGCGCGATCCGCACCACCACCAACAACTCGGGCGGTATCCAGGGCGGCATAAGCAACGGTGAGGACATCACGGTTCGGGTTGCCTTCAAACCCACCGGCACGATCTCGAGTGAACAGAAGACCGTCACCCGCGATGGCGAGGCGACGACGCTGGCAGCCCGAGGCCGCCATGACCCGTGTGTGCTGCCTCGTGCCGTCCCGATGGTCGAAGCCCAGATGCTCCTAGTCCTTGCAGATCACTGGCTACGTCAGCGTGCCGTCAACGTGCTTCCGCCTCTTCCCGATTTGCGGTAACACCGACTCACACAAACGGCAGAGTGTGTACGACCGCCGCAGTCTCCGTGCCGCGCACGTCGATGGTCACGGGAGTGGTCGGCTCGAGCTTTCGGTCGATGAACGCAAGCGCAATTCCTTGTTCGAGCACCGGAGAGAAGTTCCCACTACTGACCGTCCCGACCTCGACTCCGTCAAGCTTCACCACTTGGCCGGCGCGGGGCGGGCGCCGTCCCGGGGTCAGCAGTCCGTGGAGGCGCTTCGGGAGACCGCCGAGTGCCTCCGCTTCGAGCGCTGCCCTGCCCCGGAACTCCCCTTTGTCCATTCGGACAACCCAGTCGAGGCCAGCCTGCCCGGGGGTGATGCCGGGCCCGAGCTCGTGACCATGGAGTGGAAGCCCGGCTTCGAGGCGGAGCGTGTCGCGTGCTCCAAGGCCGGCCGGCTCAACACCCTCGGCAACGATGGCATCCCATACTTGGTGGGCGGCCTCGACCGGAACTGCGATCTCGATGCCGTCCTCTCCCGTGTATCCGGTACCAGCGGCGAGCACCTCGACACCTGCGATCGTGACAGAACCAACTCGGAACCGACCGACCGTATTCACAGCCGGCGCGATGGCTTCGAGTCGGGCCCGGGCGTCGGGCCCCTGTACGGCGAGCACGGCGCGCGTCGAGGTCACGTCCTCTAGTGCGAGATCTCCAAGTCCCAGCGCGTTGGCGACACGATCAGTGTTCGAGGCGTTGGGCATGACCTCGAAACGGTCGGTGTCAACCCACCACACGATGATGTCGTCGAGCACCGAGCCATCAGCCGGGTCGAGGAGATGGGTGTATTGAGCATGTCCGGGCGAAATTCGAGCCAGGTCGTTGGTGAACGCTCTCTGAAGCGCATCGAAGGCTCGGTCACCGACCACGCGGAGCGTGCCGAGGTGTGATACGTCGAACACGACCGCGGCCTGCCGACACGCCATGTGCTCGGCGAGCGTGCCGGATTCGTATGCGAGCGGCATCTCCCAGCCCCCGAACGGCACAAGCTTCGCACCGAGCGCTACGTGGGCGCTGTGAAGGGGTGATCGCCGCTCAGGCGGCATCGGCGAGGACGAGCCCGTACTTGGATCCGAGGGCTTCGATGTCACGCCGGTACAGCAACTTCACGTTCACGTCGGGGTGCACTTCCGCCATCCGACGAACCTTGCGATTTTTCTTCGTGACGAGCGGCTGCCGCAGGGTAGTCAGCTCGACGTACGTGTCGAAATCGGGCAGATAAAAGTCGGGCGTGAACGCTTCGACAACGTTGCCCGCTGAGTCGGTCTCGAGCACGAATGTGGTGGGCTCGTATTCGAAGCGGACCCCGTAACCGGTCAGGAGCCCCGCAAGCTGGGCTTCCGACTCGTGCGCGAACTCTGCCATGTAGTGGTTTTAGCTCTCGCCGACAGCCCGTTGGGTGATGATCTGGTCAGCGATCTCGGGATAGAGCGACACGATGCGATTGTCGACCTGTTCTTTGACCCCGGAGAGGGGCAAGACGTTGAGAACTCCTTGGCCGTTCTGCAACAAGTCGATGAGCTCTTCACCCGTGTTGACGAGCACCGAGTTCGAGCCGTCGATCACGAGGTTGGCAGATGCGACGTCCTCGCCAAGCTGGTTACGCATGTAGGCGAACACCTTGCGCACCTGCTCGAGACGGATACCAGCGTCGAGGAGACTCTTGATCACCTTCAACTCGAGGAGATCGCGATAGCTGTACCGACGCCGACTCCCACTGCCTGTCGCCTCGGCCATCGATGGCTTTACAAGATCGGTTCGCGCCCAATAGTCGAGCTGCCGATACGTGATGTCGACGATCTCGGCTGTTCGCTTGCCGGAGAAACCCTGCTCGGTCATCTATGACTCCCTCAGTTAAGCGACACCGACGAAATTACGCCGATGTGACGGGGAAGACAATAGGGAGTTTCAGGACCCTAGGTCAACGACCCTACGCGCGAACATTCGCGCGCTGCGCGCGAACTAGTCGGCAAAGTCCTCAGGGGAGATCGTGTCGAGAAAGTCTTTGAACTCTTCGACCACCTCCTCAGGCTCATCACCCTGGGGCTCATCGGTGTACCCGACCTCGTCGACCACCTCATCGGACGCAAAGATGGGTGTGCCTGTGCGCACAGCGATCGCAATCGCGTCGGATGAGCGACACGACACCACGGTACGTTCACCATCGCGGACGAGGTGAAGTTCGGCATAGAAGGTCTTGTCACGCAGCTCGCTCACCACGACCCGGTCGAGATCGACAGCGAGAGACTCGAGCAGATCTCGAATCAAGTCGTGGGTCATCGGTCTCGGCGTTGCGACACCGTCGAGGGCCAGTGCGATCGCCGTCGCCTCGGGGGCGCCAATGAAGATCGGGACTGTACGACCGGCTCCCGATCGCTCGCGCAACAACACCATCGGTGCGTTGGCGGGCAGCTCAACCCTGACTCCGAGAAGGTCCATCTCCTGCATGGATCCACCCTAGGCGCAGTAGAGGGCCTCCACGTACGCGTCTGGGTCGGCGCTGAGCACGTCGAGGTCAGCGGCCGCCACGCACTTCGCGTTGCGATAGCGACCCTCGAAGTCCAGCCCATAGCCGATCACGAACCGGTCTTCGATCTGCAGCCCGGTATGGCCGATCTCGACCGGGACAACGCGACGTGCGGGTCGATCAATCAGGGTGCACAGGCTGAGCGTCGCCGGGCTGCGACGGGCGAACTCTCCGAGCAGAAACGCCGACGTAAGGCCCGTGTCGACGATGTCCTCCACGATCACTACCTGTCGGCCCTCGAGGTTGGTCGACGCATCCATCACGAATCGAACCCGACCAGTTCCCGGGGTGTAGGGACTGAGCGATACGAAGTCGACCGTTGCTCGGATCGTCATGGCCCGCACGAGGTCGGCAAGAAACGGCACGCTTCCTCGCAGCACTGCCACCATTACGACACCGTCGTCGTATTCGGCGGAGAGTTCGGCCGCTAAACGGTCGACCACTGCCCGCAGCTCCACCTCGTCGAGCAGTACGTCGGGATGCTCCATTTCAGCTGTCGAGTTCGAGGTCAAACGCTCGACGAACGAGCGACCGGTGGATCGCCTCTCCTTCCGCGACCAGGCGGGCAAGATCTTCGCGCGCTCCGGCAGCGGCCGAGCCGCCCTTGGTCAACGCAGCACCGCGAAGCTGGTGCAACATGCCGATCTCGCGATCGGCGGCGACCTTGTACATCCGAAGATGGCGAACCTCCATACCACTCGCCCGGAACATCAACGCTGCCTTCACCACCAGTAGTGCCTCGTGATCGAAAAGCATCCCTTTGTCGCCCCGCACCCCTTCGATGAGACCCAGCTTTTCGAGCTCAGCCACCATGCCGAGATCAGCGCCCGATGCGTCCGCCAATTCAGCAGCGGTGAACTCAATCGACCCGAAGCCGCCCGACGGGATGACCTTCGGGTCGGTGCTGGAGGTCTCGTCCTCATCGATTTCCTCAGCCCCGTGCAACTGCGGCTCAGCAACGTCGGGTTGATCGTCGGGGTCAAAGTCGATCTCGCGCTCGGCGAAAAGGGACGGTTCCGGCAATGGAAGGTTGGCGGCTTGCTGGTCGATCTCGGCGACCGGGTCGAACCCTTCCTCGGCGACGCGTCGCTTGATCACCTTGAGCGGAAGAAAATTGTCGCGCTGTTGCGTCAGGATCCATCGGAGCCGCTCGATGTCGCTCTGGTAGAACTTGCGGTAACCCGAAGGGGTCCGTTCGGGTTCGACCAGACCCTGACTCTCGAGGAACCGGATCTTCGAGATGGTGACGTCAGGATGCTCGTCCTTCAGCAAGGAGAGCACCTCTCCGATCGAGTGATGCGGGCCGTTGCCCATCGCGTCCTCCTTCAGACCTCGCCGGTGCCGTGAACGAACACGAGCTTGAATTTGCCGATCCGCATCTCATCGCCGTCAACGAGTTCGACCCTCTCGGTGCGATCGCGGTTCACGTACGTTCCGTTGAGCGAACCGACATCGCTCACCCAATATCGGGCACCGTCACGACGCACTTCGGCATGGCGACGCGAGACCGTGATGTCGTCGAGGAAAATATCGCTCTTGGGGTGACGACCGACCGTGGTGACGTCTTGGTCGAGGGCGTAGCGCGCGCCTGACTTGGACCCTTGGACAACGACGAAGAGTCCCTCGTGCGGACCGAATGCCGAGCGGTCGATACCTCCGAGATCAGCCGGATCGACGACTACGGCTGGCGTCTCGGTCGTGACCTCCTCGTGTCGGAGGTCACTTCCACACGACGAGCAGAAATTGGCGCCCGCAGCGTTGGAGAGGCCACAGGCAGGACAGTCACCGGTTGTCATCAGGTCTCCGTGAGCGCCTTGTATGCGGCAGCATCGAGAAGGGCATCGAGCTCTGAGGCGTCGTTGATCGCGATCGTGCAGATCCAGCCTTCGCCGTACGGGTCGTTGTTGAGCTTCTCGGGCTCATCGCCAAGTTCGGCGTTGACCGAACCAATCGTGCCGCTGACCGGAGCGTAGAGTTCGGAGACCGACTTGGTGGATTCGACCTCACCAAATGACCCACCAGCCGTCACTGCTGCGCTCACCTCGGGCAGATCGACATAGACGACATCGCCCAAGGCATCTTGTGCGTAGTCGGTAATGCCGACAGTGGCAGTGTCGCCGTCGACGCGGACCCACTCGTGATCCGAGGAGTAGCGAAGTTCCTCCGGTGTATTCATAGTCGCGAACCTAACGCATCGCAGACGGCTCAGCGGGTTACCGCCACCAGGCTCATCGGCGGCTGCTCTGCCGGTCAAGTCGACCTTCGCGCAACGCCTCCCGAGCAAGCGGCACGTACTCGAACGCGGAGAGATAGCTGTAAACGAGCGACGGCACGGCGAGGACCCAACCAGCGATCTCGAACCAGCTGGCCGTGCCGTGCGTACTGGAACCGGCGAGGAGAAACGGAAACGCAAAATACAGGCCAAACGTCGCGCACTTTCCCCACCAGGTGACATCGATCCGTCGCGCTCCCATGGCGCCGAGCAGTAGCGCTCCGATCGCCACGAGTACTTCCCGGAACAAGGTGACGATGATTAACCACCATGGCACCGCGCCGTCGAAGCCGATAGCGAGAATCGGGATGATCAACGAAACGCGATCGGTCAGCGGGTCGATCAGTTTGCCGAACTCGCTCACGACGTCGAACTTGCGGGCCCACCACCCGTCGACCCAGTCGGTTGCACCAACGAATCCCCAGAGCCACGCCGCGCTCCACCGGTCCCCCTGGTCCAGCAGGAGCCAGAGGAACACCGGCACGCATGCAAGGCGAGCGAGTGAGATCAGGTTCGGGACCGTGAGGATCTTGTCCTCGAAGATGCCTATTTGTCGCTCACGGGGACGATCGCCGGATTCCATGGTCACGCCTTGCAGCCTACGATCCCCTGGTGCCCACAATCTTCACCCGCATCATCGACGGCGAGATCCCTGGCCGTTTCGTTCACGCCGACGACGTCTGCGTTGCGTTCATGGACGTCCGTCCACTCGCCCCTGGCCATGTGCTCGTCGTTCCCCGCGCTGAGGTCGATCATTGGACCGATCTCGAAGCCGACACCGTCGCCCATCTCATGACGGTCGCTCATCGAGTTGGCCAGGCCCAGCGCCATGTGCTTTCCCCCGCCCGCATCGGCCTGATGATCGCCGGTTTCGAAGTTCCACACGTCCATGTCCACGTCGTGCCGATCAACGACATGGGCGACCTTGACTTCCATCAGGCCGATCCAGAACCGGACCAGAACGAAGTTGAGCGCATCCACGCAGCCCTTGCCGGGGCACTGGCGGGTTGACTCACGCGTCGCTGACGGGTTCGGTCTCCTCGATCAGCGACGGGCGGTTGTTGCCGACATTGTTGACGTCGGTCGACACCGGATGCACGCGGATCAGTTCAGCCGGGGCCGGCACGAGGAACGAACGAAGGGAGTCGATGTCGCTGTTGTCGCGATCGAGCCAGGTGTCCCAGGCGTCAGGCGGCAAGATGACGGGCATGCGGTCGTGGACCTCGGCGACCTTCTCGTTTGGTTCTCCGGTGATGATCGTGCAGCTATAGAGCTCGAGCGGTTCGCCGGCATCGTCGAGGTTGTTGGCGTCCTTCCAGACGTCCCAGACGCCTGCAAACGCGAACGGGGCACCGTCGATCGAGGTGAGATACATCGGCTGCTTGCGCTTCTGACCCTCGACCTTCTTCCATTCGTAGAAGCCATCAGCGGGGAGAATGCAGCGCTTCTTCGCAAACGGTCCCTTGAAGGAATTCTTCTCATGGATGGTCTCTGCGCGGGCATTGATCATCTTCGAGCCGATCTGCGGATCCTTCGCCCAGAACGGCACCAGTCCCCAGCGGAACCGGTCGAGCCGCCGACTGCCGACGTTCTCGTAGACGACGTACACCTCCTGGGTCGGGGCAACGTTGTAGTTCCCAGCCCGGTGGTGGGTGGTCTGCTCGTCATCGCCGTCCCCGGCTGGTTCGACCATCAACTCGGCCCTGAAGTACTGCGAAAGCTGATCGGGCGGCGTGGCAGAGACATAACGGCCGCACATGAGAATCCCCTACGGCAAATCGCCGGTCAGCGTGCAGGTACCGACCCTGCCGGAGCCGAGGTCGAACGTCAGATCATCGCCGGCCGCACCACCGAACCGGGGAATGCGCACGTCGCTAGCGGGGTCGACGGCGATCGTTGCACGCTGCGTCAAAACCTCGTACTCGTCATCACGGTCAACAATGAGCTGAACGCGAACGGCGTCGGCCAAACCGGTGCCCCCCTCGGGCAGGTCGACTTGTCCGGCCGGGATGTCGAGGGCCAGCAGAAGTGCTGTCGGTCCAGCGCACCCAATCGTAGGTTCGCGTCCGATTGGGTCGACGCACGGACCGTGGGTAACCGTGTCGAGGGGCCGAAGTTCAGACGTGACCACACTCGTCCGCAGACAGACTTCGTCTGCGAACCCGGTGGGGCCAATGAGCACGACGTGACCGGCGCCTGCGTACTGAAACAGCGATGCAACGAGTGAACCTGGCGGGAACGGATAGGCAGCGAAGGGTGGCGTCGTGACCCGGTCATCGACGGAACCTCCTCCGCGAAGGATTGCGACGGTTTCGTTCAGTGCTGCGGTCAGCGCTGGCTCTGCCTCCGGGGGACCCCCCTCAAGGGCAGCCACATCGGCCGGCTCATCGGTCACCTGGAACTGGAGCGCACCTCGCTCTCGTGGCGTTTCGACACCGAACTCTTGGTACGCCCACCAGGCAACCGCAACCAAGACAGCAGAGATGACGACACCTGCCACACTGTTGACCAGCCGTTGTCGCCGTCCCAGAACGAGGTTCTTGTCGAACTGTCGCTCGTCGAGTCGTTCTTGGAGCGTGAGAGGACCGAACGCCTCGGATCGGGTACCGCCAGCGATCAGATCGCGCCATCGCGCCGAGACATCGTCAGGCATCGCAACCAGGTGTGTCTCAAACAGTTCGGCGACACCATCGGAGTACAAGAGAAGCAACCCGTTGCTTCGCACGTGATCGACAGGGTCGTCGAGGTCGTATTCGAGTACTCGCTCGCCGGCAAGGAGGTCGAAGAAGCGTCGCGCAGCCGCATCGGCCTCCGCAGCCGTGTACGACGTTCCGTCTGCTGCGACGGGCAGTCGGATCGGGCCATCACCGGCACGAAGGAAGCCGGTGGTCACCACGAAGCTGTCGGGCCGGATGTCATCGCCCGCGGGAGGCGGTAGGTCGTCAGGCAGCGCACCGCCGCCGTCCCCGGGCGAAGTGATATCTGGGAGGTCGTCGCTCACGTTGTGCGGAGACTACGCCGAACGTCGGTGACGCTGGTGGCGCCTGGCGCGGGTTCTGCGAGAATCTCCACGTGAACGACCTCGAACTCGTCCTGGCTTCCGGATCGCCCCGACGCAGGGAGCTTCTGGCCCGACTCGACGTGTACCCCGTCGTGGAGCCCGCCGACGTCGACGAGACGCCGGTACCCGGCGAATCGGCTGATGCCTACGTTGAGCGTCTTGCCCGTGAGAAAGCTGCCACATCGGCGGCACCGGGCCGTGTTGTCCTCGCAGCCGATACGTCCGTTGTCCGCGATGGTGCGATCCTCGGTAAGCCGTCGGACCCAGCTGATGCTTCGGTGATGCTTCGATCCCTTGCGCATCGCCAACACGAGGTCGTGACTGGTGTCGCTGTGGCCGTAACCAACGCCGATGGCACGTCGGTCGTCCACTCAGCGGTCGAGGTGAGCGTCGTCGAATTCGACGAGTTGAGCGACGAGCGCCTCGCTTGGTACACGGCGAGCGATGAACCCGCGGACAAAGCGGGTGCCTACGGGCTCCAAGGTGCCGCGGGGATCTTCGCCGACCGAGTCGATGGCAGCGTCACGAACATCATCGGTCTGCCGTTACCGCTGGTTGACGAACTGTTCTCTCGTCACGGGCTCGACCTCTTGGACTTTCAGAGTCACCCGCCCGTCGAGCCAGTGCGAGCAATCGCCCAACTCGCGCTTGACCACGTGATGAACCCTCCAGGCGGCGACGACCGGGTCATCGACTGGGGATCACCACAGGATTTACTTGCCGACCTTGCCTCAACGATCGGGCTCGATTTCGCAACTGATGAGCCGGCGGCAGCGGCCAGCGACCTCGTTGCCGCAGCGAAGCGTGTGCTCGCCCGGTCGGTTCACACCAATCATCCCCGCTTCGTCAACCAGAACTATGCAGGGGCTGACCCACTCGCTGTCGTTGGCGACTGGTTGGGGGCAGCCCTCAACACGGCGCACACGACCTTCGAGATCGCACCCATCTTCATGCTCATGGAGCGGGCCTTGCTCGACAAGATGGCCCGTCTCGTCGGATGGGATCCGGATCCCGAGCAGCCAGCCGGGCTCATGTGCGCAGGAGGTTCGATCGCCGGTATGCACGGCCTGCAGTTGGCCCGGACAGCCCGCGATCCCAACTCGATCGACCGGGGCCACGACGGAACACCGTTACGACTCCTGGTGAGCGCCTCCGCCCACTACTCCACCGCGAAGATGGCGGCGGTCATGGGATTCGGTCGCAATGCTGTCCAAGCGATCGCGACCACACCCGACGGAGCGATGGACTTGGACGCCCTCGATACCGCGCTCGCCGAGGGCCCCGAAGTCTTGGCGGTCGTCGCAACTGCCGGCACGACGGTGACGGGCGCGTTCGATCCGCTCGACGAGATCGCAGCACGGTGTGCCGAGCATGGCATCTGGATGCACGTAGACGGCGCGTTCGGATGTGCTGCGCTGTTTTCGCAGCGACAACGGTGGCGCTGCAAGGGCATCGAAAAGGCCGACTCCGTTGCCTGGAACCTTCACAAGATGGCCGGCGTCACCCAGCAGTGCTCCGTGCTTTTGGTGGCCGACCCGAGTCGGCTCCATCCGACGTTCGCATCGGGAGCCGACTATCTGTTCCAAGACGACAAACTCTTCGGCGGATACGACTCCGGCGACCAGAACATCCATTGCGGGCGGCGTAACGACGTCTTGAAGGCGTGGCTGATGTGGAAAGGCCGCGGCGACGCAGGGATGGCGCACCGCATCGACCATGCGGTGGCGCTTGCCGATCACGTCCGGGTTCAGATCGAAGAGCGAGACGACTTCGCCGCCATCGTCGCGGGTGACTTCGTGACGTCGACATGTCTTTGGGTGCCGCCCGAGATACGCCCGCTCGATCTGGCGGCGCTTGCGACCGAGCAGCACGCGACATTGCACTCGATCGCCCCCGCAGCAAAGGCGCTGATGCAGGCCCAAGGGGCCGCGTTGATCGGCTACCAGCCGGTCAACGGCATCAACTGCTTCCGGCTGATCTTCATGAATCCGGACGTGTCATTCGACGACGCCGACCGGCTCCTCGATCTGATCGCAGAGCACAGCGAGGCGGCCTGGCGCCTCGCCCAATGAGCACAGCGAGGCGGCCTGGCGCCTCGCGCGGGGTCGGCGTCTCTAGCCTGTAGGCGTGACCCACGTGGCCGACGCTCCTCTACCGGCGCCTGAACCGGAGCCACCCGCCCATCCGGGCGAGTTCGCTGCGGTCCGGATCGGGCCGCTCGACGTGTGGCCGCCGATCGTTCTTGCGCCGATGGCCGGAGTCACGAATGCACCGTTTCGCGCACTGTGCCGCCGCTACGGGGCAGGCCTGTACGTCAATCAGATGATCACGGCACGTGCGCTGGTCGAGCGACATCGCAAGAGCCTCGAGCTGGCGGCGTTCGCACCCGATGAGTCGCCACGATCAATCCAGCTGTACGGCACCGATCCGTACTCGATCGGCGAGGCGGCACGGCTTCTCGTAGACGGCTTGCTCGACGATGTACCCGTCGACCACATCGACATGAATTTTGGGTGCCCGATGAAGAAGGTGACCCGTCACGGGGGCGGCGCGGCACTGCCCTGGAAGCGGGAGCACTATCGAAAGATCGTTCGGGCTGCGGTGAGAAACGCCGGGCAGGTACCGGTCACGGTGAAGTTCCGAGTCGGCATCGACGACGATGCAATCACGTTCATCGACGCCGGCAAGATCGCTGAGGACGAGGGCGTGCAAGCCGTTGCGCTCCACGCCCGTACCGCCAACCAGCTGTATTCGGGCCAGGCCGACTGGTCCCGCATCAGCGAACTCAAGGAGGCCGTCACCTCGATCCCGGTCTTCGGCAACGGCGACATCTGGGAAGCCGACGATGCACTCCGCATGATGCGCACCACGGGGTGTGACGGCGTCACTGTCGGGCGAGGGTGCCTCGGCCGCCCATGGTTGTTCGGTGATCTCGCTGCGGTATTCGAGGGTCGCCGCGTCTCGCCTCGCCCCGATCTCGGGGAAGTGCTCGACGGGATGGTCGAACACGCCGAACTCTTGTGCGAGTGGATGGGCGAGGAACGCGGTATCCGCGACTTCCGCAAACACACCGGTTGGTATCTCAAAGGTTTCCCGGCGGGCGGCGAGATGCGTGCCCGCCTCAACCGGGTCGGCTCGCTCGACGAGATGCGCGAGCTCGTCGGTGCGCTCGACCGCAACATCTCGTTTCCCGAGGGCGGCATGCGCATGGTGCGTGGCCATTCGGGTTCGCCGAAAGAGGTCCATCTGCCCAACGGTTGGCTGGATGCCCGCGACGATGCCGTCACCATGCCCAGAGGCGCTGAGCAGCTCGTCAGCGGCGGCTGATCGGCCGACGCCGGCGCTAGAAGTCGATGCCCTTCTTTGCCGCAATACCTGATTCGTAGGCGTGCTTGCGATTCTCGATCACACTCACCGTGTCGGCGAGATCGATCATCCACTCGGGAGCATCGCGTCCGGTCAGAACGAGCGAGACGCGCTCTGGACGGTTGCGGAACGTCTGCTCGACGTCAGCGGCGTCGAGCCAACCCCAATTCAGCGGATACGTGATCTCGTCGAAGATCACCAGTCGGTGCTGGCCAGCTTCGACCAGGGCTTTTCCATGGCGCCATGCTTCCTGCGCCTCAGCTTCGTCTTTGGTGAGGTCGGCTGAATCCCAGGTGAATCCGTCGCCTAGCGACCAGAAGTCGATGCCGAGTCGCGTGGCCATGATCTGCTCGCCGGTCACCCAGTCGTCGCTCTTCAGGAATTGCACGACTGCGACGGGCCAGTCGCGTGCACGCGCCCGCATTGCGACACCGAACGCAGCCGACGACTTTCCCTTGCCCTCTCCGGTGTTGACGAGCACGAGGCTGCTCGCAACACGAAGGCCGTCGGGCCTGGGGTCTTCTTCGAGTGGAACATCGGTCATCTTCGGATCCGTTCGGGGCTGGCGGGGACGATCACTGGGCCGTCGGGCTCGTTGATGATGCGAACGTTGGCGCCGAAGTGTTCGGCGATCACATCAGCGGTGAGCACCTCAGTTGGCGCACCTGACTTGACGATACGCCCATCGGCGAGCAGCGCGATCCTGTCGCCATAGCGCGCTGCGAGTGTGAGGTCGTGAAGCGTTGCAATCACCGTCAGTCCACGCTCGCGACGAAGACCGTCCACCAAGTCGAGCACATCTTGCTGATGTCCCAGGTCGAGGGCGGTCGTGGGCTCATCGAGCAGCAAAACGTCAGCCTGCTGAGCGAGTGCTCGGGCGAGAACAACTCGTTGCCGTTCACCGCCCGACAACGATCGGACCTCCCGCTCGGCGAAGCCTGCGAGATCCAGGCGGGACAGTACGTCGATCGCAACCTCAACATCGGTGTCGGTGTCCCGGGCGAAGATGCCACGATGTGGCGTCCGTCCCAACATGACGTAGTCGACGACGTACATCCCGGGCGGGATCACGGGCGACTGCGGCACGTAGGCGAGGACGCGGGCCCGATCCTGCGGCTTGTCGAGTTCGAAACCACCGATCTCGATCCGACCCTCGTGGTCGATCGTGCCGAGCAACGAACGAAGCAAGGTTGTCTTTCCAGCGCCGTTGGGGCCGATGATGTTGAGCCACTCACCCGCTGCGACGTTGAGCTCGACCCCGCTCAGGATCGAGGTACCGCCAAGTGCAACGACGAGGCCGGAAGCGGTGATCGACGGCATCACCAGACCTCTCGGCGACTCATGCGCAGCACCACCACGAAGAACGGAGCGCCGAGAAAGGCGGTGACAACGCCGATGGGGAGCTCCGCTGGCTCGACGAGCGTTCGAGCAGCGAGGTCTGCGAGCACCATGAAGGCGCCACCAAACAAGATCGAAAGTGGGATGAGGACTCGGTAGCTCGTGCCGAACGAGAGCCGCACGACGTGCGGCACGATGATGCCGACGAAACCGATCAGGCCACTCACCGATACCGCTGCAGCCGCACCCAGCGACGCAGCGACAACGACGTGGATGCGAACTCGACGCGGATCGATCCCCAAGGCCTGCGCTTCTTCATCGCCGACCGCCAGGATGTCGAGCGCCCTGCGGTAGCGAAGCATCACTGCCACCGCCACCACGAAGTACGGGAGCAACAAAAGCGGCTCGGACCAGCCCGATGTGGCAACGCGACCGAGAATCCAGGAGTACACCTCACGGAAGGCATCAGAATTGGCCTGTAGGACGTATGTCTGACACGCCGTGAGAAAGCTCGCGACCGCAACGCCGGCAAGAACGAGTGACGCGGTGGAGCGACCACCGATGTATCCAGCCCCATAGGACAGCGCAACGGCGAAGAGCGCTCCTGCGAAAGCCGAGAGTGGAACCAGGTCGGTGAAACCCGAGCCATCACCGAGGTTCTGCGTGATGGCGATCGTGGCGCCGAGGCCGGCTCCGGCTGCAACCCCGAGGAGGTATGGGTCGACGAGCGGATTTCGAAATGCGCCTTGATATGCAGCACCACTGACCGAAAGCGTGGCGCCGACGAGGAGTCCGAGCACAACTCGGGGCAGCCGGACCTCTTGCACGATGGCCTCGTGGATGCTGCTCAGACCCGAGTCGGCACTGACGCCGGGAAGCGCATCCACCAAGGCGTAGAGCACAGCCTGCGGAGCGATGCCGACCGGGCCGAGTCCGAGGCCAGCGACGACCGCGACAAGGAGCACAGCGAACCCGGCGGCCAGTGTGCCCGCTCGGAGTCGGGCCGGCTCGATCGTCATCGGATCAGGCAGCGTCGACCGACTCGATCGCCGTGGCAATCGCCTCGACGAAATCGACGAGACGCGGACCCCAACGAGAGACGATGTCGTCGTCGAGTTCGACAACATTGCCGTCCCGCACAGCTCGGAGCTGATCCCAACCAGGTCGCGCAGCAACCGTCTCGGCACTCTGGGCGCAGCACAGCGTGTCTGCAAGGAAGATCAGATCAGGATCAGCGTCGAGAAGGTACTCGTCACTGAGTTGCGGATACCCGAACGTAGCGCCGTCGGCGTCGGCTGAATCGGCGACGTTGGTGAGCCCGAAGAGCGAGTACACCGCGCCGATAAAGGTCGAACTGGTAACGCTGTAGAGGGTGTTGTCGAGTTCGTGGTAGTAGGTCAGCGTCGACCCGTCGGGGGCATTGGCGATCAGACCTTCGACTGCTGCTCGCATATCGTCGATCACTTCGAGGGCTTCTGCGTCGAATCCCGTTGCATCACCGATCATCTCGATCTGGGTGTAGATCTCATCGAAGGCAGATGGTGCGGTGATCACCAGTACCTTCACACCAGCGGCTTCCAGTCCGGTTCGGACGTCGTCGTTCCAGTCCATGACCACCAGGTCGGGCTCGTACGACAGGATCGCCTCGATGTTTGGATCCCAACCCGACAGATCGGTGACGGGCGTTCCCTCCGGGTAGTAGGAGAACTCGTCGACGGCGACCACCAGATCGCCTGCGCCCACGGCGTAGAGCATCTCGGTGCCGGTGGGATTGATCGAAACGATCCGTTCGGGTTGGACCGAGTCAACCGTCATCTCGTCATCACCGGTCACGTCTATGGGGTCGTCTCCACCGCACGCGCCAGCCAACAGCGCCACTGCGAGCGGCAGGCCGAGCAGTCTGGTTGATCTGATCATGAAAGGGTCCTCCTGTGGCTCGAGTTCGGCTGGCACGAGCGCTCGGGAACCCCGATCGCACGAGCCGTCCCTTCTCCTCGAGGGTCGGTTCGTCGTTCACTACAGGCGACCGGACTCGTACCGCCCACCGAAGTGGACGGGCATCACCGTTGCGGGACAGTTCCGGAATCTCACCGGATTCGCTGCATGCGAACCTGCGAAGCCTAGCGACCTACGGCGTCGAGGCGCTCGATCGCGTCCGCGACGATACGTCCGATCAACTCGTCGCATGTCGGCAGGTCTTCGACCACACCGACGCACTGCCCGGTGGGGAGTATTCCGACATCGATCTTTCCGTCGACCATCGTCGCTCGAGTCAGCATCGGGGCGTTCGCCGCCATCGCCAGCTGCGACCACGACAGACCCTGCCGCTTCCGCATGGCAAACCCCTCCTTCATGAGGTCACCCAATGCGGTGTCGGTGAGCTTGCGGAACCGGAGTGCGTTGAGGGCAGCTCTCGGAAAGCGCATCAGCCCGGCGCGTTCGAGCGACTCAACCATTTCGGTGCGGATAACGCGCTGTGGGGCACCGTCGATCGCTGTCGAGACAACAGTGCCGGTTACAGGAGTAGCCAGGTACGCCTGCTTGATGGTGTCTGGAACCGTCGAGTCGGCGGTGAGAAGGAACCGAGTACCCATGGCGATGCCGTCGGCGCCCCAGGCCAGCGCAGCAGCGAGCCCACGGCCGTCGTGGAAACCGCCGGCAGCGATGACGGGAATGTCGACTGCATCGAGCACCTGTGGCAGCAGCAACGATGTAGGAACCGTGCCCGTGTGACCCCCTCCTTCGCCACCCTGGCAGAGCACTGCGTCGACGCCCCACTCGGCCACCTTCTCGGCATGACGCCTCGCACCGACGGTCGGCATCACGACCACCCCACTCTCCTTGAGTTTGGTGACCATGTCGGGGCGCGGGGCCTGCGCGAACGACGCGACCGCAACCTCGGCGCGGATGAGGTGGTCAACCCGCCGATCGATGTCGACCGCATCGCTTCGCAGGTTGACGCCAAACGGAAATTCGGTGCAGTTCTGAATCTCGTCGATCGCGGCAACCATCTCGTCGAACGTCAACGTGGCCGCTGCAAGGATGCCGAGGCCACCGGCGTTGGCAGTACCCACCACGAGGGAGGGACCCGCGACCCAGCCCATGCCGGTCTGTACGATCGGGAATCGAACGCCGAACAGTTGGGTTGCACGTGTTTGGAGTCGGGGATCGACCATCTTCGAAGCCTAAGACCTAGTGTGGCCCGGACCCGAGTCGGTCCCACGATCCCGGCCACCGTGCCCAGCAACCGAGAGGGGGTTGGAGAACCGATGACGAAGCGACTTACCGAGTTCAGCCACGGCGCTGGTTGAGGCTGCAAACTCGCCCCCGGCGAACTGGCGCAGGTCGTGCGCCGCCTCACTCCCCCAGATTCTCCAGACCTGCTCGTCGGCGCGGCGAGTGGTGACGACGCGGCCGTCTATCGCCTGTCGCCCGAACGCGCGCTTGTCGTCACCGCCGACTTCATCACACCAGTGGTTGACGATGCTCGTGCTTGGGGTCGCGTGGCCGCAGCCAACGCAGTATCCGACGTCTACGCCATGGGGGGCACGCCGCTGATCGCCCTCAACCTTGTTTGTTGGAACACCGAGGAACTTTCCAACGAACTCCTGGGCGATGTTCTCCTCGGGGGCCAAGACATCGCCGAAGCCTGCGGGTTTCTCGTCGCCGGCGGCCACACCGTCGACGATCCCGAACCCAAGTACGGCATGGCTGTGGTCGGCGAGGTTCATCCCGACCGTCTGCTCACCAACGCCGGGCTCGTCGCCGGTCAATCGTTGATCCTGACGAAGCCACTGGGAATCGGCATCATCACCACGGCACAAAAACGCAACGTGGTCGACGACGCCACCATCGCCGCTGCGATCGACTCCATGACCCGAACGAACGCTGCAGCCGCTGCCGTTGCGGTTGCAGCCGGTGC
This sequence comes from uncultured Acidimicrobiales bacterium, assembly GCA_905480195.1. Taxonomy (GTDB): domain Bacteria; phylum Actinomycetota; class Acidimicrobiia; order Acidimicrobiales; family Aldehydirespiratoraceae; genus UBA11606. The sequence continues at coordinate 81,439 of CAJQPN010000003.1, forward strand.
AACGGGCGCCACCGATGTGACCGGTTTCGGACTTCTGGGGCACGCGGGGCGGATGGCTCAGGAATCGGGTGTGTCGCTTCGGATCGACGTCGATGCCGTACCGGTGATCGACGGAGCCCGCGAGCTGGCCGCTGACGGTGTCGTGCCTGGTGGTACAGGTCGCAACCTGGCGTGGATCCTCGAGTCCGTCGAGATCGGCGACGGCGTGAGCGAACTCGACGTGACGATCCTCGGCGATGCGCAGACCAGCGGCGGGCTCGTCTTCGGCGTCGACCCCGAGCACGCCGATGGCGTCGTCGCCGAGCTCGAAGCCAGCGGCCACACTGCGGCGCGTATCGGTGCCGTGACCAGCGGCGATGGAGCCATTCTCCTGGCTCGGGGCTGACCCAGCACTGCCGTCGGCGTTCGTCGGTTGCTGCGGGCCACAATGCCCGGGTGCCACTCAGGTACAGCCGGCGCAGGTACCCCGGTAGACGACCTCGGCTGACGTGATCATCATGCCGCGCCGCTCAGCAGTCGGTAGCGCCGGCGCTTCGATGCCATGAGCGACATCGAAGACTGCACCGCATCCGTCACAGACGAGATGGTGGTGAGCCGGAACGACATTCGGGTCGTAGCGCTTCGAGCGACCATCGAGAGAGAGTTCGCGAACCTCGCCCATCTCGCTGAATCGTTGAAGCGTCGAGTACACCGTCGCTCGGCTGATCTCAGGCAATAGTGCCTGAGCTTTTTCGAGCACCTCGTCGGCGGTGAGATGGACGTTCTCGCCTTCGAGCACCTGCGCGATGACGCGACGCTGGGCCGTAAGTCGATAGCCACGTGCTTGGAGGCGGTCGAGCAAAGACGAGTGCATACGGGTTCAGCGTACTGATGCCGATTTCGTAGGGCCAACACCCCTAACCACTGGCCTAGGGTTTCTGCATGCGCGTTGCGATCACCGGGGCCACCGGCTTCATCGGAGGTCACATCACAAGCCAGGCGATCGGGTCCGGTCACGACGTCGTCACCCTCGTCCGTTCGCCTGACAAACTCGCAGCGTCGATGGCGAGCCTCGGCGTCGACGTGCCCGACTACATCGTCGGCGACATGACCGACGAAACCTCGGTCGCGTCCCTGATCGATGGCGTCGACGCCGTCGTGCACACTGCTGCGATCGTGTCGCTCGCTCCGCGAGACGCTCAGCGCGTGATCGATCAGAACACGCGCGGTGCCCGACTGGTGCTTTCCGCAGCTACCGACGCCGGACTCGATCCAATCGTGCATCTCTCGAGCACGAGTGCGCTGTTCGAGCCCGGTTGTGGACCGATCCGAACCGACACCCCTCCAACGACCGTCCCCTTCCCGTACGCAAGGGCGAAGGCCCACGCAGAGGCCACGGCCCGTGAGCTACAGAGCAAAGGACACGGCGTTGCGATCGTTTACCCCGGGGGCGTCATCGGCCCACCGGCAGGCGACGCATTCGGCGAGGCCGGCACCGGCATCACCGGGTTCCTCGCACCGGGGGTGATGCCGACCCGTCATGCAAGCATGTCGTTCATCGATGTTCGGGATCTCGCCACCATCGTCGTCGCGTTGCTCGAGCCGGGCCGAGGTGCCCGCCGCTTCGTGGCCACTGGCACGCACTGTGACATGACCGAACTTGCGTCGATCTGCTCAAAGCTCACCGGTCGCAGGTTTCGGGTGCCCCCGGTTCCTGCAGCGATGCTGCGCGGATCAGGGATCGTGATGGACCGCATTCGCAACGTCCTCCCGTTCTCTTCTCCACTCACCGAAGAGGGCATGACGACCATCACGCGTTGGGAGGGGGCATACGACACCGATCTGACGCCACTGGGCGTTACCTTGCGGCCCTTCGACGTCACGATGGCCGACACGATGCGGGCCCTGCGCGATGGGGGGCACCTCAAAGACAGACACATCGGGCGACTCGCCTGATCGACCAGGAGCAGACATGGACCGCAACACGCTCAACTCGCTGCACGACTTGACCGACCGAGTCGCCATCGTCACCGGTGGCACCCGTGGGATCGGAAAGGCGATCGCCGAGGGTTTCGGCCTCGCAGGCGCGAAGGTCGCCGTCGCAAGCCGCAAGCCGGACGCTTGCGATGCCATGGCCGCCCACCTGAGGTCGATGGGCGTCGAAGCCATCGGCGTGCCGACGCACATGGCCGACCTCGGTGACATCGACAACCTCGTGGCCCGAACCGTCGAAACCTTCGGCAGCATCGACATCATCGTCAACGGCGCTGCCAACGCGCTGGCGCTCCCACTCGGAAACCTCACCGAGGAGGCGTGGGCCAAGTCACTCGACACGAACGTCCGCGGCCCGGTGTTCCTGGTTGAAAAAGCCCTCCCCCACCTCGAGGCATCCGATCACGCAGCGGTGCTCAACATCATCTCGGTGGCAGCGTTCGTATTCAATCCGCACGGGGCGATGTACGCAGCGGGAAAGTCGGCGTTGTTGTCGATGACCCGTTCGATGGGTGCCGCGTTCGCCGAGAAGGGAATCCGGGTCAACGCACTTGCGCCGGGCACGGTTATGACCGACATGGTGCTGAACAACACGCCCGAGCGTGTCGAGTCGATGCAACGGGCCAACTACATGAACCGGGGGGCCGATCCCGACGAGATGGTCGGCCCTGCGCTCCTCTTGTGCTCTGATGCCGGCAGTTTCATCACCGGCCAAGTGATCACCGCCGATGGCGGTCTGGCGCCACCGCGGTAGACATCGCGCTCAGTCGCCGAGAGTGTTCTTCGGCTGGGCGGTGATCTTGCGGATCAGCGGCTCGAAGTGCTCGAGCGGAAACGTCTCTGCATCGGGATCGAAGGCCTGCTGATCCCAGTCGTCGGTGAAGGTGGCGCACAGCTGCCACCAAGGCTCTGACGAGTCGTACTTGGTGTGGCGCAGATCGGTGGGTGCACCGAAATGCCCGTAGTAGTGCATGCCCTGGAAATCTTGGTGATTCTTGATCGCCAGGTAGACGTCTTCGCGAACGTACGGCTGAATCATCTCGGCGGAGATGGCACCGTGATTCGGGACCGAGATCGCTTTGCCGACATCGTGCATCAGCGCGCCGAAGACCATCTCGTCGTCAGCACCAGCCTTCTCGGCCATGGTTGCGGTTTGTAGACAGTGGGTGAGCTGGTCGGTGATGAAACCGTCGCTGATCTCGGCAAGCGACTCGAGCAGCATCATCAGACGGTCAGCCACTCGCCCCTGGTTGGCAAAGGTCCGCTCACCGATATGGGCCCACTGCTCGGCGGTGGATTCGTCCATTCGGGTGAAACTGTCAGGGTTTGCATCGGTGACGGCCATGCTTCGAGCGTAGTGGGCGTTCTAGGCTGCGGTCATGACGAGTTGTGACGTGGTGGTCATTGGAGGCGGTATCGCTGGCGTATCGGCTGCAGCCCGCTTGGCTGCCGACGGCGCCTCCGTCGTGCTTCTCGAAGCCGAGCCGACGCTCGCGTACCACACGACTGGCCGATCGGCTGCCCAGTACCTGGAGAACTACGGCAATGACACGGTCCGGCGGCTCACGCTCGCCACCCGAGCCTTCCTCGAACCTTTTCTCGGGCCTCGGCCCTTGCTCCAGATCGGTCGCGAAGCTCGCGTCGATGACCTCCGGGCCCGCGTCGAGCACGCCGTCGAACTCGTACCGTCGACCGAGTTCGTCGACGGCGACACCGCCCGCGACATCTTCCCCCTCCTCGCTCCCGACATCGCCGGGGGTCTCTACGAGCCCGACTCGCAAGACATTGACGTCGCCGGGCTCCATCAGGAGTACGTGCGTTGGTTTCGCTCCGCCGGTGGAACGATCCTCGCCTCGGCACGAGTGGGTGCGCTGACACGGTCCGCTGGCCGTTGGCGGATCGAGGCCGGTGAGCACGGCCTCGACACGGACATCGTCGTCAACGCAGCAGGAGCCTGGGGCGACCACCTCGCTTTGCTCGCTGGCGCAGAACCGCTGGGACTTCATCCGCTGCGGCGCACCATTGCGATTGCAGCGATCCCCGAGCATCACGATCCGACCGACGTGAGTCGATGGCCGCTCACGTCGTTCGAGCCTGACGAGGGCCCGATGGTCGGCTACTGCAAGCCCGAGCCCGGTGGCCTCATGGTCTCGCCGGCCGACGAGACCCCGTCAGAACCATGCGACGCAAAACCGGAGGAGATCGACGTTGCCCTCGGTCTGCACAATCTGGGCGAGTACACGACGCTCGACGTGCATCACGTTCGTTCGACGTGGGCCGGGCTGCGGACCTTCACCGCCGACCGGACTCCGGTGAGTGGCTTCGACCCGGCCGTCGACGGGTTCTACTGGCTCGTCGGGCAGGGCGGATACGGGATCCACACCTCCGACGCGCTCGCTCGGGCTGCAGCAGCCAACATCGGTGGGAGTGAGTGGCCAACCCATCTGACCGACGTCGGCCTTGCCGCGGCGGACCTTGCCGCCGATCGCTCCACGCTGGCCGGTCCACTCGTCGAAGGCCACTGAACCGCTCAGCGCCTCGGCGTGCCGCTCCCGGTGGGCGGGGCCGCCAGCGCGGGCGGCGGAACGAACGAACTTCTCAAGTTCGTGGTAGGCCATGCCCCCATGGAGATCGATCGCCTGACAGGCGCGCTCGGAGCCGAAGTCACCGGTGTCGACCTTGCCGACGACCTGACCGATGAGACGGTCACCCAGATTCGGGCGGCCTTCAACGAACACCACGTGCTGTTTTTTCGCGACCAGCACTGGACACCAGAGCAGCAGATCGCCTTCGGACAACGCTTTGGCGAGCTCGACACCCACCCGTTCGTCGAGGGCAACGAGACACATCCGGAGATCCTCGACGTCATCACCGACCCCGACGACGTCGTCAACTTCGGCGGGGGTTGGCACACCGACGTGACATTCCTTCCCGAGCCCGACCTCGGTTCCATCCTCTATGCCATCGAGGTGCCCGATCACGGAGGCGACACCCTCTTCGCAAACCAGCACGCGGCCTACGATGCGATGAGTGACGGGTTCAAAGGCCTCCTCGACGGTCTGCGCGCCACGCACTCTGCGGGGCCGCAGTATCAGGAGGGCGGCTACTCGACCCGCTCGAAGCAGATGAAGACCAAGAACCCCGAGCTGGCTGGCGAGCATGTCGTCCATCCGGTGATCCGAACCCACCCGGAGAACGGACGGAAGGCGTTGTACGTCAACCGGGCGTTCACGACCGGCATCGTCGGTCTGCACCCGCACGAGTCGACCGCGCTGCTTCGGATCCTCCACGAACAGACCACCCGTGAGGCCTTCACCTGCCGATTTCGCTGGGAGCCAGGCTCGGTGGCCATGTGGGACAACCGCTCCGTGCAGCATTACGCGATGTTCGATTACGCCGGGAAGCGGCGACACATGCGCCGCGTGACCATCAAGGGCGACAAGCCAGTCTGATCGAACGCGTCACATGAGAACGCGTCACATCAGGTGGCGGGCGATGTCGGCCACCACAGCCTCTTTTTCGTCGATGGGTGGGAGGATGACGAGCTGATCGAGTCCGGCGGCGTCGAGTTCAGCGATGCGCCCGCGCACCTGGTCCGGAGTACCGACGATGCACGACGCGTCGATCAACGCCGGGGTCACGAACCGTTCCTCTTCGGGGGTGACCCAACAGTTGTGACCGAGGTGGGTTCGCAGATGACGGCGTTCTTCGGGTATCTCCTCGAGCGCGGCCGCATAGTCGTCCCAGATGTCGGCAACGTGCTTGGGCACCGGACGACCGAGCTGGGTGACCTGCTCGTAGGTGTAGTGCAGCCCGGCAATCGCAAACGCACCGGTCTGCTCGCGAACCCGTGGGCTTTCGAGTGTCTCTCCCGGCCGAAGCACACATGTCGTCGTGAGGGTGGAGACCGGAAACGTCTCACGGTCGATCGAACGGCCGGCGTCGGCCGCTGCTGCCGCAAGCCCGGCCCGGACCCGTTCGATCGCAGCCGGCTGGGGCGGCGCGGACGTGATCAACCCATCACCGTGCTTGGCCGCCAACCCCATCGCCCGGGGACCGAAGGCGGAAACATGGATCGGAATCGGCGGATCGAAACGGACGAAGCCATCGTCGGGCATGACGTGACGAGCCGGTGCAACACGGCCCCGAAACACGACGTCGGCCTCCTCCCCCGCCATCAGCGCCCGCAGTGTGCCCAGATAGTCGTCGAACTCGGCGATCGGCATCGGCTTGTGACCCATGATCCGCATCGCCGTGTTGCCTGTCCCGATCCCACAGAAGACCCGGCCGGGTGCGAGTTCGTTGATCGTGGCGTGGGCGGCAGCGGTGACGACCGCCGGCCGTGTCGGCGCCACCGCGACACCGGTGCCGATCTGCATCGAGGTCGTTCGCTCGGCGGCAAGCGCGAGCATGGCGTAGACGTCGGACCAGATCATCTGGCTGTCGGCCATCCAGCAATGGGTGAACCCGAGCCGCTCGGCAGTGACGACGTGACCAAGATCGCGGGGACGAGATGCGAGACAGATACCGAACTCCATCTCAGGAGCATCCCACAGCCAACCTGCCCACATCTCCCGTCGCGAAATGCACTGCGGCTCGGTCAAGCAGCGAGCCCGAAACGCAGAGGATCCCTGCCGGAGCAGGGATCCTCGGGGGTCGGGCTGAGAGGATTTGAACCTCCGACCTTCGGTCCCCCAGACCGACGCGCTAACCAAGCTGCGCCACAGCCCGTGAGGGGCAGAGACTACCGGACCGCTCGGGTCGCTCACACCCCGCACTCGCCTGGCCGTGACAGACGACCGGAGCGGTTTGGCTCCCGCAGCCGCTCATGGCGGGTACGGTCCCCTGCGTGCGCGGCTCCTTTTCCCCCAACGGGACGTCCGCCGATCGCCCCCGCCTCATCACCCGCCCAGCGCTCGCCGCTGCGGGTCGGCCGCAGGTGACGGTGATCGTCTGGCTTCTTCTTCTCGTAACCGGCGTCTACGCCTACACAACTGGCCTCGCTCGCGAGGGTTTCCCCCCGGTCAACCTTCCGATCGCAGTGGTCAACGCTCCCTACTTCGTCGACGACGAACACATCGTCGACCAGACGCTCGCCGTTCCCGTGTACGAGGCGTATCGCAACCTCGAGGGAGTCGAGTCGATCTCAACATTCAGCCGGCCCGATGGCTTCGCAGCCGTTATTGAGTTCGACACATCGTATTCGTCGGCAGCAGGTGTCACAGCCCTCATGGCCGCCACTCCCCCATTGCTGCCCGACGGCGTCGAACTGTCGATCGAAGCAGTCGATGCGACAAAATTCCTCGAGAGCTACGACCTTGTCGTCACGGTGATTGGCCCGCCCGCTGCAACACCCGAAGCGCTTGAGGCCCAGGCTGCGATCGTGGCGGAAGCGCTCGTACCGCTCGAAACCGTTGAGGCGACAGAGGTCGTCGAGTTATTGACCGAGTCGATAGATCCGGTGATGGGTGCGCCGGTGATTCGCAGAACGGCGTACACCCGTTACGCCGAACAGGGCAATGCTGCCGGCACCGAATCGGTGCTGGTCGGCGTGATCCGCTACCTCGACGCCGATGCCGACGTCCTCGACTTCTCCGACGAGATCCAGAACCGTCTCGATGCCGGACTCGGTCTCGATCCCGACTACCGCGCCGTGATCGGCGCCGACTTTGCGAGCGACGTCCGTGCGCAGCTCAGCAACCTCACGAGCAACCTACTCGTCGGCCTCATCGCCGTTGCGGTGGTGAGCTACCTGCTGATCGGTTGGCGTACTGCGCTCGTCACCGCCGTGTTCATGGCGACCGTGATGCTCGTCACGATGATCGGTCTGTGGGTCATCGGCTACTCACTGAACACGATCACCTTCTTCGCGTTGGTCCTCACCTTGGGCTTGCTCGTCGACGATGCGATCGTGATCAGTGAGTCGATCGATGCCAACCGTGACGATGGCGATATCGACAACGCTGCGAGCCTCGGTATTGTGCGCCGCGCGCTCGATCGGGTGGGGGCGGCCTCGTTCGCTGGCACGCTCTCGACGTTGACCGTCTTCGCTCCGATGGCGTTCGTTACCGGGATCCTCGGTGAGTTCATCCGACCGGTACCAATCACGGTGATGGTCACACTCGCACTCTCGTTCGTCCTCTCGATCACGCTCATTCCGGCACTCGGGCGCCTGGTCATCCTCGGTGGCCGGTCCGAGGGCCCACTCGTCGGCGCTCAGCGTCTCATGAGTCGCTCACTGGCACGCCTCGCCCGCTATCCGTCGGGCAACGGTTGGAAGGGTCGTGCGGCCGGTGCGGGAGTGTTCCTTGGCGCGATCCTGCTGATCCTGCTCGGTGTGGGGGCTGCCGGTCGCGTCGGTTTCAACATCTTCCCGCCAGCCAAGGACTCCAACCAACTGCAGGTAAGCGTCGAGTTCGACCCCGGAACTACCATCGACGACGCCAGGAAGATCCAAGCCGAAATCGACGAAGTCGTGATCGAAGCGCTCGGCAACGACCTCGAGCGCTACCAGGTGATCGAGGGCAACTTGCGCAGGGCGTTTGCGTTCGTTGAACTGACGCCGTTCAGTGACCGGTCAACCTCCTCCCCCATCTACGCCGAGCGAATTGAAGCGGCGACCGCAGACATCGAGGGCGTTCGGGTCGGTTCCAACCCGGTCAGTAATGGACCGCCCGCACTCGATTTTCCGTTCCGGGCGCAGATCGTGTTCGAGCCAGGCCAAGAGGCTGCGGCGCTCGATCTGGCCAACGAGATCGCAACAACCCTGCCGGGCATGATCGTCAACAAACCAACGGGTGATCTGACCACGGTCGGTACCACGTTCGTGGCATCTGCTGAGCAGGTATGGCGCGTCAACGGCGAATCGACGATCGAGGTGCGTTCTCAGTTCGACACGGACGACACCACCGGCAACCTGACCGCAGCCGAAACGCTCTTGAAGCAGCTCTACCCGGCCGATGCGCTTCGAGCCCGAGGACTCGATGCCGGCGCTCTCGAGTTCGACTTCGGCCTCGAGTCTGACAACCAAGATGATTTCGCCGCACTCGGCGTGGCCCTCGTCGCTGCGATCATCCTCACGATCTTGTTCCTCACGCTGCAGTTCCGCTCGCTGATCCAACCGCTCTTGGTGTTTCTCGCTGTGCCGTTCAGCTTCTTCGGCGTCTTCACCCTGCTCGAACGTACGGACAACCCACTGAGCTTTTTCGTGATGGTTGGCTTCATTGCATTGATCGGTGTCGCCGTCAACAACACGATCCTGCTCGTCGACGCCGCGAACCAGGAGCGGCGAGCTGGAGCGACCCCTGCCGAGGCCATCGGGACGGCGATCGAACGCCGCTTCCGACCGCTCCTCGTGACGACGGCGACGACCGTGGCGGGCCTCTTACCGTTGGCCCTCGCCGACCCCTTCTGGGAGTCATTGTGTTTCGTACTGATCGGCGGTCTCGTCAGCTCCACATTCTTGGTGCTGACGGCGTTCCCTGCGATGTACCTCGGCGTTGCTGCAGTGCGATCACGGATCCGAAGGCTTTTCGGCCGTCGCGACGCCTTTGCGACGCACTGAAACGCCTCCGTTTCAAAACAGCAACAGCATGCCCTCCACCGCCCGCCACAGCAGGTAGGCGCCAGCTGCAACGACACCAACCCAAAAATGCCATGGCGTGGCTGGGATCTCTTGGGTTTCGTGACGGACACCCGGCGTGCCCTCGAGCGGCACACCACAGTCGGGGCATGCGCCGTCTGTGCCAACGGAGGTGGGCGTCCAGTTCTTCTCGCACGGCTCGCACCAGGGCACGGGATGAGGTTACGAGGAGCGAAGTCCGTTCTGCATCCCGAGTTGCCTCGCAGGTCCTGCGAGGCAGTGGGGAGTCTCAGTCGCGGCGGACGACCATGATTGCCGTGTCGTCATCAATGGCGCCACCCGCGTGGTCCTTGGCTGCGTCGAGCAGCGCCTTGCACAAAACGTCGGGTGGAGCGTTGAGTTCGCGCTCGGCGGTCTTGATGATTCGATCTTCACCGAACAACGAGCCCGCAGCCCGTGCCTCGGCCAAACCGTCGGTGTACATGACGACAAGATCACCCGACTCCATCGGGATCTCGCGAGAGAAGTAGTGGGCCTCCGGGTCGAGCATGAGCAGTGGGCCGGTGGACCGAAGCGGCAATACCCCCTCTTCCTGGAACAAGAAGACCGCTGGGTGGCCGGCAGACGCGTAGCGAAGCGTGCCTGCCTCGGTGTCGAAGACGACCACTGCGCACGAGATGAACTCCTCGTTTCGGTCGCCGGACGAGAGCTGTTCGTTGAGCTCTTCGAACGCCTGCGCAGGGACACGGAACTGACGCAAGAAGACTCGCAGTAGATACTTGGCTTGAAACGCAGTGATCGACGACTCGATCCCATGCCCGGCCACATCACCGATCACGGCAGCGACGCGAGTAGGACCGACTCGGTGAACGTCGAAGAAGTCCCCGGCCATCAGACCCGAACCAGCCTGATAGACCCGGCCAATTTCGAAGCCTGCAAAGTCGGGGACTTCCTCAGGCGCAAGACGGGCAGCCCACGCCTTCGGTGCAAGTTGCTCCTGCTCAAGCGCTTCGCCGGCTCGTCGTTCCAAGTCCCAACGGTTTCGAGCCATTCGAGATTCGCGGACCGATAGGCGAGCCCACCAGAGTGAAACGAGTGCTGGGATCGCCATGACACTGAGAACCACGGTGACAGCGGACTCACCGAAGAAGCCCATCACGGCAGCTACGGGAGCGAGCAGGGCGTACACAATGGCCGAGTGAGCCTCCTTGCGGAACGCAGAGAAGGCGAGGGAGTGTGCTTCTACGTCGCGGTTGGCGTCGGCGTCGATCAAGCGCACGACGCGATGCCGTAGGCGGGCTGAGCGCACATAGACCAGTGACGCTGCGAGACAAACGACAGCGACGCCGGTGAGAACAGACTGGGTGATGGTCACAGGAGCCTCCTTCCGAGGAAGGTGACGTCATCGTAGCGGGTTGAAGTCAGTCGTTGCGGCGCCGTACCCGGAGCTTGATTGGCGTCGAACCGAGATCGAAGTCTTCGCGGAGCTTGCGTTCAAGGTATCTGATGTAGGTCGGCGGCAACTCACGGTTTGCGAACAGTGTGAACGTCGGGGGGTCGGTCGCTCCCTGGGTGGCGTACAAGACACGAGCACCGTGCGGTGCAGGTTGGGCCGACTGGGCAGCCCGAATCGACTTGTTCACGTCGCGGGTCGGGATACGGGTGCGGTAATCACCGATCGCCTGCTGCAATTGGGGCCACAGACGGTTGACACCCTTGCCCGACAGGGCGGACATTCGAAGCACGGGTGGGCTGCCAAGGAAGCCCAGTTTGCGTTCGACATCGCTTCCGACCTTCTCCCGCTGCTCGGTGTTGAGGAGTTCCCATTTGTTGAGGATGATCACGATCGGGCAGCCAGCGCCATCGACGCGCTCCGCGAGCCGCTGATCTTGATGGGTGACTCCGCTGGTCGCATCGATCACGAGGAGCGCAACGTCGGATTTGTCAACCGCCTTGAGTGCACGCACCAAGGAGTAATACTCGGTGTCCTCGTCGATCCTGGCCTTGCGTCGCATCCCCGCCGTATCGACGAAGCGGATCGGCCCAGTCTCGGTCTCGACGATCGTGTCGATCGCGTCGCGAGTGGTGCCCGGACGGTCGTGAACGACGGCCCGCTCCTCTCCAATCAAGCGGTTGAAGAGTGTGGACTTGCCGACGTTGGGTCGACCAACCAACGACACCGAGTAAAGCTCAGGATCGTCGAGAAGCGGGGTCTCCGGCTCTTGGTCGCTACCTTCAGGCAAGAGCGTGACCAGATGATCGAGAAGGTCACCGGTGCCTTTGCCGTGGAGCGCACTCACCGGGAACGGGTCACCGAGGCCTAGGCCCATGAACTCCCAGATCGCTGCCTCGTGACCGGCATCGTCGACCTTGTTGGCGACCACGATCACCGGTGTCTCGCTGCGACGAAGCAGCAAGGCGACCCGCTCGTCCTCAGGGGTCACGCCAACCGCTGCATCGACGACGAGTACCACCACCTCAGCGGCCTGCATCGCCTGCTCGGATTGAGCGCTGACCTTGTCGTCGAGGGAGTCACCATCGGCAATCCAGCCCCCGGTGTCGATCAGCGTGAAGTGGTGGCCTTGCCATTCCCCATCGACGGCCTTTCGATCTCGAGTGACGCCGGGGCGCTCCTCAACGATCGCTTCGCGACGCCCAATAACCCGATTCACCAGCGTGGATTTGCCCACGTTTGGACGACCGACGATGGCGACGACAGGTGAGTTCATATTCGTTCCAATGCGGTGCGGAGGGCGGTGCCGTCGGTCGAAATCACATCGACCGGGCGCGGGAGGTCGGCCACGTTCATGCCGTCGAGGAAAACCCCACGACTCAAGCAGACATCCGGCAGAAGATAGCGGTGCCCTTCGGGTTCTTCCTCTAGGACACGGGCAACGTCCTCGCCGACCATCAGGCCAGTGACACCGATGTTGCCTCCGAAAAAATCGTTGGGCACCGGAATCACCCGGACGTCAGACCGTCCGACCGAAGCGACCAACGGCGTGATGATCGGTGCCCCGAGTGTGCCGGTGAGGATCCCAATCGGCGCATCGCGGCGCACCGACAGTGATACGGGCGTCGGTTCGACGGTGCCGCTGGAAACAGCAAGAGCCGGCGAGCCATCTCGCGGCGCCCGATAACCGTCGGCCGGGGCACCATCGACCCACGCGAAGAAGCCGGCCCTGGGTCCCGTCGCCTCGGTGATGGTCGGATCGTGGAACTCGAGTTCAAGAGTGCGGGCCATGCCGATGCCGTCCTCGTGCATCGCGAACCCCTCGTATGTGTCGGCCGCAGGAAAAGGCTGATCTGCCATCAGGTAGTACTCGTCGGCAGCAAACACCATTCGCCTGCCGAGCGCTGCGAGGAAACGCTCTTGCCACTCGACGACGAGATCGACGACCCGTTGCGCTTCTCCAAGCGTGTGCTCACGCATGCGAGGCTGGGTGGAGAACCTTGAGATGCCCAGCGGCACGACGGAGACCGACGAAAGCTCTGGAAATCGCTCGAGTACGCCGGCGAGCGTGTCGTCGAGCACGGCGCCGTCGTTGACGCCGGGGCACACGACGATCTGTCCGTGGATCTCGATGCCGTGGTCGAGGAGCGCTCGCAACCAGCGCAGCGAGACGGCACCTCGTCGATTTTGCAGAATGTCAGCTCGTACGTCGGGATCAGTTGCGTGGATCGAGACATTGAGCGGCGAGAGTCGCTCGGTGAGGACCCGCTCGAGATCGAGTTCGGTGAACCGAGTGAGTGTCGTGAAGTTGCCGTACAGAAACGAGAGTCGGTAGTCGTCGTCCTTGAGGTAGAGCGATCGCCGCATGCCTTTCGGCAACTGATGGATGAAGCAGAATTCGCAATGATTGTCGCAGGTCTGAACCTTGTCGAAGATGGCGGCGTGCACCTCGGCACCCATCGGTTCACCGAACTGCTTCTGGACGATCACGTCGAAACGTCGCTCGTCGCGAACGACGACCAATGGCACCTCCGCGTCGTCGGTGAGGAGCTGCCAACGAATGACGTCGCGCGGTACCTCGCCGTTGACCGCAACGATTTCATCACCGGGTTCGAGACCTGCCCGAGCCGCAGGTGAGTCGGGCTCGATCGCCACCACGCGCGGACTGCTCACCTCAACAGGCTAGCCCTCCGACAGTGAACCATTGCGAAGATCTGATAGCTTTTCATGTGGTCTCATGTTATCGTGATCGAATGCACGACCGGTTGAACTCCACTGCGATGACCGTAACCCTGCACAATGATCGGCTCATTGCCGTTCGTTCGGCCTACGAATCCGCCGACTGCGCTCGAATGCGCCACGAGGCCGACATCCTGCGCCGACTGGATCATCCCGGACTCGTTCGCCTCGTCGATCACACCGAGGGACCACCGGCGCGTATCCGCACGGTCTTCGTTGGTCCCGACAGTTGGTCCAGCAAACCCCCCATCGACGAGCAAGTCGCTTCATCGCTCTCCGCCGCTCTTGCGACTGTCGCCGACATCCACGACTCGGGTCTCACCCACGGCGACATCCGAGCCGAACACGTCCTCGTCGACTCCGCCGGGAGACCAGTCCTTTGCGGGCTCGCCCGGGCGAGGACCGCTGACCCAACCACGATCGCCGCCGACGTGGACGCCCTGATTTCGTTGGGCCGGGAGCTCGCTCAGATGGCAGGCGTCGAGCGAGAGGCGATCGAGTCGATCCTCGCAACCCTTGAGGCAGGCCGAGAGGATCTGCGGGGAACGGTGCGCAGCCTCGACCGACGGCGGCTTCCACCAGCCGCACCCGCTACCCCGACCGATCGACGCGCCGTCGTCGCGGCCTGTGGCCTCCTCGCTGCGGTGAGCATCGTGGCAGTCGTCGCCATCGTGGTGCTGCGCTCCACGGGTGGCGCTGTCCCAGCGGCGACAGCATCCAGGCCGCTCCTGGACCCAAAGCCCACAGACGTCACCGTGCCAACCGCCACGGTGTCACCAGCTGTTGCGCCGGCCGATCGCCCGACAGCTCCAAAAACAGTGACGGATGCAGTCAACCTGTTCCGTGATGGCCGGCGCTACACCCTCGGCCGTTCGGGAGACATCATCGTGACGGGTGACTGGAGCTGCGACGGCACCCCGACACCCGCACTCCTTCGGCCAGAGACGGGGGAGGTAGCCGTGTTCGCCGACTGGCCAGCCGTGAACGCGACCGTCCCACCAGCCGTCTCCACTGTCGTCGATGGAGCGATCGACCTCGTCGCAACCGATCAGGAATGCCCGCTGCTGCGCGTTGCCACTGCGACCGGATCTCGCTTGATCACTCTCTCGGAGTCCTCATGAAACACTCAGAGCCACTCAGAATCGTGCTCGTAGCCCTCGTCGGTATGGTCGCACTCGCGGCCATCCCTACCCCAGCGCTACCGAGAACAGTCACCTCACCCGCCACCGTGATCGACTGGTGGCGTCTCACCGGACCGGGCGCAGCCACGGCGGTCATCCGCCTCGCTGCGATGCTGGGCCTCATCTATCTGGGCGCCATCGCTGCGCTCTTCACCATCGGCGGATCGTTTCGACTGGCCTGGCTTCGCCGGCTGGCCTTATTCGCCGCCTCACCGGGTCTTCGCCATCGACTGTCGGCCGGCGCGCTCACGCTCGCAATCGTGGCAACACCGGCGACGGCGCACTCTCAGACGTCCAACGGCGGCACCTTCGCCGAACGCTCCGACGCCGGTGCCGAGTCGCACGGACCACCAACCAGGTTTGACCGAGAGCCGATCCTGCTCACCGACATCGGACCAGTGATCGTCGGGCCGATGACCGGCCCCGGCCGCCAAGACTCACCACCCGAGCGACACGCCGCTCGGCTTACCCACAACGACGTCGAGAGCAACTCCGGAGAATGGGTCGTCGAGTCCGGTGACCACCTCTGGGCCGTCGCAGAGCAGACGCTGAAGAGTGCCGGCAACGCAACCGACGTCGACGCCATCGCCTCCTACTGGCGCCGCATGATCGCGGCAAACGAGACGGTTCTCAACGGCAACCCGGATCTCATTCATGCAGGGCAAATCATCACCCTGCCGCCGGTCAGTCAGGGCTGATATGCCAGACCAAGCGCATCGATCCGCAGAGCCGCTTCGTCGACAGGAGTGCCAAGGATCGCAGCAAGCGCCTGCAGGTCTTGCGAACGGACGGTGAGAACCCGACCATTGAAGTCCTGGCGCTGGACCTGGATCATCTCGAGATAGCGGTTGAGCATGTCCGCCTCAGGGCCAGAAAGCGCTTCAAGGCGACTGAGATCGATCATGATGGGACCAGACGCGCGAGACGCAGCACTCTCGGACAGATCGATCACTTCGGAGTCCTCGGCCAACACGCCAAAGCTCGGTCCTATGTCAGGGGGCAAGAGTTGATCGACTGGCACGTTGTAGAAGCGGGCGAGACGCTGCAGTCGCGGCACCGAGATAGAGCGCTCGCCGCGCTCGTAGGCTCCCAAAACTGACGCCTTGAATTCGTGAACCGAGACCGCCTCAACCTCCTGAAGTGACAGCCGCTTTTGGCGACGGATCGCTCGAAGTCGCTCGCCGACCCGCTTGCTGTACCCCTGAGTCGTGTTGAGTTCCGTCATGAATCCACTCCTCCGGCGAGCCGACTCCGGCACACTCTCGTTTGCGCTCTGGAGCAGCGGTGTCTTCACAAAAAGCGAGGAGACCGCTACGCACCGTGGTCACCACCGTAGGCGGATACACAACGAAATTCAACGCTTTCCCACGAAGCGTGGTCGCAGCTAGGCGCTAAGGTCACGTATCGTGGCCAACAAGGCCGCCGCAGCGATCGCAGCAGTCTCCGCCCGCAGCACGGCCGTCGACAGACCCACCACCGGCAGGTCGACAGCGCGCTCAGCGTCACTCCAGCCGCCCTCCGGCCCCACAAGGACAGTTGGATTCGACAACGAGACCGCAGCACCGCCCCTGTCGGCGCGGGCCGCCGCCGGGAGCGCGGCAACCGTTCCAAAGTCCACCACAGGATGGACCGTTGGCAACCAGACGCGACGACACTGCATCACCGCCTCGCGAGCGACCCGCTCGAGCCGGGCTTGGTTCTTGTCTGCCTTTTCCGCATTCCAGTGCACCACCGACCGTTCCGATCGAAACGGACGGATGTCGTCGATACCTAATTCGACGAGCTTCTGAACGACCAGCTCGGGGCGTCCACCCTTGATCAAAGCGAACCCAACCGAAAGGCGAGGCGCCGGTGCCGGAACCGACTCGGTGTCGGCCACCGGCTCGATCATTCGCCCGAAGCGGCATGGCCGCCATCGTCCCCGGCCGTCACCAACTGTCAGTGGGTCACCGTTGCGCAGTCGTAAGACTCGGTCGAGATGATGCCGATCCTCGGCAGACAAGGCAGGGAGCTCAACATCACCGACAAGCACGTGAGGCCCGTGATGTCCGTCGGGCACCTGGCTCATCGGACGGGCAAGCTCACGAGAAGGCCGACTTGATTCGACCCAACAGGCTTTGGTCCGGTTCGGCAACCGCCTCGCTGCGTTGCTCGGCGAACTCACGCAACAGCGCCTCCTCCTCGTCGCTGAGTTGGTCGGGGACGTCGATGAAGACACGAACTCGCAGATCGCCGCGACCACGGCCGCGCACATGTGGCACACCTCTGCCCCGCATTCGGAACTCGGTACCCGACTCGGTCGACCGTGGAACCACCAGATCCTCCACACCGTCGAGCGTTTCGTACTCGATGTGAGCGCCGAGCGCAGCCTGCGTGAACGGGATGTAGAAGTCGTGGACGAGATCGTTACCCTCGCGCCGAAATCGCGGGTGGGGCCGAACGTGTACCTGTACGTAGAGGTCGCCATGGGCACCACCACGGGGCCCGGCGGCGCCACGACCCGAGAGCCGGAGGGTTGTGCCGTTGTCGACTCCAGGTGGCACCTCGACGGCATAGGTGCGATCTTCAATCGTGCGCCCGTTGGCGTCGCAGGCTGGACACGGGTCGTTGATGACATGGCCCTGTCCCCCACAGCGCCCGCATGCGCTGGCCGTCACCATCTGCCCAAGCACCGACTGCCGAACGCGGCGGACCTGCCCGGCTCCACCGCACTCGCTGCACTGCTCAGGGGCGGAACCAGCTTTTGCGCCAGAGCCATCGCAGTCGTCGCAGCGCACTGCGGTCCGGACCGTGACTTCACGGTCACCGCCGAAAACCACTTCCTCGAGGTCGAGATCTACGTGTGCTTCGAGATCTTCCCCGCGCGGAGGACCCGAGTGACCTCGACCCGCACCCCCGAAGGGCGATCCGCCCCCGAAGAACGCTTCGAAGATGTCGCCGAAGCCACCGCCGAACGAGTCTGCAGGCGGGCCGTCATCGCCGTACCGGTCGTACATCGCTCGACGCTGCGAATCGCGCAACACCTCATAGGCAGCCCCGATCTGCTTGAACGTCGCCTCAGCCTCCGCATCGCCGGGATTGAGGTCGGGGTGGTGGGTCCGCGCCAACTTCTTGTAGGCACGCTTGATCTCGTCGTCGGTCGCATCGCGCGAGACCCCCAACGTCTCGTAATGATCGGTCGCCATCAGCCTTCGTTCAATTCACGTTCGAGTCGTTTGCTCACCACGGCCACGGCCGATAGAGCCTGTGAGTAGTCCATTCTGGTGGGACCGAGCACACCGATGGTGCCAGCGACGTCGCCCTCGACCACGAACGGGGCAATGACGAGAGAACAATCGGTGAGTGGTTCGACACCCGTCTCGTTGCCGATCGCGACCCGCATGCCCCGGTCGAGCACATCGCGAATGAGCGACACGACCACGATCTGTTCCTCGAGGATGGTGAGCACGTCGCGGACCTGATCGACGGCCTCGAAGGCCCCGGCAAGCCGCGAAGCGCCACCGACGTAGAGCTCAGCGCGACGACCCGCCGCGCTCAGCGCTGCAATCGCTGCATCGAGCAGTGGGTCGGAATGAGCGGACGGCCCGATGTTGGTGCCGCCAAGGTTGAGCAGTGTCTTGCCCTCGACCGCTCGGGTGAGTCGGCGTCCAGCGTCGTCGACGATCGCCGCCGTAAGTTCGGTCTGTACCTCCACCGTGCGCTTCTCGATCACACCGTTGGACAGGACTGCAACGACCATCGCGATGTGACTCGACAGATCGACGAGCTGCACGCTGCGAACCGTCGCCTGCTCGGCAGATGGCCCGACGACGACAGCGGTCCAGTCGGTCAAACGGGTGAGGAGTTCGCTGGTGCGCTCCATCATCGCTTCGATCTGGCCGTGGGCTCCGTTGAAGAAGTCACGAACAGCTTGTGGTTCGCTCGGCGCTGTTCCCAGGCCGTCGTTACGGATACGATCGACAAAGAACCGATAGCCCTTGTCGGTTGGGATACGACCAGCAGACGTGTGGGGCTGAGTGAGGTATCCGGCGTCCTCGAGTGCTGCCATCTCGTTACGCACCGTGGCGGACGAAACCTCGACGCCAGGCGCAGCAGCGATCCGACCAGAACCCACAGGTTGAGCGGTCTCGATGTACTCCTGGACGACCGCCGACAAGATCGCGGCCTTGCGCTCGTCGAGCATCGGACCATTATCGCCGCAGGCGGTCCGCTTTGCGATCCGAGTCGCGATCGATTTCCCAACCGGCAACAATTCCGGCCGCCATGACGAGGTCGAGCGGACCGCCGACGGCGGTGAGCTGCGCAACTCGTCCGACGGCGACAAGTTGCGCTGCAAGCGGTGACGCGCTCTGCTCGGGTACGGTCGCAGCATGGCCACTACGAAAAAGCCAGGCCGCTGGAAGCGATTCACGTGGTTCTTAGAACGGGCCTTCCGCGCTGCAGATGATCCAGGCTCGGCCGGTTACCAGAGCGAGCGGTTCCGGGCCGACATGTACAACGGCACCGACGGGGGCGCGCCCTGACCGACCCGGGACCAACCGTTGGCCGTGCCCGAGGCCAACGCGCCGCTCGAGTCGTTCGAACGATCAGTCGTCGAGTTGAAGCGCAGAGATGAAGGCTTCTTGCGGGATGTCGACCCGACCGATCGACTTCATCCGCTTCTTGCCCTCTTTCTGCTTGTTGAGCAGCTTGTTCTTGCGGGTGATGTCACCGCCGTAGAGCTTGGCGGTGACATCTTTGCGGTAGGCCTTGACGTTGGTCCGGGCGATAATCTTGCCGCCGATGGCGGCCTGGATGGGGACCTCGAAGTTCTGGCGCGGGATCAGTTCTTTGAGCTTGTCGGCCATCTTCTTGCCGTAGTCATACGCCTTGTCGTGATGCACGATCGTGCTGAACGCATCGACCGGATCGCCGTGAAGGAGGATGTCGACCTTGACGAGCTTGTCGACGGTGTACCCGTCTTGCTCGTAATCGAGGGAGGCGTAACCCTGCGTGCGGCTTTTGAGCTGGTCAAAAAAGTCGATGACGACCTCGGCGAGCGGGAGTCGGTAGTGAAGCTCGACCCGCTCCGGAGAGAGGTACTCCATCTTGACCATTTCGCCTCGTCGAGTCTGGCAGAGGTCCATAACCGTCCCTGTGTAATCAGAGGGCGTCAGGATGTTTGCTCTGAGGTACGGCTCGGCAATGGCGATGATCTCGGCCGCTGGCGGCATCTCGGACGGGTTCGAAACCTTGATGGTGGTGCCGTCGCCCTTGGTGATGTGGTACTCGACCGATGGCGCAGTAGAGATGAGCGAGAGACCGAACTCTCGCTCGATGCGTTCGCGAACGATCTCCATGTGCAGGAGACCGAGGAAGCCGCAGCGGAAACCGAAGCCGAGCGCACCCGACGTCTCGGGCTCGAACGTGAACGAGCTGTCGTTGAGTCGAAGCTTCTCGAGCGCTTCGCGCAAGTCGGTGAACTCATCGCCATCGATCGGATACAAGCCCGAGAACACCATCGGCTTGGGTTCCTTGTAACCATCGAGTGGTTCGGTAGCGCCGCGCTTGTCGGTAGTGACGGTTTCACCGGACTTGGCTTCACCCACGTCTTTGATTCCGGCGATGAGGTAGCCGGTCTCTCCCGGACCAAGCTCGTCGACTGGGACGTTGTTGGGAGCGCGCACACCGATCTCGTCGGGCTGGTGCGACGTTCCTGCCTGCATGAACCGGAGCTTGTCTTTGGTTCGCATCACACCGTTGACCACTCGGATCGATGAGACGACGCCGCGGTACTGGTCAAAGTGCGAGTCAAAGATGAGCGCTTGGAGCGGCTCATCGGCATCACCTTTGGGTGGTGGTGTGAAGTCGACGACCGCGTTGAGGAGTTCGACGACGCCGTCACCAGTCTTGGCCGAGATGCGCAGGATGTCGTCGGCAGCGATGCCGAGCACATTCTCAATCTCGGCTGCGTATCGGTCGGGTTCGGCAGCCGGCAGGTCGATCTTGTTGAGACAGGCAACGATCTCCAGATCATTCTCCATCGCCAGATAACAATTCGCGAGGGTCTGGGCCTCGATGCCCTGTGCTGCATCGACGACGAGTATGACGCTCTCGCATGCAGCGAGCGATCGGCTCACTTCGTACCCGAAGTCGACATGACCCGGTGTATCGATCAGGTTGATTACGTGGCCGTTCCAGTCGAGCCGAACCGACTGGAGCTTGATCGTGATACCGCGCTCACGTTCGAGGTCCATCGAGTCGAGATACTGGGCGCGCATGTCGCGCGCATCGACGGCCCCGGTCAGCTCGAGCATGCGATCGGCGAGGGTGGACTTGCCATGATCGATGTGAGCGATGATCGATGTGTTGCGAATGCGTTCGAGTTCCATGGGCTCCATTGCGCCATCGGCGCACATGCTCTGCGTTGCGCCATCGACGCTCAGGGGGGACAGCTACCAAAGCTACCGATGTTCGGGTGCGATCAGTGGGCGTCGCCCGATAGCCTTTGCAGTCGGCTCGCGGACCCATTTTTCCGCACCATCGTTCTCAGGTAGGTACTCGTGGCCAACATCAAGTCGCAGATCAAGCGCAACCGTCAGACGGTGAAGCGCAACCTCGCCAACCGCAAGGTCCGGAGCGAAATTCACACGCGCACCCGGGCTGCCACTGCAGCGGTGGCCGAGGGTGCTGACAACGCCGAAGAACTCGTACGCACTGCGATCTCGCGAATTGACAAGGCCGCGGCCAATGGCGTCATGCACAAGAACAAGGCCGCTCGCAAAAAGAGCCAACTGGCCAAGCAGCTCAACAGCTGAGTAACCGCCGACAACAGATCGCAGCCCTGTTGGCTGCTGCGCTCAACGTGTCGCTTCGGGGTCGACTCGTAAGGGTCTAGCGTCGACTGAGGTTCGCTAGCCGGGCAACGAGTACTTCCACCACCAACTCGGGGGGCCAGTCTTTGGTGCCGCGCAGGTCGAGGTCGGCCTCGGCCAGGAGTCCGATCGCTCGCGAAAGCTTTTCGGCACCAAGCTTGCGGCCCTGCTGCATTGCCTTCTTGGCCGGGAAGGTCGATCCCTTCATCCCGAGGAGTTGCGCAGCCGCCTTTTCGTCGCGGACATCAGCCCCGTCGAGACGCAGCATGTTGCTGTAGCGCTTGTGCAGCACAGCCATGAGCCTGAAGGCAGCGCCATTGCGATCAGTTGGTGAGCCGGCGTACGGAATCAACCGAGGAAGCAGTTGTAGTGCTGTAGCGACGTCTCCTTTGTCGATCGCGTCGTCGAGGGCCCATGGAACCGTCGAACCAGCATCGCCACCAAAGGTGGCCACGTCGTCTGCGTTGATGGTGGCGTCAGCGCCGAGCGCCCCTTCGAGCGTCCGCACGAGGCCGACGACCCGGCTCCGGTCCTCGCCCAGAAGGTCTTCGATTGCTGCGACTGCGTCTCGTTCGAACTGCAACGAACTCGCTCCCAGTTGGTCACGCAACCAGTCCCCCGCTGCCTTGCCCTTCGGAGCGGCGGTCTGCTGCACGAGGGCGCCAGCGACCTCAGCTGCCTCCTTGAGTGCTTTTGGTAGCGCAGGCATCCGGTCAACCTTCGGATCGACACCTTTCTCCCACACCAGAACGAGGTCGGTCGTCTCGAGCGGTTCGGCGAGGAGCTCGAGAATCGGGGTGTAGTCGTCCTTTTTCGAAAAACGGCTGAGATGACGTCCGACCACCACCCGACGTTCGGTCAGAAATGGAGGGGTCCGGGCCGCGTCGAGCACCTTGGACGCCTCGTAGACGCCATCGTCGTTTCGGTAATCGGCCTCGGTGAGCGTCTCAAGCATCAGGCTGCGGTCGCCGGTTCCCACCAGTTCATCGACGGCCGCCGTGACAGCCTCGCCGGTCAGAATGGGGTCGTCGCCGATGATCAGTCGCAGGGCCACGGGCTCAGTGTCGCCGATAGTGGAGAATGGTGCTCATCGTGTCCGCCAGGCGTCGGTTGCCCTTCACGTCGTGCGCTCGCAGTATCCGACAGCCGAGCGCAATTCCCAGCGCGTGGGCACCGAACGTCACTTCGCGCCGATCATTGACCTCAGTGCTCGCAAGCTCACCGAGAAAACCTTTGTTGGACGCAGAGAGAAAGACTGGGAAACCAAGGGCGACCAGGTCATCGCTGTGGTGAAGCAGCTCGGTCGACATCGCCGGGGTCTTTCCGAGGTCAAGGCCGGCGTCCACCATGATCCGCTCAGGCGCAACGCCAGCCGCGAGTGCTTGGTCGGCCCGCACCCGGAGAAAGTCGGTGACCTCGCGACGAACATTGTCGTAGATCGGATTCGGATCGGGTATTCGGGGGCCGATACGCACGTGCGTCGCAACGACTGATGCGCTGTGGCGCACAGCCACAGGCAAGAAGTCAGGGTCAGCAAACCCGCTGATGTCGTTCCCGATGCAAGCACCGGCCCGGCATGACTCGTCGAAGACCGAAGCGCGAAAGGTATCGACCGAGATCGGCAGGTCGAATCTCGTTCGGAGTGCCTCGACTGCAGGAACGACTCGGTCCAACTCCTCTTGCACGGTGACTTCGGGGCCCGGCCCGGCCTTGGAACCTCCGACGTCGAGAAAGTCCGCACCTTCGTCTACGAGTTGCTCAGCCTTGGCGAGAAAGTCGTCGAAAGCCCAATACTGGCCCCCGTCGTAGAAGGAGTCCGGCGTGCGGTTGAGGATGCCCATCACGAGCGCCCGCGTCGTGATGTCGAACCGGGTGCTACCGAGATCCACGAACATCGGCTTCGACCCTAGCGGTTGGTCGGGTCAGCTGGAGGCTCCGCCGAACAACGAAATCGGGTCGTTGGCCCCGCCAGCGACGACTGCCCGTAGATCGGAGTTGCCTGCCCCTGCGAACGAGTCAAGATCGAGCTGACCGCGGATCTCGGTGGAGGCCGAAGCAAGGCCGTCGTCGATCGGGATTCCCGTGCCGTCCGCCACTCGGACCAAGCCAGAAAAGGCGGCAACGGTGGCTGCGGCTTGCGCTGCGCCATCCATTCCAACAGCGGCAATCAGTGCCCTACGCAACCCACCAAGCGACGCACCCTTCACTGCGGCCTCGGCGAAGGCGAGAAGTTCGGCTCCGCCAGCCATTCCCGTCGCTGCCGGGTCACCCGAACCGACAGCGGTGTCGAGATCGACCTCAATCCCCATCGCATCACTGCTCGCACGGAGCAGCGTCGTGTGAGCCGTTGTTCAATAAAAGCACTCGTTCATCGCTGCCACCCTCGCCGCCACGAGCTCGACCTGAGGGCGCGACAATGGGGTCTTCCAGACGAGCTCGTCAAAGCCTGCCGCCGAGTACATCGGACGCACGAGGGTGTAGAAGGTCGCATTCGCCGTCGGGACCTGGCTGAGCGCACGCGCGACGTTTGCGAACGGAAACGGTTCGAGCATCTTCACGTGGGCGCCGATATCACCGAGCCCATCCGGGGTGTCTCGTGACGGTTCGCCGGGTTCGGCCGCTGTTACGACGGGTACGACGCCGACACCGACCGCATCAGCAAAGAGGCGCAACGCAACGGCCACAGCGGTCGTGCCGACGAGCTCGACGTAGGGCCCCTCGCCTAGGTCGCCGATCTGCTCCGCGGCCCACCCGGCGTCAACCGATCCCGGGTCACTGGCGATCCGATCGATGACCGCACGCGCAGAAAGCCCGAGGATCTCGGTGGAATCGGGCAGCTCGTGGTGCCAGGGCGCGGAGCTGCGCTGTCGGCTCCGTGCATCAGCCCGAGCGACAATTGCGCGCACCTCATCGGCGTCGAACCAGGTACCACTCACACCAAGCCGAGCCCGAGTCGCCTCGACCGCAGCTGCGTACTCGTGGCCGATCGAGATCATGGCCATCACACCTCCTCGGATTCATCGTTACACGGGAAGGTGTCAGCGGGACAGACGACCAATTGCGACTCGTCGTGATCGGCCAACCGCACGACCAACCCAGCGACCTGACGAGCAACACCCGCATGCACCGATGAGGCTCCAGGCACACGGTGCAAAGGCGGCGCAAGGATCGTCTCGGTGCCATAGCGATCGACAAGGGAGACAACGGCAAACGCATCAGAGGCATCTCCGTCGGTGGCAATGATCGCGTCGACTCGCCGCACCCCCGCTTCCCGCACCCGCTTGACGACGTCGCCGGGTCGCTGTGGATCGTTCAGCACCAAGACGATGCGATCACCCGACGCAACCACTGTCACGCCCGCTCCGACCGTCGACTGACCTTGGCGCAACTGCGGAACTGCTCCGATCGCCGAAGCAACGACGACGGCGATCGTGACCATGGCGCACAGGCGACTCGATCGGCGACCGCGAACGATGACCCCCAATGCTGCGGCGGTCACAAGCAGCGGCACTGGTCCGAGCATGGCTGACGGGGCAAGTGCAGCATGGCGGGCCACCCAACGAACCCAGGTGACGAGGACCTCAGTCGGCCAGTGAACGACTTCTGCCACCGGCCCACCAACTGCGCCGGCGAAGAGCCCAGCCGTGCAGCCCCACATCATGATCGGGCCCGAAGCGGGCCCGGCCAAGAGGTTGGCGGGAAGGCTTGCAAGTGGCAGCGGTCCGAAGGTGAAAACCAGGAGCGGGGATACCGCCAGTTGAGCCGCAATCGTGGTCGCCACCGCAGTTCGGAAGAACAACGGGCCCGGCACTCGATCGATGAACGGCTGCGAAAACCAGACAATCCCTGCCGTCGCGGCGACCGAAAGCCGAAATGCAAGCACGTGCACGAGGAATGGATCAGCAAGGACAAGGCAAGCAACAGCGATCGAAAGTGCGCGGCGTCCGTCGACCGGCGTGCCAAAAGCTGATGCTCCAAGACCGACCCCGGCCATCCCGACAGCGCGCAACACCGATGGTTCGAAGCGGGTCAGCAGCGCGAAGAATGCGAGAACGCTGAGCAGGACGAGCAGCCGAGGTCCGGGACGAAACCGGCCAACAAGCGGCATCAAAACAGCAATGACGAAGGCGACGTTTTGGCCTGAAACCACGAGCAGATGACCAAGACCGGCAGCCCGGAAGTCGTCAGCAGTGACCGCCGACTGTGCCCGATCGTCGCCGATGACCATGCCGAGGAAAATCGCACGGTCATCGCGGCCGAGCGCTGCGACACCACCGCTGAGTAATCGTCGCACGCTGTTGGCCAGCCGGGCGACGGGAGATCCGAAATGGGTGACGGGAATGGCCTCAACGCTGATCGTCCCAACCTCGTGACGCCACCGGGCCCACGCATCCCGGCTTCCGATGGGCCGGAATCGGCCCTCGATCCGAAGTTGTTCGCCGGCCAGAGAATCGTCGAGTCGACCTGCCAGCGGGCCGTGAGCAACGACGGAAACGCGATGCCCTTCCCAGCGCGCGCTGACTCGCATCCCCGCAGGACCAAACGGCCTCGGATCCGATGTCAGTGTCACCCAGGCATCGATGGGACCAGCGGCTGGCGGATCGAGACCCACGAGCGCAAGGCTTCCGAAAAAAGAGGAGAGCGAGGCGGCCGCCAGTGCGAGTGTGAGCCATGTGCGTCGGGTGAGCGCCGCCACGACGGCGATGCCAACGACGGCGACGGGCAACGGCCACATCACCAGCGCGCCGACCGTCGCTCCGATCGCTGCGGCGTGGGCCCTCAAGGGTGCACAAGGTCGCGAAGCGCCTCGAGCTTCGCCGGACCGATTCCCGTTACCCCGAGGAGGTCGTCGACATTGCGGAACGAGCCTTCTCGGTCACGATGCTCGACGATCGCTGCAGCAAGG
Organism: uncultured Acidimicrobiales bacterium; assembly: GCA_905480195.1. Lineage (GTDB taxonomy): Bacteria > Actinomycetota > Acidimicrobiia > Acidimicrobiales > Aldehydirespiratoraceae > UBA11606. Next base: position 108,125 of record CAJQPN010000003.1, read on the forward strand.
CTCGGGCCGATGCCCGGAAGCGTCTCAAGTTGGGCAGCGCTTGCTCGAGAGAGATCGATCAGACCAGCGGTTTCCCACTCTGCGACCCCTCCGGCGGTCGCCGCCGCACCGATCACTACCTCGGGCGCCACTTCCCCGATCGCCGGGATCCAGATCCGCTGACCGTCGGCGACCTGCTGGGCCAGGTTGACCCGACTCCGATCGGCGTTATCGGCCAGCCCGCCTGCGGCTTCGACCGCATCGATAACTCTGCTCCCGGATACGACATCATGGACGCCGGGCCGAGCAACTGCTCCGTCAACGTGAACGATCAAAACCTGTGGCCCGGCGGTGGTCGTTGAGGAAAGCGCCGAAATGTCGGCGATCACCGGCAGTGTCTCGTCAGGCGGTGGAGGCGGCGGCCGAAGCGCCCACCACGCCCCGAAGCCGGCAGCAAGCACGCTGATCGCACCTACGACCACACTGACGGGACGTACTCCGAGGCGGTCGGCGAACAGCACCGGCATGCGCCGCCAGGAATAGTCGTCGAATTCGAAGTGGTCGTCGGCGTTCAACACGACCTCCGCTCAGCCAGGACTGTCGGGGGAAGTGCAGCAGTAGGGCCGCCCGGCGGTCCCAGACCGTCAGACGATCAGAACAGCGCAGTGCTCAACTTGCGCCGCCACTCGGGAGTGCGCGGATCGTCAGGCCCGAGGACCTCGAGCAGGTCAACGAACTTCTGACGGTCATCGTCGTTGAGCTTCACGGTCGGGAGAAGTGACGTAAGGGTGGCATCGATGTCAGTGACGGTGTCGCCATTGGTTCGAGCCAAGGCCCGCAGACGCCGCGTCTCGGGCGTCTCAGGGATTTTGTCGAGCAGAGCGATCCCTTGGTCGACCTGCCCTTCATCGATGAGTGCGGCGGCGAGCGCCGTGAGGACGTCAGGGTTGTCGGGCTCGAGCGCGAACGCCGCGTTGAGCGATTCGACGTCGCCGATCTCGAGCAGACGCTCAATCTCGTTTTGTTCCTCGGTCGGCAAGAGCTTCGCAACGAACTCGCGAACTTGGGCTTCACCTTGAGCCCCCATGAAGCCATCAACCACCTGGCCGTCCTTCATTGCGTACACGGCGGGGATCGACTGGACCTGGAACGCCTGTGCGACACTCGTATTGGCATCGACATCGACCTTCGCGAGTTCAACCTTGCCGTTCGTATCGCCGATGACCTTGTCGAGGATCGGGCCGAGCTGCTTGCACGGACCGCACCACTCGGCCCACAGATCGATCACGACAGGGACCTGGTGCGACCGCTCGATCACGGCGGTCTCGAACGTTGCGTCGGTTACGTCGGCCATGGTGCCGACCAACGTATCGGATACCGGCCAGTTCCCGGCGGGCGCGTCCCAACGATTGGGCGTACTCTCAGCGTCACGATGTCTCGCCCTGTCGACCCCGCCGAGTTGTACACATTGTTGGCGACGCCGTCGCTCGATGATCCGGTCCTCCTGATCCACCTCGCCGGATGGATCGATGCCAGCGGCTGCGCAGCAGATGCCCGCAAAACGATTCTCGAGCAAATCAACCCGACACCGGTCGCACGTTTCGAGACCGAGTGGCTCCTCGATCACCGGGCTCGCCGACCGATGATGCACATTGTCGAAGGGGTTACCACGGCGCTCGACTGGCCCGAGATCAAACTCGTCTGCGGCAGCGACAGCACCGGGAACGATGTGCTGTTCTTGCACGGTGTCGAGCCCGACCACAACTGGCGCACGTTCTGTGAGGCCGTCGTCGAGCTCGCCCAACGCTTCGGTGTACGCCGCGTCATCGGCCTCGGTGCCTACCCGGCTTCGTCGCCTCACACCCGACCATCTCGCCTTTCCGCTACTGCGTCTTCGCCGGAGCTCGCCGTGCTCGGGTTCACTCCTGCGACCCTCGACGTGCCGGCCGGCATGCAAGCAGCGGTTGAGTTTGCGGCCCATGAGGCGGGAATCCCCGCCGTTGGGCTCTGGGCACAAGTCCCGCACTACCTCTCGGGGGCGAACTATGCGCCGGCGACGCAAGCATTGATCGAGGGTCTGGTGGTCGCCGGAGGCCTCGTCTTCGACAGCAGCGACCTTGCTGCGGAAGCATTGGCCACGCGGAGCCGTCTCAACGGCCTCGTGGCCGACGATGATTCGCACCGCAGCATGCTCCACGTACTCGAGCGCCAATACGACAACGCCATGGAGGTCGAAGCGTCGATCAGTGGTACTGACGTCGCGGCCGAGATCGCCGAGTTCTTGCGTAACCAGACCGACGACGACCGCTGACCTAACGGTCCAGTTCCCAGAGCGTCCCCTGGCTGAACCGGGCCACGAGTCTCGACCCCTCCGGCGGGCTCGTATCCAACCCGAGCAGCGCATGGGTGGTCTTTGGTGTGCGCGTGATCACGCTGCGGTCAAACCCCACGTTCCAAACCAGCGCATTCGTGAGACTCGAAGACACACGACCCGTGTCGACAAAGAGTTCCCCGATGTTGAGGCTCGGGTTGAGGCGCTCGTTGACTTCACCCGACGCAGTGGATTCATGCAGTTGATCGAGGGTCTCCAGTCCGCTGTGGGCTCCCCACAAACAAGCGAGAACGAGGAGCAACCCCGCTGCCTCGATCCGCCAACGACAAAGCCCCCACGCCGCCAGACCGACGACGACGGCAACCGCGGCTGCAGCTCCAGGCTCGAAGATGTCGTTCCCGTACGGTGCACCGCCGACCTCGACCCCGAGCATCATCACGGGGGACCGGGCCGACGCCCAGGTGTCACCGGGTCCGTTCCATGCGGCGACGATCCCGCCGAGCGCAGGCGCGCCGACAAGCAAAAGCGCTGCACCCCTCCCGCGCAATTGGTGCAAGGAGGCGACACCGACCGCAACAAAGACCGGAGCCATCACTTCGATGTATCGACCATGAAGCCACTTGTCGGCCCGTGGAATGCCGGTCAGGAACCAGGCGGCGACGACCAGCACTCCGAAACCAACGGCGAGAACTGACCATCCATTCGTCCTCGATCGGGCTAACACGACGATGCCCCACATTGCGAGCCCGGTACCGGCCAAGACCACATAGGTGAGCGCGCCCAGACCGTGTTGGAGCATCTGCATCGCTTCCCCGAGACCACGCCGAGACGCCAGGTCGACTGCGTCATAGGTGCCGGGGTCGTCGAATGTCGCAGTGGAGAGTGATCGACGGAGCCACTCGACGAACGACAGCCCGACAACGCCGGACACCACCACTGCCGCAGTCGCACCCTTCCCCCGCGACCTCACCGACCATCCACTCGCCACGATGACGACCGCCGCCGAAACGCCGAGTCGCGGATGCCCTGCGAACAGCAGCACTGCGGCGGCGACCGCTCCCCACGCCGACCGCGTTGTCGCCGCCTCGAGGGCGTGAAACAACGCCAACAACGCCAACACGACCAAGAGCGCAAGGAGCCGTTCCGTCCACACAATCGACGAGGTGAGCAGCGCCGCCGGCAGGACAGCGCCAACGATCGCGGCGACAAGCACCCGGCGATGATCGATCTCGGGGAACAGTCGCCGCAGCAGCGAGGTGAGCGCCGGAACGGTCGCTGCGCCGGCCAGCGCGTTCACCATTCGTGCGTAGGTGATCATCCCGTCACCTTCGAGCCCCAAGAGCCACCCCGGTGCAAGAAGCATGGGATATAGCGGGCCATACGGGGACTGTGCAGGCATCGGCGCACCACCCTCGCCTCCGATGGTGCGGCCCATGGCGAGATAGGCGATGTCGTCGATGGTCAGGAGCGGCCCCGGCGGAGCGAGAGCGAATGCGAAACCCACCAGGAACACCGCACTCGTCGTGCCCACCAGCCAACGGGTCCAGGCCGACATCGCCTCGACGTTAGGCCCAAATCGTGGGTGGATGCGAGAAGCGCCGGTGCTACCATCGTGGGCCTCAACCCGGGGCATTAGCTCAGTTGGTAGAGCGCATCCATGGCATGGATGAGGTCAGGAGTTCAATTCTCCTATGCTCCACCCCGATCGAAACGGGGCCTCGTCGGAGGTCCCGTTTCTCGTTTCGTGGCACGCTGGGACGATGGGTTCTCCTCCGACGATCACGCCACTTGCTGATGCGACCTTCGGGGCGACCGTGACCCAGATCGACGTCCGTTCCCTCGACCACGCCTCGTTCGCCGAACTGTACGCCAGCTGGCTTGAGGTCGGTCTCCTCGTCTTTCCCGGCCAGTTCCTCGACCAAGCCGCACAGAACCGGTTCGCCCGGCGTTTCGGTGATCTCGAGTTCGAGGCCTCGCCGCTAAGCAATGTCCGCCGGGACGGGACGCTGCGACCGACCGACGGCTCCGACGACATGATGCAGATCCTCATCGGCAACATGGGTTGGCACCAGGACTCGACGTACATGCCGGTCCAAGCCAAGGGAGCGGTGTTCTCCGCCGAGATCGTGCCGCTCGATGGTGGGGCCACCGGGTTCGCCGACACTGCTTCGGCCTACGACGCACTCGACCGGTCAGTCAAGGACCGAATCGCCGGCCTCCGGGCCCGGCACTCGCTGTACCACTCGCAGGCCCGTGTCGGCCATGACGCCACGTCGACCCACTACAGCGGCTACGGCTTCCACGACGGGCCTGTCTCAATCCGGCCGATCGTGAAGCGCCATCCCGAGACCGGAAGGCGATCGTTGACAATCGGCCGTCATGCGTTCGGTATCGAGGGGCTCGACACCACCGAATCGGAAGAGCTGCTGGCGAGCCTCGTCAACATCGCAACCGAACCGAGGTATACGTACCATCACCAATGGTCGGCGGGCGACGTCGTTGTCTGGGACAACCGTCGCCTCCTTCACTGCGCAACACCGTGGGACGTTGATCAACCGCGCGTCATGTGGCACACCCGCATTGCCGGCGACCCCGCCAGCGAGTCCGCAGCATGACGACGCCCGACCAACACGGGGGGCGCTCACGCCCACTCGTCACAGCAACAGGACGGTTCTAAGCGGTTTCGGGCTGTGGCGTGAGGGGGTGCCAGGCAACGCGGGGTCGATCGCCCCACAGCCGCTCGAGTTGGTAGAAATTGCGCTGTTCTTGATGGAACACGTGCACGACAAATGGGCCATAGTCCATGAGGACCCACTCGCGGGACTCGGCACCCTCGACCCGTATCGGCGACGGTCCACCGACCTTCCTGATCTCCACCTCCACCGCATCGACGATGGCTGCGACCTGACGCGCATTCGATCCGCTCACCACGACGAAGTAGTCGGAGACCGAGAAGACATCGCCCACGTCGATGATCACCGGGTCAGTGGCCTTCTTGTCATCAGCGACAGCCGCAGCGTGTCGAACGAGATCGAGCAGGTCGTCGGGATTCGTCACGGGGCCTCCCAATCGGTGCCGATCACCACGGTGAGATCCACAGGCTGATCGGGTTCGTCGGAGAACACAACCTGCGCACCCAGTTCCTTTGCGATGACCGAAGCCGCGGCTGCGGCTTCGGCTCGGTGGTGCGTGACGACCGTGGCTACAGCGCCAAATTCCGCCGTATTTCCGAGCACCCGGATCTCGCTGAGATCAGCCAGCGCCTCGAGGGCAGAGTCGCGAACGGCCGGGTCGCCAGTCCCGTCGAGAAGGCGGAGCGTCGGTATGGGGAATCCGATCGGGGAAATCCGAAGTGGCACCATGCGATCGGACATGTCGGCAAGCCATTCGCGGCCCCGATCATCCAGCGAGTAGACAGCGGCCTCGGCCTCGCCGCTATCAGGCACGACCGGCAGAATCTGGAGATCGGCCCGACCGGCAGCAAACGCCCGGAGAAAGGGTGACAGCCCAAAGTCGTGCGGCAGCGTGACCGACAAGGGGTCAGCAGCAGACCCAACCATCGCAAGCCAGCTTTTCCAGAGATCGAGCTGCCGTTCGGTGCGGTTGGCCTCGAACTCGGAAGGGTTCCGCCAGCGATAGAGCTCGGCTCCGGCATCGCCATCCAGCTGCTGACCACCAGCCCGGAGGAACACCATGGTGCGACCATCCTCATTGACCTCGACGAGCGGATCGAGAAGGTTGATCGGGAATGGTTCACTGAGCGACAAGAGTTGGGCGAGCTCCGGGGTTTCGATGGCGTCAGTCTCGACGAAACCGAAGCCGAACATCGCGCCGAGATCGCGCTCGACGGCATCCATCCCCCCGGTTCGCCACCGTTGTGCAAACGTCGGTCCGTCGATGCCATCGGACGCAACGTCGGCACCTACCAAAACAGCGTGCCCGCCGTTGTCGAGCAATGTCGCGGCGAACACCGTCAGCCCCACGAGCTCGCCGTCGTCGAGGTGGACGAGGAGCATGGTGGGCGTCGGGTCGACAAAAACCTCGTACCCCGGCTGGCCCGGATCGGTGACGATCTCTAAGACGGTGCCGTCGGTGCTGTCGAGCACGGCTTTGGTGCCCTCTCGCCACAGCAGGAAAACGGCTAGTCCGGAAGCAATGATCACCACAGGAAAAACGAACCGGAAGAACGGGTTCGCCTTGGGTGCCGGCCGCCGACCGTTCGGTGGATTCGGCTCCTCGTACTCGTCGAGCGTGACGTGGTCGACGGTGCTCACGAGACAACCGTTGCGTACAGACCCCGAGCCTCGATGATGTCAGCGACCGCTCTGGGCACGAGCCCGCGAATCGGTTCACCTGCAGCAACTCGCCGTCGAAGATCACTTGATGACACGTCGATCACGGGAACTTCGACGACCAGATGCGGCCAACCGACTGGAGGACGACCTCCCTCTCTGCCTCCTCGATCGACTACCACGGTCACCGCTCGATCACGCACTTCTTCAGGACGGCTCCACGTGTCAAGGCCCTCGGCGGTGTCGGAGCCAACGATCAGAAAGAGCTCGTCGCCGGGGCTGACCGCAGTGAGGCACGCGAGGGTGTCGGCCATGAAGGAAGGACCGCTGCGCCGAACCTCAAGGTCGGAGACCTCAACTCCATCCAGGCCCTCAGCGGCAGCTTCGGCCATGACGAGCCGGTCGGCGGCGGGTGTGACCGAACGGTGTGCGGTCTTCTGCCAGGGATCACCGGCAACCACCAGCAGCACCCGATCGAGTGCCAGCGCATGCCCGACTTCCAAGGCGATCGCAAGGTGGCCCATATGTGGAGGATCGAAGGTGCCCCCTACTACACCGACTCGCTCACCCAATCCCTCAGCCACGGCGGTGAGTGTATGCGCAGGCGGCATCCCAACGGAGCCGACACCGCTCACTACCGCTTGGCCGGCGGCTTCAGACCCCGGAGTGACACATGTCACGCTTTTGGTTCTTTACCTATTGGCCACGATGTGCGCATGATGGATCGGTCGGACCGCAGAATGGCGCGCAACGGGTGCGCTCACGGTACTGACTCCCCCCTCTGAGACAAAAGCTGGGCAAACGTTGACGTGTGCCCTTGGTAAGGAATGCCATGAGTGATTCTGTTGGACAGTATCTGAACGAGATCGGCGCAGTTGCGCTGCTCAACGCTCAAGAAGAGCGTGAACTCTCCCAGATCATCGAGAAGGGCTTCGAGGCCCGTGCTCGCAAAGACGCCGGCGAAAAGGGCCGCGACATCGAAAAGGCCCTTCGTGAATCCGCCGCTGCAAAGGACCGCTTTATTCGAGCGAATCTTCGTCTCGTGGTGAGCGTCGCCCGCCGCTATCCCCTTCCCCCGGGTATGGAACTCCTCGACCTGATCCAGGAGGGCAATCTCGGACTCGAGCATGCAGTCGACAAGTTCGACTGGCGCAAGGGATTCAAGTTTTCGACGTACGCAACCTTCTGGATTCGTCAGGCGATCGGTCGTGCCCTTGACCAGAAGGCCTCACTCGTTCGCCTCCCAGGCGACCGCTCGGCGAGCCTGCGCGCAGCGCTCCGGGCCGTGTCAGGCGACGGCGACGAACTCGACGATGAACACGCTCGCCTGCACCGGTTGACTACTCCCACCAGCCTCGATCGCACCATCGGCGACGACGATTCGAACGAACTCGTCGACCTCCTTCCCGACTCGAATCCCGGACCTGAGGTCGAAGTCATGGCGAACGCCGAGATGGAGATGGTCACCGGCCTTCTCGACATTCTCGACCATCGCGCCAAGTACGCAGTGGAGCAGCGCTTCGGCCTCGGTGATGGCCGCAAGCGCTCCTACCGTGAAGTCGGCGAAGATCTCGGCGTCACTGCCGAAGCTGCCCGTCGTTTGGTCAAGCGAGCCATTCACTCGGTTCGCGAGCATGCATCCGCAATGTCGGACTCGGTCGACGCCGTCGCCTGACCGCCGTAGCACGCTGAACCGAAGCCCTCGCCTCTGAGCGAGGGCTTCGGCCGTTTTCTCGGCTGCTGTCGAAGGTCCCAACGGGCCTTACGGGCCGAATCCGAACGGGAGGTTTCTCGCACACCGGTTGGCGAAGCTGTCTACAGGCCCCACACTTGTAGTCGTGATGACGACCTGGACTCCCAGCACCTGGCGCGATCGAGAGGCCAAGCATCAGCCCGAGTGGCCCGATGACGGCGAACTCGATCAGGCCGAAAAGATGCTCGGGCAGATGCCACCACTGGTGTTCGCCGGCGAAGCCCGCAACCTCACCTCGCAACTGGCGAGGGTTGCGGCCGGTCAGGCGTTCCTGCTGCAGGCCGGTGATTGCGCCGAATCCTTCGACAGTTCAGCCGACTCCATCCGCGACAAGCTTCGAGTGATTCTGCAGATGGCCGTCGTTTTGACCTATTCGGGCGGACTCCCCGTCGTCAAGGTTGGCCGTATCGCCGGCCAGTTTGCCAAACCGCGCTCTTCGGCAACCGAGACCCAGGGCGACACCGAACTCCCGTCGTTCCTCGGCCAGATCGTGAATGACACTGGTTTCACCGAATCGGAGCGCCGACCGGACGCACAACGCCTACTCACCGCGTACAACCGCGCCGCTTCGACGCTGAACCTCCTCCGAGCATTCACCCGCGGTGGTTACGCCGACCTGAGCCAAATCAACACCTGGAACCGCGAGTTTGTCGCCTCCTCCCCCGCTGGCGAGCGGTATGCCCAGATGGCCGACGAGATCGATCGAGCACTCCGCTTCATGCATGCTTGCGGCATAGATGGCGAGAGAGTGCCTGCGATTCGCGAGGTCGACTTCTTCACAAGCCACGAAGCGCTACTGCTCAACTACGAGCAAGCCCTTACTCGCCAGGATTCGCTGACGGGCGACTGGTACGACTGCTCGGCCCACATGCTCTGGGTCGGCGAGCGAACCCGACAGGTAGGCGGCGCGCACGTCGAGTTCTTGCGGGGCGTCGAGAACCCACTCGGATGCAAGGTCGGTCCGACCGTCACACCAGCCGACGTCATCGATATCTGTGAATCGCTCAATCCCAATCGTGTCCCAGGTCGACTCACGCTGATCACCCGCCAGGGATCCGAGAACGTGCGCACGAACCTGCCGCCCCTGCTCGCAGCGGTTCGCGACTCGGGGCACCCTGTCGTATGGGCCTGCGACCCGATGCACGGCAACACGTACACCGCGCCGAACGGCCGCAAGACCCGCCATTTCGACAGTGTGCTCGAGGAGATCTCAGGGTTCTTTGCAGCCCACCGCGAAGAAGGCACCTGGCCGGGCGGTATCCACGTCGAACTCACCGGTGACAGTGTCACCGAATGTGTGGGAGGGGGCGATGGGATCGACGAGGACGCTCTCGACGAGGCGTACGAGACGATGTGCGACCCACGCCTAAACGGTCGTCAGAGCGTCGACCTCGCGTTCATGGTCGCCGACATGCTCCACAGCCGGGGCTGACCACCAAAGACCCGGGCACTGCATCCAGCAAATAGGTTCATTCCGTTGCGTGGGGAGACACTCCCTACGTCAGCGAAAGAAACACCTTGTGCAAGTCCTACTGCTGTTCTTGAGCGTCGTTCTGTTCCGGACTCCTTCACCACGGCTCCGACAATGAGCATGTTCTCGCCCGATGGCGTCGCAGCCACCGGCCCCTCTATGGATGGTTCGCAGTCCGGCGGGCGGCGAATCGGAGGAGTTACGCATGACGCTCACTGAAATCCGCCCGCCCATACAGAGAGCGACTGACTACAGTCGACGTGTGACTTCAGCCAAAGCTCCTGTGTTCAACGAGGTTGAGGCTGCGTTTTCTCGGGGTGATGACAACGCTCTGCGCTTGGCTTATGAGGCGCATGGCCGCATGGTGTACGGCTTCTGTGCTCGTTCACTCGACCCCGAACGAGCCAAGGATGTCACGCAGGAAGTTTTCGTGAGCGCTTGGAGGGCCCGGCATCGTTACGACCCTGCAAAGGGGCGCCTCGGGGCCTGGATCATGGCAATCACTCGTAATCGAATCATCGACAACGTGCGCTCCGAGAAGCGACACAGCGATCGTCGGGCCGACGAAGACTCAGTCGAACTCTTCACGGACGCAGAGGTCGATGCCACGAGCGACAAAATGCTCGTGGCCGACGCTCTCCTCGAGCTGTCGGAGCGCGCACGAGAGGTCATCACGCTCGCGTACTTCCATGATCTCACCCATCCACAAATCGCCGAGCGCACCAACATTCCGCTCGGCACCGTAAAAAGCGACATCCGGCGGGGGCTTGCCCGGATTCGTCAACATCTGGAGACCCAGCATGACTGACGACATACTGCACCTGACAGACGACGAAACCCGCGTTGAAGCAATCTTGCGAACAATGTCTGCCGATGACCTCGAGCGGGAGGCTCCACCCGACGACCTTTGGACAGAAATTGAAGCGGCGGTGGCTGCCGAACATGCGGTGACTGCCACAGAGTACGAATTCGACGACAACGTCGTGGACATGACATCCCGGTTTCGTTCTCGGCCATCCATACTCGTTGCGGCCGCCGCCGCACTGCTCGTTTTGGTGGGCATCTTTGTGACCACGTCCGGCTCCGGCGGGTCGAACTATGAGGTCGTCGGCGGCGCAGACCTGAGTTGGGCCAACGGCTTCGTTGAGGGCGGTATGAATGCGACCGCTCGTGCGTCGGTGCTTGCCGACGGCGAGGCCGAGGCTGTTCGGCTCGACGAGACGGCGCTACCGCCTGCTCCTGAAGGGGCCGACCTTGAGCTCTGGCTGATCGGCGTAGACAGCAAAGGTGAGCTGACGATCCAAAGCATCGGCGTGATCGCCGATCCAACGGAGGGACGGGTTTACGAGGTTCCGGCCGAGTTTGACCCCGCGTCCTTCGACACCGTGTTGGTCGACATCAGCGTTGAACCTCGCGACGGCAACGCCGCCCACTCCGGGGCGTCGATCGTGCGAGGGCCAGTTGTCGAGGCCTAGCCGTCGGGCCAGCGCTAGATCTCGACTGCCGTAAACCCGAGCCTGCCGAGATTTCGTTCCGAAGCGTCGCAGTTGCGGGTCATCAAATGCTCGTAGTCGAAGGTGTGATCTGCGAGGCCCGGAGCCGCCGGTTCGACAGTGTCGAGGCCCACCACGCCGGCCTAATCGTCAACGCATTCCGTTTCGTTGGGTGTTACCGGCCCAATCACGCGTGACGAGTCAGCACGGCACCTTGGCACCCGGGTGCTCGACTTCGATGACGCGCTCGGGATTCTCGTCAGAGGGTGAACGTCATCTCCGATACGAGCGCGCCGGGGAGTCGCAGGCTCTCCATCGAGCGGTGCTCATAGGTCGAGGAGTCCAAGATCGTCTCAGCCGTCTCGGTGAGACCCTCGAGCCGATCACCGAGGAGGTTGAAGGCGGAATCATCGAACCGCAAAACCTCAATTGGCGCCACGATCTCGCCACCCTCAACCCAGAAGGTTCCAAATCGGGTCATGCCAGTCGTTCGACACGCCGTGCGATCCGAGAAGTTCAGATACCACAGGTTGCCGATGTAGAGGCCCGTATCGAGTGCGTCAAGTAGGCCAGCAGCAGGGAGAGACCCGGGGCTCATCGCGAGAGCGAGCGGATACTCGTAGTCCTCAGCACCGTTTGTTGCGACGCCGTACTCCTGGGCCGAGCGTGGCGATACGAGATGGCTGTCGAACGCGCCGTTGGTGATCAGCTGGACCGCGTTGGGCCGCTGAAAACCAGCTCGTTGGAAGTCGGGCGCAACGCCCCCAGCAATGTCCTCGACGATCGATACGGCCGGAGCGAAAGAGGCGCCCTCGGTCACCATCCGCAGCAAGGGTGTCTGGCGGGTCTCGTGAGCCCGGAGCCCGAAGCCACCCCACGACAGCATCCCCATGATCTCCTGCATCGCCGCTGGCGCAAGGTACGAGCGGTAGCCGCCGGGCGGCAGATTCTTTGGTGGGCGACCGAGTGCTACAAGCTCGCGAACCGACCAGTCGATCTTCGACCGAAATGCCTGTTCGTCCCAGCTGGTGCCGGCGTATGCGTTCTTGGTGGCCTTATCGCCTCGCAGATGCAGCGACCAATCAAGATTGAACGTCGTCGCATCGAACCAGTTGCGCTGGCCCATCGACGACCCGAACGCTTCGAAGGTGGAACCGGCCGCGTAGATCCCCACGAAGTCGTTGCCAGTAGCCCCCGTCGATACCGCGTCGACGGCATCAGCTGCGGCGGGAAGCTCTCCGAGGACGGAACGCTCGGAGTCGCTGCCATCGGTAGCGAAGAGAAGGTACGGATCCTCGGGTAAGACAGCGCGCTGAGCCCGCAGATCGTCGAGCAACACCGCGACGCGTACCTGATCGGTCGCTGGGTGGCCGGTGAGGGTCACGCTTCCTTCGGCATGGTTGCGGCCGCTGATCAAATCGATCGCCAGCGACTGCTGTTGCACGCTGCCGGCTTGGCGCACAGCCCCATGGTTGAAACGAACGAAGTCACTGTTCTCACCACGGAGCGAGGCCAGCAATACTTCGTCACCTCGAAGGGTCCCCGTTGCCCACGTGACGAGATCGTCGAACCGTTCGCGAGCATCATCGACGCTCACGCTTCACCTCCGAACACCTGCACAGCGCTGAAACGACAATGTGGTGACGCATGCCCCACCCGGATCACCTGGTTCGGTTCGCCTTTCCCACAGTTGGGTGTGCCCATCGTGGTGAAGTCGTCAGCAACCCCGGTGAGGTTCCGCCAGAAGGTCGACGAGATCCCCCGATAGTTCGGGTTTCGGACGATGCCGGTGATCTCGCCGTTCTCGATCATCCGCCCGAGTTCGCACCCGAATTGGAACTTGTTGCGACTGTCGTCGATCGACCACGAGACATTCGTCTCCATGAGAACGCCGTGCTCTATGCCAGCGATCAGCTCGTCGACCGTGGCTTCACCGGCCTCGACATTGAGGTTCGCCATGCGATCGATGGGCGGTCGGTTCCAGCTCGACGCCCTGCTGTTCGCCACGCCGTTGAGCCCGGCCCTCGCTTGGGAGATCGTGCCTCCCATGGGGCGCTGCAGGATGCCACTCTTGATGAGGTAGGTCCGTTGGGCCGGCGTTCCATCGTCGTCGTAGCCGTAGCTCGCCACCTCACCGGCAACGGTCGGGTCGAACGTGACGTTGAGCAACTCGGATCCGTACTGGTACGTGCCGAACATGTCAGGCGTTACAAAGCTCGTGCCGGCGTAGTTTCGCTCGTCACCCAGAATGCGATCGAGTTCGAGCGGATGCCCGATCGACTCGTGGATCTGGAGAACCATCTGATCGGGAGCGAGAAGCAGGTCCATGACGCCGGTCGGACAGTTCGGGGCGTCGAGGAGGGCCACCGCCTCCTCACCGATTCGAACGGGCGCATCGGCGAACCCATGCTCGGCCATCACCTCGAGACCCCCTTGGCCGCCGAAGGCAGCCCGGCCATAGGTGCGCGTCTGTGTGTTCGACCCCACGTTCGCCGTGGCATGAAGGTCGGGGAAGACCTGCCGGATCCGTTGCGCAACCCGGCCTCCACCGTTGGTGATGAGGAGCGTCTCGACGTCGTAACGAAGCATCGCCGCACCCCGGTCGACGATGCGGTCATCGACGTTCATCGCCGAATCGGCGCGCACGAGGATTGCAATCTGATCCACCAGATCCATCGAGTCGAACGATTCCGCCACCGGTGTCTCGTAGTCGCCCACGGTGTGAAGCAGCGGCGTCTGGTCGACGACACTCCGGCCTGCGGTCGCTTGGGCCCAATCCGACGCACGCTCAACAGCTGCGGCAAGGCCGGCGTCGGTCAGGTCGCTCGTCGCCCCGTAGCCGATACCCCCGTCACGCCACACCGTGAACATGACGCCTTCGTCGTGGGATGCGGCAGGAGGTTCGACTACCCCGTTCCGGACACTGAGATTCGTGCCCCTCTCGACGACGTGTCGGGCACTTGCGTAGTCGGCGTCAGCCGGCAGCATCCCGCGCAGCCTGTCTTCGAGCCTGGTTTCCAGATCGGTCATTCGCAGAGACTAGGCGGTGAACGATCGGGGGCTACCAGTCGCCTCGTTGACCTCCGTGGCACTGCATTCGGCGGTGACGCATGTCATGCCAGGTGTTCAACGAACCCTTCGAGTTGACGCAAATTGCGAACCTCGAACGTTCCATCACAGTGCTGGGCGTACTCCCCGACGATGGAGTCACCCGTGTCCCAGTAGCTATTCGGTTCTGGATTGAGCCAATGCACGGCGCGAGCTTTCTCACTCATAGCCTTGATGATCCAGCTCTCCGACGCGTGATAGTTGTTCCGTGCGTCGCCGAGAATCATGATCGACGTCCGCGGCCCGATGTCGTTGCCGTACTTCTCCCAGAACACCTGAAGGGCGTGTCCGTAGTCGGAGTGACCGTCGACCCAAACGACATCCGCTTCGGTGTTGACCCGGTGAACGGCTTCGTTGATGTCCTCGACGCCCTCGAACATGTGGGTGACTTCATCAAGCCCGTCGATGAACACGAACGATCGCACCTTCGAGAACTGGCCGGAGATGGCGTAGACGAGGTGCAGAGTGAAGCGCGCGAACGCAGCGACCGAGCCGGAAATGTCAGCGATGACAAAGATCTCAGGTTTGTGGGGTCGCGGGTTTCGAAACTTCGGTTCGGCAGGCACGCCGCCATAGCTGAGGCTGGCACGCACCGTCCGTCGGAAATCGAGCGGACCCTTCCGGCCATGACGTCGCTTGCGTTGCAGGCGAGCGGCGAGCTTACGGGTCAGTGGGTAGATCGCCTTGCGAAGCGATGCCATCTCTTCACGAGACGCATGCATGAAGTCGACATCTTCGGGGAGGGGCTTGCGTAGCGTCTTGGCCATCGCTTCAACACCACGGTCGGCGACAAGGCGGCGACGGATTTCAGCCTCGATCTCTTTTTGAAGACTGTCGATGCGTGACTGGTATTCGTCGCGCTGAAGCCGTTGCTCGAAGTCGGACGGTGCGTCGCCTTCCTCATTCTGCTCCTGTTCGAGCAGGCGTTCGAGTACTCCGTCAAGGTCCAGATTGCGGAGCGTTCGGTACAGGTAATAGGTGCCACCGACAGGCCGGCCCGGCTCCATACCGGCATAGCGTTTGACCGCCTGACGAGCGACCCCTCGCATCATCTGTTGATCACCACGCATGAGCGATCGATAGAGCATCTCGGCAAGTTCTTCGGGCGAGAGGTTGTCGCCTCCACCGCCCTGCTGATCACCGCTGGATTGTTCGCCCGGCTGCTCTTCGTCGTCCATCTCGGGCAGCTCAACCGTGTCGTCGCCGATAGAGAACTCGTCACCGCGCAGCGAGAAATAGACCTCGAAGACGGTTTCGAATGCCTTCCAGTGGTTGTGGTGCTTGACCAGCGTCGCGGCCAGGGCGTACTTGAACGTCTGCCGATCTTCGAGCGGAACGTGCTTGATCGCCTGCATGGCATCGAGGTTCTCGGTGAGGCTCACCGGGAGTCCAGCTGCACGCAGCTGCACGATGAATCCGTTCAGCAGGTCGAGGATCGGGTCACCAATCCCCTCCGGTGTCGCTACAGCATCGTCGAACGCAGCACCTTCGGTGACAGACATGGCCAACGACAGATCAGGGTGAAACGCCGTCGGCGGTGGCGAGTTCCTTGAGCGCCTTGTTGATGTCGCTCTGATACTTCAAGAGGATATTGATCGTCTGCGTAGCGGTCTGCTCATCGATCTTCTCGACTCCCAGAAGCACGAGCGTCTTTGCCCAATCGAGCGTCTCGGAGACACTCGGGTGCTTCTTGAGTTCGATCTGACGAATCGACCGCACCACTCGGGCGACCTGGTCGGCGAGGTTCTCGGTGATGTCGGGCACCTTGGTAAGCACGATCTCCTTCTCCCGCTCGATATCGGGGTAGTCGACGTGCAGGTAGAGGCAACGCCGCTTGAGCGCTTCGGAGAGCTCACGGGTGTTGTTGGAGGTGAGGAACACCAACGGGATCTGCTTTGCTTTGATCGTTCCGAGCTCGGGGATCGAGACCTGATAGTCAGAGAGGATCTCGAGCAAGAGCGCCTCGGTCTCGAGCTCGACACGGTCGACCTCGTCGATGAGGAGCACGACCGGCTCATCGGCGCTGATCGCCTCGAGAAGGGGACGGGTCAGGAGGAACTCATCGCTGAAGATGTCTTCGCTGATGTCGTCCCACTCTTCGCTACCGGACTCAGCCTGGATCCGCAGGAGCTGTTTCTTGTAGTTCCATTCGTACAGCGCCTTTGCCTCGTCCAGGCCCTCGTAGCACTGGAGGCGGATCAGACGGGAACCGGTAATCTCCGAGACGCTCTTCGCGAGCTGGGTTTTCCCGGTCCCGGCGGGACCCTCGACGAGGATCGGCTTCTCGAGCCGGTCGGCGAGATACACCACGCCAGCGATGCCATCGTCAGACAAATAGTCGACGCCAGCGAGTTCATCTTTCAGAGACGCGACATCGGAGAAACGGTTCGACATGACCGGTAGGTTAGCGGGCGTTAACCACGGCCCCTAAGTCGGTACAGCTCCGATCCGTCAGCGGGCTGCCATCGATTTCAGGGCCGAACCTGTCCGGTGCCCCGGACGACAAACTTCTCGGTTGTCAGTTGCTCCAGACCCATCGGTCCGCGGGCATGAAGCTTCTGGGTGGAAATGCCGATCTCGGCACCGAACCCAAACTCCTCACCATCGACGAAACGAGTCGACGCGTTGATGAGCACAGCCGCTGCGTCGACCTCTCGGGCAAAGCGGTCAGCCGCCCCGATGTCATTGGTCACGATCGCTTCGGAGTGGCCTGTAGACGTCTCGTTCACGTGGGAGATGGCTGCGTCGAGATCATCTACCACCTTCACGCTCATCTTCATGGCGAGGTACTCCGTGAAGAAGTCCTCTTCCGTTGCCTCTCCCATCGCGACGATCGCCCGAGCACGCTCGTCGCCGACCAGCTCGACATCGCTCAACGCATCGGTGACCATCGGGAGAAATTCTGCAGCGATCGCTTGATGGACGACGAGCGACTCGGCGGCGTTACACACTCCGATTCGCTGGGTCTTCGCATTGATCGTGATCTCGAGCGCCATGTCAAGGTCGGCCGAAGCATCGACGTAGACATGACAATTTCCTGCTCCGTCGATGACATAGGGAACCGTTGCGTTGTCGAGGATCGACTGGATAAGTGACGGACCACCACGCGGGATGAGGCAGTCGACGTAGCCCCGCTGTTGCATGAACTCGGTGGCCGCCTCGCGCCTCGTGTCGTCGACAACCACGAGCGCGTCGGGCGGAAGGCCCGCCGTCGTCAACGCCTCGCGCAGCACTGCAGCCAAGGCGAGATTGGAGTTGATGGCCGAGGAAGACCCTCGCAGGAAGGCGACGTTGCCAGATTTCAGACAAAGACCGAACGCGTCGCTGGTGACGTTGGGCCGCGACTCGTAGATGATCGCAACCACGCCGAGCGGCACGCGTGTCTTCTCAATCTTGATGCCGTTCGGACGTACCCAGCCCTCGGTGATCTCGCCGACGGGATCACGCAGGGCAGCGACTTGGCGCAGACCACCGGCCATCGATTCGATGCGGCCGACATCAAGACGGAGCCGATCCACGAGACCCGGATCCATACCGTCGGCAACGGCCGCTTCTACGTCGAAGGTGTTGGCCTCGAGGACCACGTCGACATTCGACTCGAGCAGTGCGGCCGCCGCTTCGAGTGCTTGGTCTTTCTTGGCTGTCGAGGCGACTGCGAGAGCACCCGTCGCAGCCTTGGCGCGGCGGGCCAGATCTGGGATCGGCGTCGGTGTCGTCCTCACGCTGCACAAGCGTACTCGGAGCGATTGCTAGCCTCCCCAGGAATGGCGCGTCGTCTCGAACCCACGGTGTTTCTCGCCATGGTCTCCCCCTTCACCGTCGCAATGGTTGCCGGTGGTGTCGCTGTGGTACTCCTCGCAGGCGGCTCCTTGTACCTTGCTGTTGCTGGGGCCGTTGCCGTATGGGTCGTCCGGGTCTTCGTCGCTCGAAAGGTCGCCGATCGTATTGCTGCGCTCCCTCCCCGGGTCGACCCGTTCGCTCTGGGGGAACCCTGGCGTTTCTTCGTGCGAGACGCCCTTCGCGCCCAAACCCGCTTCGCCGAGGCACGAGAGAAAACTCCTGACGGTCCGTTGCGTACCCGCCTTCTTGAGATCGGTGATGCGTTGAACGCTGGTGTCGAACAGTGCTGGGAAGCGGCCCGCTACGGCCAACAACTCAGCGACGCTCGCCGAAACATCGACGCGAGACAACTCGAGCGCGAACTCGATTCGCTCCCTGGCGGCGATGTCCGTATCGGCTCGATCGACGCCCAGCTCGCAAGCCATGATCGCCTCGCTGCGCGCGAGGAGGCGATACGGGCCCAATTGGAGCGCACCGAGATCCGACTCGAGGAGGCCGTGGTGCGAGCCGAGGAACTCGTTACCCGAACCGGAACCGTCGACGATGTCGAGCCGGTCGGTTCTGCGATCAGCGACATCGTTCAATCACTCGAGGCGCTTCGCCTCGGCCTTGACGACGTCGAGGGAATCTCGTGAACACCGCCAGGCGAGGCGCCACGCTCATCTCCATCGGCATCTTTTTGTCTCGGATCGCAGGCCTCGTCCGCGAGATGGTCGCCGGCCGCGTGATCGGAATCAACGGCGCAGCAGATGCACTCGCTGCTGCGATGCGGATCCCAAACCTCCTCCAGAACCTTCTCGGCGAAGGCGTCCTCTCGGCTTCGTTCGTCCCCGTCTACAGCGAACTCCTCGATGCCAACGACGAACGAGCGGCGAGCCGGGTCGCCGGTGCCGTCGGAGCCATGCTCATGCTCATCACCGGCCTCAGTGTGCTGGTGATCGTTCTCGCAGCCCGACCGCTGACCCGACTAATCGCTTGGGGCCTCACCGACACCAGCTTCGATCTTGCCGTCGACCTCACGCGGGTCACGGCGGTTGGCATCGGGTTCATGGTGATGTCGGCGTGGTGCCTCGGCATCCTCAACAGCCACCGGAACTTCTTTCTTCCCTATGTCGCCCCCGTCGTTTGGAACCTTGCCCAGATCGCCGCGTTGTTAATGGCCTGGCAGGGTGGCTGGAATGTCGCCGATGCCACGCGAGCGATGGCGGTTGGTGTCGCCGTGGGCGGCGCGCTCCAACTCCTCGTTCAGTACCCCACCACGAAAGTCCTCGCTCGCGGACTGCGGTTGGCGTTCGACACCGACAACCCCCACGTACGCGACGTCCGCCGTCGCTTCGGCCCGGCCGTTCTGGGTCGCGGCGCCGTCCAGATCTCGGCCTACGTCGATCTCCTGCTCGCATCGTTCCTCGCTGCCGGAGCCCTGTCCGCACTGTTCAAAGCACAGATTCTCTATACCCTGCCCGTCAGTCTGTTTGCGATGAGCGTGGCGGCAGCAGAACTGCCCGAACTGTCCCGGCTGAACCACGACCCAGCACAAGTCGCCCACAAAACCGAGGATGCCCTGCATCGGATCGCGTTCTGGATGCTCGCATCCTCCCTGCTGCTCATCGCTGCAGGCGAGCCGATCGTCGCTCTCCTGTTCGAGGGTGGAGCATTCACGAGCGCTGACACATCGCTCGTGTGGTTGATCCTCATTTTCTACGGCCTTGGTCTCCCGGCGATCGGCCTGTCGCGAATGCTCCAGAACGCGGCGTACGCCATGGGTGACACGGCGGGCCCAGCCCGGCTTGCCGCGTTGCGAGTGGGTTTGGCAGCCATTCTGGGAGCGTTGTTCATGTTCCCGCTCGATCGGGCGTTCATCGGTATCGACGGGATCGAACAACTGGGCGATGCGCTCGGAGTGGCGGGGCCGCTCGAGGCCACCGTTCGTGCCAACGATTCCGTCGTTCGCCTCGGAGCAATCGGTCTCGCCCTCGGGTCGGCTATCGGAGCTTGGGTCGAACTCTTCCTGCTCTCACGACTACTCGATCGACATCTACCGTCGCTTCGATCCCCTGCCGCAGCCCTGATAGCCCCAGGTGGGGCCGCAGCCGTCGCATTCGTCGTCACTGCCGCACTCAAACTGGCGACCGGTGATCTCCCTGCCTTCCTCGCCGTCCTCGTCACTGTCGGCGTCGGTGGTGCCACCTATGTGATCATCGCGTTCCGTGCCGGAGTGCGCGAAGCGGACATTGTTCTCAGGCCAATACGCCGCGTCATGTGGCGCTGATCGCGCGGGGGACAGACTGCGGTCTACGATTAATGGATGTTCAGCTATCTCAAGAAGCGGTGGAATTACCTCCTGGCGGCGCTCAACTTGCGTCACGAGGAGAGCGCTGATCCGAAAGTTCAGCTCGAACAGGCTATCGGCGACGCCAAACAGCAGCACAAACAGCTCCGCGAGCAGGCCGCCAACGTCGTTGCGAACCAGAAGCAGACCGAGATGCGTATCAATGAGGCGCTCGAGAAGCTCGAGAGGGTGAACGCCAACGCCCGCCAGGCCGTGCTGATGGCGGAGGACGCACAAGCCGACGGCGACGCCGAGAAGGTCGATCAGTACACCTCGGCAGCACAACAGTTTGCTGATCGGCTCCTCTCCCTCGAAGAGGAGATCGAGGGGCTCAAGCAGATGCACTTCCAGGCCACCGAGGCAGCTAATCAGGCCAAGTCGGCAATGAAGCAGAACGCCACGTTGTTGCAAAAGCGTCTCAGTGAGAAGTCCGCACTGCTCTCCAAGCTCGACCAGGCCAAGATGCAAGAGACCGTCAACGCCGCGATGTCGACGCTCAACGAATCCATCGGCGATGATGTCCCAACCTTCGACGAGGTACGCCAAAAGATCGAAGCCCGTTACGCCAAAGCCAGCGCCGTGGCCGAACTCAACGAGACCAACGTCGAATCCCGCATGCTTGAGATCGAGGAAGCGGCCCGAGGGGTAGAAGCAAAGACCCGTCTCGCCCAGATCAAAGTCGACCTCGGACTCGCCCCTGCACCAGAGCCTGACGCGCTCACCGAAGGCGACTGAGCTACCGAGGAAGCGCCACCAAATCGTCGGCGTGTACCACTACCGCCGGCACACCCAGCGGTAGTTGGTCGCTGCGATGACCTGCAGCGCGCTTGATCTCGTCGGCACTGTGACGAACCAGACCCTTCGCGAACGCCTCGCCATTCGTGTCAACGATCTCGATCGGGGCACCGGGGTCGAACGAGCCGTTCACCTCCTGCACCCCGGCAGCAAGCAGTGATTTTCCCGCTTCCAATGCCTGACGCGCGCCCCTATCGACGACAAGCTGGCCCTGCGCCACCACAGCGAACGCAATCCACGCCTTTCGCGCTGGCAGCCGATTCGAACGGGCACGCACGGTCGTGCCGACCCCCGCAACGCCTGCAACCGCATCGGCGACAACGCCCTCTCGACGAGCTGCAGCGATAACCGTGTCGACACCGGACCACGCCGCGATTTTGGCAGCAGCGAGCTTTGAGGCCATGCCCCCACTCCCTCGCACCGAGCCTGCGCCGCCCGCGAGAGCCTCGTGCTGATGGTCGATCTCATGGATCTCCTCGATGAGCGAAGCTGACTGGTCGATCCGGGGATCCGCAGTCAACAGGCCTTCGGTGTCGGTGAGCAGCACCAGCCGTTCGGCATCGATGAGATTGGCAACAAGCGCAGCAAGTCGATCGTTGTCTCCCCACCGGATCTCGTCATCGGCGATCGCATCATTTTCGTTGACGATCGGCACGACGCCGAGCTCGAGCAATCTGCCAAGCGTCTGACGAGCGTGCAGGTACTGGGCGCGGACGATGAAGTCATGCGGTACGAGCAGTACCTGCCCTGCGACTACGCCGTGCCTGGCGAACTCGCGCCGGTAGACCTCCATGAGGGCCGACTGTCCGACCGTGGCGACTGCCTGCAAGGTGATCGAATCGGACGGGCGCAGTGCGCCACCGAGTCCCAATTCAGGGAGGCCCGCTGCGATCGCCGCCGACGTCACTACGACAATCCTGTGCCCGCCGGCTCGGAGTTCGACCACTTGACGGGCCAGAAGCGAAACCATCGACGCGTCGATCACACCTTCGTCATCGGTCAACGACGACGTGCCGATCTTCACCACGATCGAACTCATGCGCGCACCTGAAGACCTACTGACGAGCTCACTCATCTTCCTCGTAGTCGAAGCTGAAACCCCCGATATGAACGGTGTCGCCAGTCGTGACCCCAGCCCGCCGGAGGGCGGTAAGCACGCCGACCTGCTTGAGTCGGGCCTGGGCAAATTCGAGCGCCTCGTCGTTCGTGAGATCGCTGAGCGCAACGGCTCGAACCGCCGACCGACCAACAACGTTCCATGAACCATCATCGAAACGCTCAACCGAGATCTCCGTGCCGAGTGGACGATGCAGCGTGGTGGCCCCGATCGACGGTGTCGACTCGCGCGCCTCGCGGACGAGTGCGGAGAGATCACCGAGCACCGATTGGAGGCCAGAACGGGTCACCGACGAGATCACTGGGCCGTCGAAGTCGTCGTTGGTGGCCAGGTCGCTCTTCGATCCGACGACGAGACGGGGCCGCTCGAGCAGATCGGGGCGATAGCTGCCGATTTCGTTGAGCAGAACATCAAGCTGCGCTTGCGGCGAAACGTCATCCCATGGTGCGAGATCGAGGAGCACTAGGAGTACCCGAGCCCGTTCGACGTGACGGAGGAACTGATGACCCAGACCCTTCCCCACGCTGGCCCCCTCGATCAGACCGGGGATATCGGCAAGCACCATCTCGAACCCATCATCCATCCGCACCACACCGAGGTTCGGTTCAAGGGTTGTGAACGGGTAGTTGGCGATCTTCGGCTTGGCCGCCGAGACGCTGCTGATGAACGTCGACTTGCCGACGTTCGGGAAGCCAATGATGGCGACGTCGGCCATCAGCTTCAGCTCAAGACGGAGCCAACGCTCCTCCCCATGCTCGCCCTGTTCGGCAAATGACGGCGCGCGCCGCTTGTTGCTCAAAAACCTTGCATTGCCTCGGCCGCCCTCCCCCGACTGGGCGGCAAGCCAGCGGTCACCGTGGTGGAGGAGGTCGGCCAACGGCGCTCGGCTTGCGTGGTCGAGCACAACGGTGCCTTCCGGTACCTTGACCTCGAGGTCGCTGCCACGTGCGCCGTGACGATTGCCACCGCTGCCATGACTTCCACTCTCACCCTTGCGATGGGGGTGATCGCGAAAGGCGAGCAGCGACGCCACGTTGCGATCGGCAACAAGCCAAATAGAACCCCCGTCCCCCCCGTCGCCACCATCGGGGCCTCCCTTCGCAACGTGGGCCTCACGTCGAAACGCGACGCAACCAGCACCACCATCACCGCCCTTGAGGTTGATGCTGCACTCGTCGACGAAGTTGGACACGCCTGCAAGGCTACGCAGTCTCCCGTCGCGCCACGCTGACTTTCGGTGCAGTCGACGCGCTGCCGTGCAAACGGGTCAACCGAACGATGCGACTCCCGCTCTACCATGCGGCCATGCGCGTCGACCGCGAACTCACCGAACGCGAAGCACTTTGGGGTACCACCATGCGCGGGCACGGCACCGATGGAGTCGAGGTCGCTCATGGCGATTCGGCCGCTGCCGTGGCACCAGGAACAGCACTCGACCGCGAAGCACGAGAAGCCATCGAGGAAGCGTCACTTCGTGGCGGTGCGACGTTGAGCGTCGGTGCCGGCAAGCGACTGGTCGAGGAAGCGCCAGACCGGACCCGAACTTGCTTCGAACGCGACCGTGATCGGATCCTCCACGCCTCGGCGTTTCGTCGGCTCGCAGGCAAAACCCAGGTCTTCGTCTTCCCCGACGATCATCAACGCACGCGGATGACGCACGCTCTCGAGGTTGCACAAGTCGCCCGCTCAGTCAGCTGGGCACTCGGGCTGAACGTACCGCTCACTGAGGCGATCGCTCTCGGCCACGACTGCGGCCACGGCCCCGGCGGCCACGCCAGCGAGGACGCGTTGTCACCCTATGTCGAGGGAGGCTTCAATCATGCCGAATGGGGTGCCGACGTCACGCTACGGTCCCTCAACCTGTGTGAAGAGACCCTCGACGGCATCCGCAATCATTCGTGGTCGCGGCCCGCCCCTGCCACCCCGGAGGGGGAAGTCGTGAGCTGGGCCGACCGGATCGCCTACGTCTGTCACGATTTCGAGGACGCAGCGACCGCAGGGATCGTCCGAGCCGAGGACCTTCCGGACCACGTGCGCGAGTTCTGCGGAACGACTCGGCGAATGCAGCTCGCCGGCTTCATCGGCGCCATGATCGCAGCGACGGAACGGACCGGTCGGATCGCCATGACCGTCGAAGGCGCTGCAGCACTTGCTGCGTTCCGTGCCTTCAACTACGAGAAGATCTATCTTCGGCCTGCGTCTCGTGACCAAGCCGCTCGGGTGATTGCAGTCCTGCAGTCGCTCGTCGAGCACCTCAGCGCCGATCCCACGCGCCTCCCTCCAAGGCTACTCGTCGACGATTCTGAGGCTGGCGTGCGTCATGCTGCTGTGGCATGGGTCGCTGGCATGACGGACCGCTACGCGATCAAAGCGGCCCGCGAATGGCTCGATTTCGACCTCGATGCCCTACCGCAAGGTGTCGACGACCCCCGCTAGGCTTGCTAAACCCAGTCGACGGGGTCATCCGACCTAAGGAACATCGGCAATACGCCGATGAAAAGAGCATGCGTATGCGGCTACCAGCGAACACCCGGAGATGGGGGCTCGACCGTGGCGCCGCCGTAGCCGAGTTCGCGCTGGTCCTGCCATTCTTGGTCATGATCATGCTTGGAACCATTACTGCAGGTATTGCGTTGAACAATGATCTACAACTCCACCATTCCGCCAGGGACGCAGCCCGCTACGGCGCAACCGTTCCTGAAGGCCAAACGTTTGTGAGCGGCAACTGGGCAGCCAATGTCCGCTCTGTCGCCTTGTCACGGTTCGGCAGTGGTCTCAACGAAAGTGACGTGTGCGTTGCCCTCGTCAGCGGGATCGATCCCACGCCTGTTTCCTCCAACCACACGACCGAGACCAACGACGCAGCCTGTTACGACGACTCTGCGGCCGGAATATCTGACACGAGGGTTCAGGTCTCGGTCAGCATGCCAGCGAAGCTCGAAACCGGTCTCTTCACAGCCGACATCACGTTGTCGGCCGATGCGGTTTCCATGCACGAGAGCAATGCCTGAGCTGCGGTCCCGGGGCGAGTCCGGTGCCGTCGTTGTGCTGGTGGCAACCTCCTTACTCACTCTCCTCGTGCTGGTCGCCATCGTCGTCGATCTCGGTTTCATTCGAGACGAGCGACGATCCCACCAGTCCGCCGTCGACTTTGCTGCGCTCGCCGCCGGCAAAGCACTCGGCGCGGATTCGGGTCCCGACGGCCAGGCCGCCTGTGCTGCCGCCGTGCAGTACCTGCGAGCAAACGTTGACGACCTCCCAGGGGCTGCAACGGTTTCGTGCGCTGGCCTCCCGGCGAACTGCACCGGAGGATCTTCGCCAGTGACCATCTCTGACGACGGTACGGCGGGCAAGTACCAGATCGAGGTCACCTACCCGGTATCGAACGCAGCGATCGAAGACACCAGAACGGGGCCTCGAAGCTACGACGGGGACCCTTGCGAGCGGATCATGGTTCGACTCATGTCCTCGGTCAACGCCTTCTTTGGAACCATTCTCGGCAAGGACACGCTGGAAGTCGACACGCAAGCCGTCGTCCGACAGGTCGAGGCTGCCAAACGACGACTGCCGAGCTTCTGGCTCTTGGAGCCCTTCGAGTGCGGTGCACTCGAGGTGGCGGGCGGCGCAGTCGTCCAGTCGGGTAGTGATAACCGGGCCGGGGTGATTCTGCTTGACAGTGATGGAAGCGCATGCCAGGGACAGGCATCTACCATTGAAGTGAGCGGCAACGGCTCCACGATCTACGCAAAGAGCGAATCGCCGACGGGCGACGCAGGAGCGATCAATCTTGTCGCCCTGGGTGAGGGGCAGACATGCCTTACCGTGCCGAACGCCTGCAATGACGCTGATCTTGCAGCAGACGAAGACGAGGTCTTGGTCGACGGGGGGATCTGGCCCATTCCCGAGTCGCGAGTGAGCCGAGCGACGAGAGCGCCGGTTGACCACAAGTACAACTGCAAGGCGGTTTACCCGAATTATCTCAACACCCTTCCCATCACGGGGTGTTCGGCGGGTTCGCAACCACACATCGACAACCTGCGGCTTGCAGTCGGGTCCTCGGGCACTCCGACCGGATGGCAGACGTGGACGGATCTCTACGACTGCGACGAGAAGAACGTCTCACTAACACTCACAGGGAACTGGCACATCGACTGCTCGGGCCGCAAAGACACCTTCACCGTCGCTAACGGCACCTCCATAACTTTCGAAGACGGCAACATCATTTTCGACGGCGACATCAAGCTCACCGGTGGGTCGCTCCAGTTCAATCAGAACAACTCGGGAACCGTGGACCCCACCTGCCAACTCACCGTGGTCGCCTGCATCGATCAGTCGTCAGCGGGTGCCGCCTGGGTGTACCAACGCGACGGAAACCTCACGCTGACGGGTGGAGCGCTCCTCGCCAACCACACGGCGATCTACCAGCACACCGGCTACTTCGAGATGGCTGGTGGTTCACCACCGAATTGGACCGCTCCGACCGAGGGACCGCTCAAGGGATTGGCGGTTTGGTCAGAGGCCGACTCCGGTAAGTACAAGATCACTGGCGGCGCGGAAATGATTCTCGAAGGCACCTTTTTCACGCCAGGTGCAGACCCCATGACGATCTCCGGTGGATCCCCCGTCACCCCGATTAAAGCCCAATTCATCTCGCGAAAGCTCACCGTTAACGGCGGGGCGAATCTCGATCTGACCCCGGACCCGACCAGCGGACTCTTCCTGCCACCGGAGCCACCGCTCTTAATCCGTTGACCATCCGGGGGCGGTCAACGGCTCCGAAAACGACGAAACCTCCGCCGAAGCGGAGGCTCGTGTAGACAGCACCGACGGTCAGTTTGGCAGAACGTCCACGAGCTTCCGTCCCTTGCGGGAGCCGAACTTCACGACGCCATTGGCCGTCGCAAACAAGGTGTCATCGCCTCCACGCATGACGTTCTCACCCGGGTGAAACTTCGTTCCGCGCTGGCGAACAAGAATTGCGCCGGCATTGACCCTGCCCCCGTCGTAGACCTTCACACCTAGGCGCTGGGCGTTGGAATCACGCCCGTTCTTGGTGGAACCGCCACCCTTCGTCTTCGACATTGAGAATCAGCCCTTCGTGATGCCGGTGATCTCGATGCGGCTCAACGCACTGCGATGGCCCCAACGCTTCCGGATATTCGACTTGTTTTTATAGACGAACCCGTTGATCTTCGGGCCCTTCGTCTCCTCAACTACCCGTGCAGTGACCGAAGCCTTGGCCAGCTGATCGGGGGTCGCGAGTACGGTGTCGCCGTCGACGACGAGCGCCACGGGAAGTGAGATCTCGACGCCCGGCTCACCGGTACGATCGACCTCGAGAGTCTGCCCCTCTTCCACGCGGTATTGCTTGCCGCCGGTCTTCACTACTGCGTACATAGACCCGCAATGTTAGCGGGCTGGACGGTGAATCCAGCCTTGCCGATCAATCGAGAATTCCCTCAACCATGACATGGCCCTTGCCCCCGCACTCCTGGCAGTGCTCGGTGACCGACTCGAGGAGGCCCTCCCCTATCCGTTTCCGCGTCATCTCAATGAGGCCGAGTTCAGAGATGTCGAACACTTGGGTCCGAGTCTTATCTCGGGCGAGTGCCGCCCGGAAAGTCTTCACGACTTCGTCTCGGTTCTTGGCGATCTCCATATCGACGAAATCGATCACGATGATGCCACCGATGTCGCGTAGGCGGAGCTGGTTGGCGACCTCTTCGGCTGCCTCGAGGTTGTTGCGGAAAACGGTTTCCTCGAGCGATGACTTACCGACGTTCTTGCCAGTATTGACATCGATGACGGTGAGGGCTTCGGTGCCTTCGATGATGAGCGATCCACCCCCGGGTAGCCAGACCTTGCGATCGAGTGCCTTGCGGAGCTGTTCATCGATGTGCTGTCGCTCGAAGAGTGGGATTCCCTCGGCTTCTTCGTCGTAGTACTCGATTCGATCGGCAAGTGCAGGGGTGATCGACTCGACATACCCTTTGATTTCTTCGTAGAGGGCCTCGTCATCGATGATGACACCTCGGAAATCCTTGGTGAACTCTTCACGGATGATCCGGACAGCAGCTTCAGGCTCTCGGTACAACAACGCCGGCGCCTTGGTCTTCGTTGAGAGTTTCTCGATCTCGTCCCACTGGGTCAGGAGGCGAGCCACATCGGCCTTAATCTCCTCGGCGGTCACGTTTTCGGCCGCGGTGCGAACGATCACTCCATGCTGCTTCGGCTTCGCCTTGTCGAGAATGTTCCGAAGCCGCTTGCGTTCTCCATCCGGCAAACGCTTGGAAATCCCGTAGGTCGCGCTGTTCGGTACGAGCACTACGAAGCGGCCCGGGAGCGACACTTCCTGGGTAAGCCGAGCACCTTTGTGGGCGATCGGGTTCTTGGTCACCTGGGTGAGGATCGACTGCTTCGCCTTAAGGACGTCTTCGATTCGGGGCTGCTGCCCTTTCTTTTTCCCGCCTTCGATCTCGTCGGCGTCGTACTGAATGTCGCCGGCGTAGAGCACCGCGTTCTTCGGTGTCGCGATGTCGACGAACGCCGCCTCCATCCCGGGTAGAACGTTTTGAACCCGGCCGAGATAAATGTTGCCATGGATCTGAGTAATGTCGTCGGCGGGACGGGAAACCTGGTGCTCGACGAGTTTTCGCCCCTCGAGTGTGGCGATCTGCGTGGCCTTCGGACCCACATGGACACACATGAGGTAACGGCCGACCGCTTTCCCTTTGCGAGTGCGGCCACGGCGCCGCTGCATGGTCATCTCGTCAAGTTCGACCGCCTCGCCCGACGTAATCGCCTCAACCGGTGCAGGTACCTGCCGGTCACCGCCTTGGCGCTGCTGACCACCCTGCTTCTGCTCATTGGTTTCGGCGCTGCGCTGCCCGCCACCACGACCACGACCACCGCGGCGACGCCGCCGCTTGCGCTGCTGACCCTCCCCACTCGGCTTCTGATTGCTCTGGTTGCGACCGTCACCACTGATGGGAACGGGTCGGCTGTCGCCGACCGTTGGCGCCGGTCGACTATCGCCGATCTTCGGCTTGCTGTTTGAAGCCTTGGCTTCTGCTGAGGGCTTCGGGGTCTGGGCCTGTTCGTCGGCCATGGTACGTATCTTTCGTTCGGGGCACGGCTTGGAGGGTCATGCAGACACCTCCAGCGGCGCAGACGAGGCTGCACTGACCGTCATTGGGTCTGCGCGTTGGCCATCGTCGGTTTGAATCCATTGGTGAAGTCGGAGGACCTTGTCCTCAGCGAGCGGTGGGTCGAGGGCTGAGAGCACTTCAGAAACTCGAGCAGCGCGCGGCTGGGTCCCGAGTTCGGCAATCAACCGCACACCATTTTCGATCGGCGAGCCCACAGCCAAGCTGAGCACGGCGGGCCGGAGATCATCGGTGATCTCCTTGCCCTTGCGCTCGCGTGTGACCATGACCTCATCACGTTCAAGCAGTCGATCGATCGACTGCTGAATCATGATGGGATCAGCATCACGGACGTCGATCTGCCAGGTACAACTGGTGACTGCCTGCTGTAGCGACGGCATCCGGCGGTCGCCAACGACCACTCCGGTTGCGGTCAGCCCCACCGGAAGGTGAGTGGTGAGCAGAACAGCAAGACCGTCGACGTCGAGCCCATCAACCCGTGCGGGGTCGAGATCGACGTCAATGTACTCACCGTTCGACTCGTGGCCAGTGGAGAGCGCGAGCCCGAAGGACAGCTTCGGACGAGGGTTGAAGCCCTCGCTGTAGGCCACCGGCAGCTCGGATCGGCGCAGCGCACGTTCCCAGATCCGGGCGATGTCGCGATGCGAGGTAAACCGGACCTTTCCGTGCTTGCTGAACGAAATCCGAAGCCTCATGAGCCCGCTCCGGGAGATGCCGTTGCCAGCTTCCCCTCCCCGACGGTTCGCTTCGGCTGCAACATGACCGGAACTGCGCCGCCAGCCGACAGGTCGACACCTGTCCCCTGGCTTCCACCTGCCGGCGGTGTAGCCGATGCCACTACGTGCTCAATTCCGTAGCCGGTGCACGCGCCGCAGTCGTAGCACGGTGTCCACCGGCAGTCCTCGAGGCCGAGTTCCTCGAGCGCATCACGCCAGTCCTGCCACAAGAAGTCCTTGTGGAGCCCGGCAGAGAGGTGATCCCACGGGAGCACCTCATCTTCGGTGCGATGCCGATACACGTACCACTCGACATCGAGGCTGCAAGCCGCAAGGGCTTCCAGCCAGAGATCAATGGAGAAGTGTTCGGACCACTCCTGGAATGTGCCACCGCGACGCCACACATACTCGATGACGGCCGACAGCCGCCGATCCCCTCGGCTGGTGATGCCTTCCGCGAGCGAAGCACGAGTGTCGTGCCATTTGAGCTGAACGCCCTTCGTGCCTCGGAGGTCTTCCTTGAGAAGTTCTACTTTGCGTTTGAGTTCCGGCTCGGTGTTCTGTCCGAACCATTGAAACGGCGTCTGTGGCTTCGGCACAAAGCCGCCAACCGACACGGTCACCGACGGCGACTTGTGATGCTTGCGGCCGAGTTCGACACAGTTGCGGCCAAGTTCAGCGATCCCGAGTGTGTCTTCGTCGGTCTCGGTGGGCAGGCCGGTCAGAAAGTAGAGCTTCATCCGCCGCCAACCCTGGCTGTAGGCAGACTCGACAGCGCCGTAGAGATCTTCCTCTCGAATGAGTTTGTTGATGACCTGACGCATTCGCCAGGTCCCAGCTTCGGGAGCAAAGGTAAGGCCGGTACGACGGGCGCGCTGCAGCTCGGCGGCAATACCAACGGTGAAGGCATCAACCCGCAGCGAGGGCAGTGCCACCGAGACCTGCCCGACACCGGCATCACTGACCGTGTCACCAACGACCTTTTCGATACCGGAGAAATCAGCGGTCGACAGCGACGTGAGACTGACCTCGTCGTATCCGGTGCGCTTGAGTCCCTCGGAGATCATGCGACTGACCTGCTCGGCCGGGCGCTCGCGGACAGGCCGAGTGATCATGCCTGCCTGGCAGAAACGGCAGCCACGCGTGCAGCCCCGGAAGACCTCGACCGCAAGGCGGTCGTGCACTACCTCGGTAAGTGGCACGAGTTGTTGTTTCGGGTACGGCCAATCGGCGAGATCAGCAACCGTTCGTTTCTCGACCTTCTCGGGTACGTCGCCATAGCGGGGCGTCACCGCAGCGATGAACTCGCCGTCGTATTCCACGTCATACATGGAGGGCACGTAGACGCCAGGGATCTTGGAGAGCTCGCGTAGAACGCCTTCGCGGGTACCGCTGTTCTTTCCCGACCGCTTCCATTCACGCAGCAGCTCGGTGATCTCACCGACTACCTCCTCCCCGTCACCAAGGACCACCAAATCGACGAACTCGGCGATGGGTTCAGGGTTGTAGGTGCAGTGACCACCCACGGCGATGAGTGGGTCGCTGTCGCTTCGACGGATCGAATGGATCGGCACGCCGGCGAGGTCGATGCAGTTGATGAGGTTCGTGTAGGTGAGCTCAGCACTCAGGTTGAAGGCAATGACATCGAATTCGCCGGCTGGCTTGTGCGTGTCGACCGAAAACAACGGAATGCCGTCTCGACGCATGAGTGCCTCAAGGTCGACCCATGGGGCATAGGAACGTTCCGCAGCGCCATCAGGCCGTTCGTTGACGATCTCGTACAGGATCTGCAGGCCTGCATTCGGCAACCCGATCTCGTACGTGTCGGGGTAGGTCATCAGCCACGAGACGATGCCGGGGCCGTGCTCCGGCGTCTGCATCCCGTCCTCGCATCCGATGTAACGGGCGGGTTTCTGCACCTGCGGGAGAAGCGGCTCGAGGCGGGTCCACAGTGGCCCGTCGAAAGAGGCACGCGCCGTCGACATGGTGCAGTCAGGCTACCGGCGCACCTGCGCGGTTGGGTGATTGTCGCTCAGGTGCGGGAGTAGTCGTAGCGGCGCTTGTGAACCCCAAGGACGAGGCCGAGCGCAATCATCGACGTCAACATCGACGAACCACCGTAGGAAACCAACGGCATCGGGATGCCGGTAACAGGCATGATCCCCATCGTCATCCCAGCCGATTGAAACACCTGAAACACGAACATCGCCATCACCCCGGTGGCGAGCAACCGGTCGAACTCGTCCGTAGCCCGCGCCGATGCCCGCCAGATCCGGAAAACGACCACACCGAACAGGGCGAGCAGCGTCGCTGCCCCGACAAAACCGAGTTCCTCCCCCGCCACCGAGAAGATGAAGTCGGTCTGCTGCTCGGGAACGAGGTTCGAACTTGTCTGCGAGCCGTTGAACAGGCCTTGACCGGTAATGCCCCCGTTCCCGATCGCGATCTGGGACTGCTCGGCGTTATACGCGACGCGAAGCGCATCTTCACCCAGTTCTTCGACCGCCTCGTCGTCGAGCACAAAAACAGTGAGGCGATCCTTCTGGAAGTCGGCCAAGAGATCAGACGTGAGGATCAAGGAGATCACGCTGATCGCTGCCAGGAAGAGCAGAACGATCAGCCGTATCGAGATATTGCTCATCATGACCATCACTGACGTGATCACTACGTAGACGAGAACAGTCCCGAGATCGGGCTGAACCAAGATCGGCACGATTAACAGCACAGCTGGCAGCAGCCCTGCAATCAAACGTCCGAACCCGACCCGCTCGACGCTGAAGATCGACGCAAGGGTGAAGATCAAAACGATTTTTCCAGGCTCTGACGGCTGGAACGTGAACCCGCCAAGTCGGTACCAAGCCTGCGAACCGTTGACGGTCACCCCGAACTGCAAAACACCGAGCAGCAGCACGACTGCACCGACATACCCCAGACCCGCAAGACTCCGGAGCCGGTTGATGTGAATCATCGCAATACCAACCGCCAGACCCACCCCCATGACAGCAAAGAACGCCTGCTTCTCGAGAAACGACGTGTTAGCTGGCGTCACGTCGGTCACGGGACCGCGAGTCGCCGAGTAAACGAGCAACACACCCATGACCATGATGGCGATGGTGGACAGGATCAGCAGTGGATCGATGACGAACCACCACGGATCATCTGGGTCCTCTCGAAACCGACCCGGAGCGAAGTTGGTGGTCATGGACTCGCCACCTCGACCGACCCGTCGACGAGGCCGAGCGCGTACCGAGCCGTCTCGTCGAGTGAGCGCGCCACTGGCACCGAGTCGGTCGCAATCGCTTCGAGAATCGCAGCGGTGACAGGCGCCGCCGATGCGCTACCGAAACCCGATTCCTCCATCACGACCGCAATCGCGAACTCGGGCTCGACATCGGGAGCCACACCGGAACCAGGCCAATACACGGGCGCGTAAGCAGCGAAAAGTGATGTGTCCGCTTTCTGGGCGATGCTTGACTTGACCTCCGCTGTGCCGGTTTTCCCAGCCACCGGCCACCGCCCGAACACCGGGTTGGCGTCGATGAACGACCGCGTTGCGGTGCCGCCCTGGCGAAGCGTCACCCCGATCAGGCCATTCTCGATCGGTTCGATGTACTCAGCGGGAAGGTCGAGATCACGAAGAACACGAGGCGAGAACTGCCGTACGAGCTCACCTTCGTAATTGGTGATCTGGACCGCGACGTTCGGCTGATGGAGGCGCCCACCATTCCCGAACGTTGCGTAGGTGTTCGCAAGCTGCAGGGGCGTGACCAAGAGCTCACCCTGGCCGATCGAGAGGTTGACGGTCGCACCAGCGAACCACTGGCTGCCGTCAACTGCAAAGACGCCTGCGTCGTACTGCCGGTCGTAGTAGGCGCGGTCGGGTACAGCACCCGACCGCTCGTACGGCAGCTGTATCCCGCTGTCGACTCCCAGCCCAATCGCTCGCGCCCACTTCTGTATTCCCTCGTCCTGGAGATAACCGTCAGCGTCGGGCTCTTGCGGACGAAGCCAGAATCCCTCGCCACCGACTTCGTAGAAGTACGTGTCGCTCGAGACCCGGAGCGCACCTCGCAGGTCGACCCACCTGCTGCCGTTGAAGGGGCTCGAGAACCGACAGGTCGAGGACTCCTCGAAACAGCGACTGTAGATGTAGGAACCCTGATCG
The DNA here is from genome assembly GCA_905480195.1 of uncultured Acidimicrobiales bacterium. Taxonomy (GTDB): domain Bacteria; phylum Actinomycetota; class Acidimicrobiia; order Acidimicrobiales; family Aldehydirespiratoraceae; genus UBA11606. Next base: position 142,681 of record CAJQPN010000003.1, read on the forward strand.
TTGTAGAGGGCATCGGGTGAACGAAGCGCGTCTGTGCCATCTCCAAGCACCCCTTCTTGGAGTGCAGCCAAAGCCGTGACCAGCTTGAACGTCGAACCTGGGGCGTAGGTACCCTGAATTGCCCGGTTCAGAATGGGAGAGAAGTTCTCCTCACTGATCAGCTCGCTGAACTTTGTGGCCGTGATGCCCTGCACGAAGTCGGCCGGTTCGTACGTCGGGAACGATGCCATGGCCAAGAGATCCCCGTTGCGCGGATCGATCATCACCACACTGCCGGCCGGAGCGACGATCGGAGGATCACCCTCGTCGGCGCCTCGGAGTCGAGCGCTGCGTAGCCCATTGGCCAACTCCCGCTCGGCAAGCATCTGGAGATCAAGATCGATCGAGAGCCACACATCATTGCCGGGTATCGGCGCCTCGTAACGCTCCTTGACCTCACCGACGACCCGAAGGCTTGCGTTGATCTCCAGCCAGCGTGTCCCTGGGACGCCCCGAAGCTCGCTCTCGAAGATCCGTTCGATACCTGTCTTCCCGATCTCGTGGTTGAGCTGATACGTCTTCGCACGATCGGCCTCGGGATCAACCTGTGCCTGTTTTTGCTCCCATTCGGACCGGTTAATCGGGCCGACATACCCCAACAGATGGGCAGCCAGTGAGCCATACGGGTAAGAACGAACCGTGCGTTTGACGATCTCGACGCCCGGGAACTCGTCAGGCCGTTCACCGAGAAAGACGAGCAACTCCGGGTTCACGTCAATCGCCACAGGAATTCGTTCGTAGGGCCCGAAGGACTGGTCGTCGAATTCATCGACAATTGCTTCGACCTTGACCAGCCGACCACTGCGGCTGACTGCGATGGCGAGGCGGAGGAACATTGCGTCACGTTCGACAGGCTCGAGGTCCTCCATCACAGTCCGGTCGATCGTGACAACCTGAACAACTTTGTTGTCGACGATGACGCGCCCGTTGCGGTCGAGGATCCGGCCACGCGGTGCTTCTTCATAGACAGGTTCGAGCACGTTGGTGAGGGCCTGCTCCTGGAACTCCGCTCGCATCGACTCGACACCTTGCAGGTACCAGAGCCGGGCCCCAAGTGCACAGAACAGCATCAACGACGCAAAGGCGAACATTCGCATACGGACAAGTGCATCCATCAGCGCATCGTCCCTTCCCCACCGAGTGCCCACACCATGATCGGCGACGCCAATGGAGTCAGCACCGCATTGACACTCCCGACGATCAACGCGATCCGAAACATGTCGATGCGCAACAGCTCAGCCGACCCCATGATCCCTCCGATGAGGGCATACCCGAGCACAGCCGTTCCGCTCGCCACGAAGACCACCATGACCAGATGCATGCGGCTGTCTTGGAAAAGACCCTCATTGAACTTGGCGACTGCATACGCGACGATCGCAAGCGTGAGCGCCGTTACACCGAGCGGCGTCGGGAGGTAGACGTCCCATATCAAACCGGCGATGAACGCCACCAGCGGTCCTCGTTCCGAGCCGATGAGAAAGGCAGCGAAGACAGCGAGCAGCGAGAGCAGTTCCGGTGCCACCCCAAAGAAACGGACGTCGACGAACACGGTGAGTTGCACGAGTAAGGCAGCAAGCATCACTGCTCCGAGGCGGAACGGCACACTCACTGGCCGGCCTCCGGTTCCTGCGGGACCTCGATGTTGAGAGGAATGCTGGTGCTCGGCGTGGGGACCATTGGTACCTGGTCCACCCCCAAAGCGAGTAGCACGGTCACGTAGCTGAGGTCGCGGACATCATTTGCCAATTCGACCTCGACAATCATTGCGATGTCATTCTCCGGGTCGAGGTAGACGTCCGTTATCCGGCCAAGCGGAATCTCGGCCGGATAGCGACTGCTCGCCGCCGTGACGACCACCGAACCGATAGCGGGAAAGAGGGTCTGATCGTCACCCTCAGGCCACTCAAGCCCCCGATCGATCACGAAGGTGAGCGGGTCGTCAGGAATGGTGCGGCCAAGGCCGACCTCGTCGGTCGATGCGAGGCGCACACCGATCACGAGATTCGGATCGCTCAGGAGCTGAACGTTGGCGGTGATGGCATCCACGCGGTCGACACGCCCGACCAGGCCCGCGCCAGTCACCACCGCCATGCCAGGCCGGATTCCGTGGTTCGAGCCCTTGTCGATCGTGATGACGTGATCGTCGAAGTTGCCGACGGCGGTCCGAACCACGCTTGCCGTCTCGGTAGGGATCGTTGGGAGGTACGTGATCTCAGTCGCCTCAAGCAAGCGCCGGAACGCCTCTCGTTCGGCCTCGGCGGCGAGTTGCGCCCCCAGCGCGTCGTCAAGGTCTTCGCGGAGCTGGTCACGTTCGGCGGCAAGGTCGCCGTAATCAAAGATGGCGTTCCACGCGTTTGCGAACGGAGACACAACAGCACCGGTAACTTCCGCAACCGGGTGAAGCAGGTCACGCATCCAGCGCTGAGCGGTTCCGATCGGGCCGAAACCGCTGAGGTCGAGGCTCAGCAGGGTGATCGCCGTGAGGGCCAAGAGCACCAGCCGGTGCCGACCACGGTCCCGTCCACCTCCCTGCGGGAGCACCATGGGGCTGCGTCTAGAGCTCGCCCGAGCTCACGACCACACCGCGCAGAGCTTCCAATTCCTCAAGGACCTGACCCGAGCCCATAGCGACCGCGAACAACGGATTGGACGCCAGCTTGATCGGCATCCCTGTCTCGTCGTTTAGGCGCTGATCGATCCCCCTGAGCAGCGCTCCACCTCCAGCAATCGTGATACCGCTGTCCATGACGTCGGCAGCCAGCTCCGGCGGGGTCTGATCGAGGGTGGACTTCACCGCATCACAGATCGCAGACACAGGCTCTTCGAGTGCTTCTCGAATATCGCCACTGGAGACGACGATGGTCCGAGGCAGGCCAGATACGAGGTCGCGTCCACGGATCTCGGCTCGCAGCTCTTTTTCAAGCGGCCACGCCGACCCGAGCTGCATCTTGATCTCTTCTGCCGTTCGTTCGCCCAGCGCAAGGCTGAATTCCTTCTTCACGTACTGGATGATGGCATCGTCGAGCTCGTCGCCGCCCACGCGGGCCGACTGGCTCGCAACAACACCGCCGAGCGAGATGACCGCTACTTCGGTGGTGCCGCCGCCGATGTCGACGATCATGTTGCCAGTCGGTTGCTGCACTGGCAGACCGGCGCCGATGGCAGCGGCCATCGGCTCCTCGATGATCATGACGGGCTTGCGGGCCCCAGCAAACTCGGCAGCCTCTTGCACTGCGCGCTGCTCAACGCCAGTGATGCCCGACGGAACAGCGATGACCATGCGGGGCTTCGCCCACTTGCGCTGATGCACCTTCTGGATGAAGTAGCGCATCATCTTCTCGCAGATGTCAAAGTCGGCGATCACGCCATCCTTCAACGGCCGGATGGCCTGAATGTTCGACGGCGTACGGCCGATCATACGCTTGGCTTCTGACCCTACGGCAAGGGGACGGCCGGTATTGGTGTCGATGGCGACCACGGAGGGCTCGTCAAGCACGATGCCCTCACCACGGACATAGACAATCGTGTTCGCCGTCCCGAGGTCGACCGCCATATCACGCCCGATGACGCCACCGAAACTCGAAAGCAGGGAGTCAGCAACCATGATTGGCCACGGCCTTTGTCGTCGACCTCAAAGCGAGGGTGCGCTCGATGCACACAAGGCCGCATCCTTACGAGATTTGGCCGAACCTAAGTGTAAGCGCGCCCAGTCACCGAATTGCAACACTTCTCGACTGGGTACCCGGTTGAGCACGCAGGGTGAGGAGAGCGGCGAACGGGGCCGATGCCCTTGGCTCTACAGATCAGGGAAGAAGATACTGATCTCGCGCGCAGCCGATTCGGCGGAGTCAGAGCCGTGAATCAGATTCTCGGTGAAGATGGTCCCGAGATCACCCCGAATCGTGCCCGGGGCGGCCAGCATGGGGTTCGTAGCGCCCATCATCTCTCGAACGGTCGCCCAAGTCCCCTCAGGGCCCTCCAGCACGGCAACGAGGGCCGGGCCGCGACTCATGAACGCAACCAGATCGTCGTAGAAGCCCTTGCCAACGTGCTCCTCGTAGTGTTGGCCCAGCGTGTCGGCATCAAGGGTCCGCAGCTCGGCAGCGACGATCACGAATCCCTTCGTTTCGAAGCGGCTCAGAATCTGGCCCACGAGGCCGCGCTCGACCGAGTCGGGCTTACAGATGATGAAAGTGCGTTCCATGGCGGTGAGGCTAGCGGTGACCCTCGCCAATCAACCCGAGTCGGCTCCGTCGCAGACCGACGAGAACAGTCATCGCCTTGCGCCAACTTTTCACCCATACCGATGAACACGTCGCCATGGCCATGACGTTCGGCGCTCCCACATCTTGCGAAGAGTTACGCTCCAGCCAACTCAGAGTTCGTCAGCGATAGAGCGGATCCGGCCCACGACCGGATTGGTGCCGGCAACCACGATCAGATCATCGTCTTCGGCTTGGCCAAGGAGGTGCTCAATGGCCGCATCGACGTCGACAACTGCGTCGGCGGTGCCCCCTGCGCTGCGAACCGCTGCGGCGAGAGCGTCGGCGTGAATCCCTCGGGCCGTTGGAGCTGTGCAGGTGACAACGAGTTGGTATTCGTGAACTCGTAGGGCACGGCAGATGTCGATGGGAACACGTCCGTCCTGCATGCCGAGAAGCAGGAACCGGCGACCACCGTGTGAGAAGTCATCGGTAAGAGTTTCGGCGAGTGCGACAGCACCCGGGACGTTGTGAGCAGTGTCGAGCAGGATCATCGGCGATCGACGCACGAATTCGAGTCGACCGGGCACGACCACACCACCAAGTGCCTCTTCGACGACGTCGCCCGGCAGCGCCGCACCGAAGAACTCTTCGACCGCTGTGATGGCGAGCGATGCATTTGTCGCCTGAAAGGTGCCATGGAGCCCGAGGAAAACATCGTCGTACACCGCCCGTGGCGTGCGCAGTGAGACCAACCGACCACCAACGGCCAGACGATCCTCCACCACATCGAAGTCGTGGCCGCGCACCACGGCTCGCTCCGGCCCCTCATCGAGAAAGATCGGGACGAGCCGCGGATCTTCCTCACCGAGAACCAGCGTGCTCGTAGCCTCAATGATTCCGGCCTTCTCGCCTGCGATCACTGACTGCCAGTCACCCTCACCAGTGCTGTGGTCGAGACCGACGTTGGTTACACAGGCGACCTGGGCCTCGACCACATTGGTTGCGTCGTACCGGCCAAGCATGCCGACCTCGATCACAGCCACATCGACTGCCTCGTTCGCAAAGTGAAGCAGCGCCGCAGCGGTGACTGTCTCAAACCAGGTGGCAGCCACGGTGTCGTGGGCTTCGAGCGCCAACACAACGTCACCGATTACTTCGCCGAATGCATCCTCGGAGATCGTCTCACCACCGGTGCGGATTCGCTCTGCAGTCGACTCGAGATGAGGGCTGAGGTACGCACCCGTGCGAAGACCCATGCCCTCGAGGAGTGCTTCCATCATCCGGACCGACGAGCCTTTGCCGTTGGTCCCGGTGACGTGAATGACCGGGTATGACCGGTGTGGTTCACCGAGCATGGCCATGATCTCGACCATCGGATCGGTGCTCAGGCCAGCGACCGCTCCGGCCCTCGGGACGGCTTCATGATTGATCAGCCCGTCGAGATGGGCGATCGCTTCCTCGTACTTCACCCGCAGCTAGCTGGCACGGCGGTCGGCACCGACCGTGATGATCTCAGGGATCGCATCGCCAAGCACCGAATCGCGGGTAACGACGACTTTCGTCACGTCGTCACGGCCGGGGATGTCGTACATCGTCTCGAGGAGGGTCTCTTCGAGGATGGCTCGCAGACCGCGAGCACCGGTATTGCGCTTGATCGCCTCATCAGCGATTGCGTCGAGGGCGTCTGGGGTAAAGGCGAGTTCGACGTTTTCAAATTCGAACATTTTGCAGTACTGCTTGATCACGGCGTTGCGGGGCTCGGTGAGAATCTCGACGAGCGCCTCACGTTCAAGATGGTTGACCGCCCCGACAACCGGCATGCGGCCGATGAACTCCGGAATCAGACCGAACTTGGTGAGATCTTCGGGGAGCACGTCGTTGAAGATCGCTCCGAGATCCTTGTCTTCGGGGCGACGGATGTCTGCACCGAATCCCACCCCCTTCGCTCCCACGCGGTTCTCAACGATCTTCTCAATGCCGGCGAATGCTCCACCACAGATGAACAAGATGTTCGTCGTGTCGATCTGCAAAAACTCCTGGTGTGGATGTTTTCGCCCGCCTTGGGGCGGCACCGCTGCCGAGGTGCCCTCGAGGATCTTGAGAAGCGCCTGTTGCACACCCTCACCGGAGACATCGCGGGTGATCGACGGGTTCTCGCTCTTCCGTGCGACCTTGTCGATCTCGTCGATATAAATGATGCCGGTCTCAGCCTTCTTGATGTCGTAGTCCGCCGCCTGAATCAGTTTGAGGAGGATGTTCTCGACATCTTCACCGACGTAGCCGGCCTCGGTCAGCGCCGTGGCATCGGCGATCGCAAACGGGACGTTGAGCATCCGGGCCAACGTCTGCGCCATGTAGGTCTTGCCACAGCCGGTGGGGCCAATGAGCAAAATGTTGGACTTGGACAGTTCGACTTCGCCATCAAGATTGTTGTCGAGTTCGATGCGCTTGTAGTGGTTGTAGACCGCGACCGACAGGATCCGCTTCGCCTGATCCTGACCGACGATGTAGTCGTTCAGAAACGAGTAGATCTCGCGCGGCGACGGGAGTTCACCGAGACTGACGTCGGTGGTCTCGGCCAGCTCTTCCTCGATGATCTCGTTGCAGAGATCAATGCACTCGTCGCAGATGTACACGCCGGGGCCTGCGATCAGCTTCTTGACCTGCTTCTGCGACTTGCCGCAGAAGGAACACTTCAGGAGTTCCCCACCCTCACCGAACTTGGCCACGCAGTCGTCCCCTGACAGTCCTAGCTGACGGCCGTGATCGGCCCGCTGTTGTCGACCACATTACGCGTTTCGATCACCTCATCGATGATTCCATACGCTTTCGCCTCAGCCGCGGTCATCACGAAGTCGCGATCGGTGTCGGCGGCGATCTTCTCAACCGTCTGACCGGTGTGGTGTGCGAGTACCTCTTCAAGGCTTCTCTTCATGCGCTGGATCTCGGCGGCGATGAGTTCGATGTCGCTCGCCTGACCCTGGGCACCGGCGTACGGCTGGTGGATCAGGATGCGAGCGTGGGGCAGCGCAAGACGCTTTCCCTTGGCGCCTGCGGCGAGCAGCACCGCGGCCGCCGATGCAGCCTGGCCGAAACAGATCGTGGTGATGTCGGGCTTGATGTACGACATCGTGTCGTAAATGGCGAACAGCGCGTTGATGTCGCCACCCGGGCTGTTGATGTAGAGGTTGATGTCCTTGTCGGGGTTCTCCGACTCGAGGTGAAGAAGCTGGGCGCAGATCAGGTTGGCGATCGTGTCGTCGATCGGTGTGCCCACGAAGATGATGTTTTCCTTCAGCAGCTTCGAGTAGAGGTCGTAGCCACGCTCACCACGGTTGGTCTGCTCAACGACTGTTGGGACGAGGTAGTTGCGGGGGGAGATGTCCATTGCGCTCACTTTGCCTTATTCCTCTTCCTCATGGTCGTCACCGGATGTGACGTCTTGATCCGTGTCTGCCACCTCGGGGAATTCCAAGGAGGCTCGGTCAACCGAAACACCATCTTCGTCGACCAACTCGACATTTTCGGTGAGCCACTCCATCGCAGCCTGCTTCCCGAGGTCAGCGCGCAGGGCGGAAAGCTGCCCAACTGCGGCGAGTCGCTGGCGAAGATCAACAGCGTCCTGACCGGACTGGGCCGCCATCTGGGCAAGGGTTTCGTCGATCTTTTCGTCGTCGGGGATCAGGCCTTCGAGTTCTGCAACACTCCGCAACGCAAGATCTACCTTCACAGCCTGCTCAGCCGGTAGACGAAACTCGTCGGCGAGTGTCTCGGCAGTCTGACCGACCGCTTCGAGATACGCCCCGACGTCCATCCCCTGCTGCTGTAGGCGCCCAACGAGGTCTTGGATGCGGGCATTGATCTCGTTCTCGATCATCGATTCCGGGATCTCGTCGGTGACGAGAGCGGCGACGGCCTCAGCCGTGTTCTGCTGCAGTGCCATCCGTGCCTGGTTGATGCGCATCATGCTCATGCGGGCCACCATGTCGGCGCGTAGATCCTCGACCGTCTCGAACTCGGAGTTGGCCTTGGCGAAGTCGTCGTTGAGTTCCGGTAACACCGCTTCCTTGACCTCTTTGACAGAGATCTTGAACACGAGCGGAGCCTCCTCTTCGGGATCGGGGTGGGGGGCCTCAAACTCGACGTCGTCACCGGCGGATGCGCCGCGAAGGTTCTCGTCGATCTCGGCGACGACGGCGCCGCTACCGACCTCGTAGTCGTAGTCGGTGGTCGTCAGACCAGGTACCGCCTCGCCCTCGTGTTCGCATTCGATGTCGATCGTGACGTGGTCGCCGTCGGCGGCGGCCCTCTCAACAGACTCGAGTTCGGCGAAGTTCTTCCGGAGGTTGTCGATCTGCTCGTCGATCTCCTCACCGGAGGGGACCGGGTTGGGGATCTCGACACGAAGGCCGTCGTAACCGGCGGCGTTGACATTCGGCCGAACCTCGACGACCGCCTCGAACACGACGGGGCCTTCTTCTTGGCCGCCGGTGATCTCTATTTCGGGCGGCGCAACGACATCGACGTCGTGTTCGATCACGGCCTGGGCGTAGTACTCAGGCATTGACTCGCGAAGGGCTTCTTCGCGACCGATCTGGTGGCCGAACTGGACCTCTAGGAGCCGACGGGGTGCCTTGCCGGGCCGGAAGCCCGGCATCCGGACCTCCTTCGCAATGCGCTTGAACGCAGCGTCGACAGCGGAATCGAATTCCGCCTCGTCGACCTCGACGTTCAGCTTCACCCGGTTGTCTTCGAGAGTCTCGACAGTGCTCTTCACGACCGCAAAGCCTAACGGTGTCTGCCGCTCACTCCCCTAGGCCGCTGGAGGTG
>CAJQPN010000004.1 GCA_905480195.1 uncultured Acidimicrobiales bacterium
TGTCCCGCAAATACACCGGTGGTGACTACAAGCCCGAGATCCAGTCGGAGCGGGTCATCCTCAAGATCGCTCCCGACCGCCAAGTCACGCGCTGATCGATCCTGCGAGCTCCGACGCACCATGGCCGCCATGACGGAGCTCGCCGCGGAAGCGATCCCGTGCAACGTGATCGCCGGCTTCCATCACGATCATCTGCTCGTTCCGCGCGCCCGCGCCGACGACGCCGTCCGGGTGCTTGAGGCCCTGACCGACTAGCTGCCAGCGACCGGTGACGAACGACGCAACGACGACCGGATCTCCTGCACGACCAACACGACGAAGAACTGCAGCACCGACATACCGGCCATCGTGGCGCCTCCCGCGGTGTCGTGGTGGAAGCTCACCGCCAGTCCCAGCACCACTGCGAGGGAACCGAAGCCGATTGCCATGACCATGATCGTCGGCACCCGTTTCACCAGGAGCATGGCGGTTGCAGGGGGGCCGACGAGAAGCCCGAACACCAGCAGCGTGCCGACGGCCTGAAAGCTGGCAACGATGCTGAGTGCCACCAACCCAAGCAGGACGGACTGTGCGAGACCCGGACGCATCCCGAGGGTCTGGGCCTTGGCACGATTGAACGTCAAGGCGAGGAAGGGGCGATACATCACTACCGAAACGACCAGGACCACCACCGTGGCAACCGCCTGCGTTCGAATGTCGGCTGTTGTGACCCCGAGGATGTCACCGAAGAGCAGCGCAGTGACCTCGGTCGTAAAGGCGCGAGCGCGCGACACGATCACGATGCCGAGCGCCAACATGCCGACGAACAGCAGGCCGATCGCGGTGTCCTCACGAACGATGGTCCGCGACGACACTGCTGTCACGAGACCGCTCATGATGATCGCGGCCACGAACGCGCCGATGACGGGGCTGAAACCCCAGAGCACGGCCAACGCAATTCCGGGGATGACGCCGTGGGCCAGGGCGTCACCCAGGAACGAGAGACCCCGCAACACCACCCAGGTGCCGACGATCGACGTGGCGACGACAGCGATCAACCCGCCGAGTAGCGCTCGCTGCATGAACGTCGGTTCGAATGCCTCGGTGAAGAACTCGATCACGGGATCAGGATGCCAGAGCGGCGGCGATTCGCTCTGCGTTGGCCCGGATCATGTCGAGATAGGTCGCACCGTCGGAGTTCGCTTCACCGAGTGACTCGGAGTAGAGCGTGACGACCTCAATATCACCGACTTCGGTTGCCAGGGTCTGCGCAAGATCAGTCGGTGACGAGACGTCGGCGAAGATCACCGTCACGCCTGCACCCCGGATCGTCTCAGCCAACGCAGCCAAGGCCCCTGCGCTGGCTCCATCGGTCGTCGAGCCGCCCGGGATGATTGCCCCGACGACGTCAAAGCCGTACCGCTCGGCGAAGTAGCCGAAGACTTCGTGATTGGTTACGAGCACGCGTCTTGCCTGTGGAATCAGAGCGATGAGATTGGCGATCTCCTCGTCGAGCGCTTCGAGCTCTGCTTGATACGCCTCAGCTGCGCTCTTGACGGCAACAGCGTCAATCTCATCGATCTCGTCGATCAGGAAGTCGGCGATGGCATGTACAGCGACTGCCATGCGGGCCGGATCGGTGAAGAAGTGGGGGTCTATGCCCTCCTGCTCGTGCCCGTTGTGATTCTCGTATGCGTCGTGATCATCGTGGCCGTCGTCACCCAACGCAATCGGCGTGACGGCACCGATCGCCTCGAACACCGCGACGCCGTCGATCTCAGCGCCCTCGATCACGTCGAGGAGGCCCTCTTCGAAACCAGCCCCGTTCACGATCAGGGCATCGGCTGAGCGCATGGCATCGGCCTGGCGGGCCGACGCCCGAAAGTCGTGAGGGTCGGCACCGACCGGCATGATCTCCACAACCTTGACGGTGCCTCCGGTCAGGTTGGTGACGACGTCACCGAGGATATTCGTCGTCACGACAACTGTTGGCTGATTCTCGGTGCCCAACTCGGGGTCCTCTGCACCACACGCAGACGCGAAGAGGACGACTGCGGCGACGAGTACGGGGGTGTGACGGATCTGGAGCATCAAGACCTAAATGAGAATGACTATCACTGTCATTGGAGGACCCTACCGACCATCTTCCAGTTCTCACAATCAGAATGAGAATTGTTTTCAACAGCTACCCTCGACCACGTGGGAGCCACACTCGAGATCCGGGGACTTGAGGTCCACTACGGCGACGCAGTTGCGCTGACCGCCGTCGACCTCGACGTCCCAGCAGGAAGTTCGCTGGCGGTCATCGGCCCCAACGGCTCCGGGAAATCAACACTGCTCAACGCGATCGCCGGCATCACGCCTGTCGCAGCTGGCTCGATCCACTACCGCGGATCGGCCCCGGCGCTCGTGCTCCAGTCGACCGAGGTCGATCGCAGCCTTCCCATCACGGTGCACGACGCCGTCGGCCTCGGCCGCTACGCCTCTCGCGGTCTGCTCGGCCGATTCGGCAGCAAGGACCGCAATGCAGTCACCGACGCCCTCCGGCGTCTCGACATCGAAGATCTCGCTCCACGGCAACTCCACGAGCTGTCCGGAGGCCAGCGCCAGCGGGCGCTGGTCGCCCAAGGACTTGCGCAACAATCCGACCTCTTGATGCTTGATGAGCCGGTAACCGGGCTCGATGTCACCTCCCGAGGCCTCATTCTCGATGTCATCGGTGATGAGGTCGCAGGTGGTCGTACGGTCATCGTGACAACGCACGACCTCGACGACGCCCGCATCTGCGATCAAGTGCTGCTCGTCGACAAGCACGCCATCGCAGTCGGTGCCCCCGACGACGTACTGACCGAAGAGCATCTCATCCACGCCTTCGGTGGGCGCTTCATCCGCGTTGGCGACCGCTTGATCCTCGACGACCCCCACCACCATCATGAGCACTAGACCGATGGCCACCGACGAACTCGACGACGAGATCACCACCCTCCTCCACCAGGAAGACCAGCGTTACACGAAGGGCCGTCGCGCCCTTGTGGCCACCCTCCGAGCGGAGGGCCAACCCGTGACGATCCCACAGATCCTCGACGCAAGCGACGGGCTCGCCCAATCGAGCGTGTACCGCAACCTTGTCGTGCTCGAAGAGGCAGGGGTCGTCACCCGCATCGTCACCAACGATGACTTCGCCCGATACGAACTCGCCGAACAGTTCACTCACCATCACCACCACCTGATCTGCTCCTCATGCGGCGACGTCATCGACTTCTCGCTCGACGACCAAGCCGAAGCCGGTCTCGACGAGGCGCTCAACGAGATCGCCGAACAGGTGGGTTTCACGGTCGAGGCCCACCGCCTCGACCTCGTCGGCACCTGCGCCGACTGCGACTGACCAGACCCGTTCCCGCCCTCAACGGCGGAAAACCGGCGTGGTGTCGGGCGGCAGCGGTTCGTTTCCCAAGATCAGGTCGGCAGCCTTCTCGGCAATCATCATCGTGGGCGCGTAGATGTTGCCGTTCGACACGATCGGCATGACCGACGCGTCGACCACCCGAAGGCCTTCCGTCCCATGGACCCGCATCGTGGAGGGGTCCACGACGGCCATCGGGTCAGAGGCTGGGCCCATCTTGCAGGTGCACGACGGGTGCAGTGCCGTCTCGGCGTCCTTTGCCACCCAATCCATGATCTCTTGGTCGGTCTCGACGGACGGACCAGGCGAGACCTCACCGCCATTGAAGCGTTCAAAGGCCGGCTGATTGAGAATGTTGCGGGCGGTGCGCACCGCCTCGGGCCACTCTCGAAGATCCTGCTCGGTGGTGAGATAGTTGAACTGAACCGCTGGCTTCACGGTCGGATCCGTCGACGTGATCTTCACTGTGCCGAGCGCATCGGAGTACATCGGTCCCACGTGTACCTGATACCCGTGACCACCCTCGGGGGCCGACCCGTCGTACCGAATCGCAATCGGGAGGAAGTGGAACATGAGGTTCGGGTAGGGCTCGGCATCGTTCGAACGCACGAAGGCGCCCGCCTCGAAGTGGTTCGAAGACGCTGGGCCCCTTCGAAGCAGCCAGGCGAGGCCGATGAAGGGCCGCTTCCAGAGCTTGAGGTGGGGTTGGACCGAGACCGGCTCCTTGCAGGCGTACTGGATGTACACCTCGAGATGGTCTTGCATGTTCTCGCCGACGCCAGGCAGCTCAGACACGACGTCGATCCCGAGTCCCTCCAGATGCTTGCGATCACCCACACCCGAGAGCTGCAGCAACTGAGGCGAGTTGAACGCACCGCCACAGGAAATGATCTCCTTCGCCTTCACCGTGCGCGTCCTGGCTCCGCGCATCCCGACGCCGAAACGGCCCTGGCGGTACTGAATCCCGACCGCCCTGTTGCCCTCAAAGAGGATCTTGTCGGCCTGGGCACGGGTCTCAAGCGTTAGGTTCGGCCGCTGCTTCAGAACGGGATGCAGGTAAGCCCGAGCGGCGGAGAGGCGGCGGGCCCGATGGACGTTCTTGTCGAACGCAGCGAAACCTTCCTGGCGGTAGCCGTTGACATCGTCGGTTCGGCCGTAACCCGCTTCCTCGCCAGCCTGAAGCCATGCCTGGAACAAGGGGGTCTCGGCTGGGCCTCGCTCCATTGCAAGCGGTCCATCGTTGCCACGCAGGTCGGCTCCCGGGTATGCGTCGAGATCTGGACCGGCACCGATGCAGGTCTCCATCCGCTTGAAATACGGCAGACAGTGCTCGTAACTCCACGACTCCATGCCGGGGATCGCAGCCCACTTGTCGTAGTCCATCGGATTGCCCCGCTGGAAGATCATGCCGTTGATGCTCGACGAACCGCCGAGCACCTTGCCCCGAGCGTGATACACCCGACGGCCGCTCATCCCAGGCTCGGGTTCCGACTCATACTTCCAGTCGTAGAACCGGTTGCCGATGGCAAACATCAGCGCCGCCGGCATGTGGATGTAGACATCCCATCGGTAGTCGGGGCGGCCCGCCTCCAGCACCAGCACCTCGTTGTTGGGATTGGCGCTCAAGCGATTGGCGAGCGCGCAGCCCGCCGAGCCACCGCCGACGATCACATAGTCGTAGACCTTCTCCTCGCCGCTCATCGCCCGTCCCTCCAGCGATCGCCGCCAGGCTCGACACCGTCCTTCAGGCCACTCACCGTATCCCTTTCCGGACAAATGCCCGAACGCCCGGGCCGCGACCATCATCGGCCAGGTCGTCATGGGCAGTGTCGGGCACCACGGTGCGGGCCCGAGCGGCACCTGTCTGCGACGGAACGAGGCGATCGGACATTCGAAGCAAACCCCGACCCTGCCCTACGCTCCCAAGATGAGCCAGACCCCCGACGCCCGCTCGCTCGTTCCTGCTGTCGATCTGTCGAATCCGTCAGCGACCGAACTCGCAGCGGTCGACGCAGCCTGCCGCGACCACGGGTTCTTCTTGCTGGTGGGCCACGGCGCCGACCAGCTGATCGCCGACATGTGGGAACTCACCGCGGCCTTCTTCGCCGAGGGCGAAGAGGTCAAAGGCCCGATCCGGCGCAACGCTGACAACGCGCTCGGGTACTGGGACCGGGAGCTGACCAAACGCAAACGCGACAACAAAGAAGTTTTCGACTACATCGATCCCAACCTCGATACCCGCATCGCCAAGAACCGGTGGCCCAACGCTGGGTGGGCTCGAAGCACCGAGTTCAACGAAACGCTCATCACATTCTTCGACACCTTCTCCGAACTCGCCACCGCCACGCTCGGCATCGTCCGCAGCGCCCTCGGACTCAGCGACAGCGAGACTGCTGAGCAACTCGGCTTCGTCAACGCCCGCACGTCGTCAACGGTGCGACTGAACCACTACCCCGTCGACGATGTTGTACCCGCAACGGACCGTCACGGACTCGCCGAACTTGGGCCGACTGCACTCGGCTACCACACCGATCCTGGGGTCCTCACCCTCCTGCTGCAAGACGATGTCGGAGGCCTGCAGGCCGAGTCGACAACCCACGGTTGGATCGACGTACCACCACTCGACGGCGCCATCGTCGTCAATCTCGGCGACGCAATGCAGGTCTGGACCAACGACCAGTACAAGGCAGCTGTTCACCGAGTCATCCCCATGACCCGACAGAGCCGCTACTCGATTCCCTACTTCTCCAACCCGCCCCGTGACGCCCGACTTGCGCCACTCGCATCCGTGCTCAGTGCCGCCGGCACCACGCCCGTGTACCGCGACTTCAGATGGGCCGAGTACATCGCCGGCCGGGCCCAGGACAACTTCGCCGATCATGGCGTGGAAGACATCCAGATCTCACAGTTCAAGGTTGTCGCCGATGCCTGAGGCTCCCCTCGGGACCACAACCGCCGGTCGCATCAGCGGGCGCTACATCGCCCGGGGGCCCGACGGAGTCGAGGATCAAACACCGATCGAAGCCTTCCTCGGCGTGCCCTTCGCAGCCACACCAACCGGCGACCTACGCTGGCGACCTCCACAACCGGCTGAGTCGTGGGAGGGCGTGCTCGAATGCGTTCGGCCGAGCACAGCAGCAGTGCAGATCCTCCGCAAGCCAGGCGGCCCCCTCCCGGCCCAGACCTACGAGATCGGTGAAGACTGTCTCAACCTCAACCTCTACACACCGGCCTGTGACGACGCGAAGCGGCCCGTCTTCTTCTGGGTCCACGGTGGGAGCTACCAGAACGGTCGAGGTGCTTCGACCGACGGCACACAGTTGTGCCGCAACGGCGACATGGTCGTCGTCACCGTCAACTACCGAATGGGGCTACTCGGGTTCATCGATCTTGCCTGGCTCGATCAGAGCCGAGCCGGATCGCACAACCTCGGCATCCAGGATCAGATCGCCGCCCTTCGCTGGGTCCACGACAACATCGAGGCGTTCGGTGGCGATCCTGATCAGGTCACGATCTGCGGTGAGTCGGCCGGGGCTGGTTCGGTGCTCGCAATCCTGGCGTCGCCGTCTGCCGACGGGCTGTTCCACCGGGTCATCAGTCAGAGTGCCCCGGCAGCCTTCGGGCCACCTCACGAGACCGTCGCCCGAAACCTCGCAGAACACGTCGGTGCAACCTCTATCGGCGATCTGCTCGCGCTGACGGTCGACGAGATTCTCTCCGCTCAGCAGGCTCTCCTCGCAACCGGGACCCGCGCAATGGAGCAGGCCGACCCGCCGGCGCTCCCCGACAACTCCGGCCGAGGTTTCCGGCCGGCAATCGATGGCATCACTGTCACCCGAGACGCCGCTCAGGCAGCAGGTGAGCGGGGCGTAGCGATCATGATCGGCACCAACGACGACGAGGGCACCATGTTCGCCCTTCATCTCGATCGCGCCATGACCCTCGACGGGCTTCGGGCGATGGCAGCCCAGCGAGTTGGCCATCGGGCCGACGACGTGATTGCCGCCTACCAGGCGGAGTATCCCGACTTCACTCCGCACCAGATCGCCGTGAAGTGGATGGGTGACCTGCGCTTCTGGATCTGCTCGCTCGACGTCGCCGACGCAGCAGTCGACGCAGGCACACCGGTCCACGTCTACCGGTTCGGCTGGAAGGCCGAAGGTCTCGGGGGCCTGTTCGGAGCGATGCACGCCCTCGAGATCCCCTTCGTCTGGCAAACGATGCTCGGCTGGGACGTCGCCTTCGGCACCGAACCACCTCCAGCGCTGAGTGACCAACTCCACCAGGCCTGGATCAACTATGTGCGCACCGGCGATCCAAGCCACTCCGGCATCGGCGAGTGGCCCGCGTACGACACGACGCGTCGGCCG
Organism: uncultured Acidimicrobiales bacterium; assembly: GCA_905480195.1. Classification (GTDB taxonomy): domain Bacteria; phylum Actinomycetota; class Acidimicrobiia; order Acidimicrobiales; family Aldehydirespiratoraceae; genus UBA11606. The sequence goes on from CAJQPN010000004.1 coordinate 7,753, forward strand.
ACGATGCGCTTCGACGACAACTCCCGAGTGATCGATGACCCAGGCGCAGGAACGCACCGGGCCTGGCGCAGCTAACGGCCTACTCCGCGCACGTCGAGAACGGCCGTTTGCCGCAGGCACCCAATCAACAGATGCTTGAACTAGCCCGGGAGTGTGGCCACCAGGATCTCGGTCGGGGTCCTGGCACCGAAAGCGAACTTCTCGCCGGCCGGCACGACCACGGCTTCGCCCGGCCCCACGGTGGTGACACCCGACGGCCGGATGTAGTCGAGTTCGCCGGAGCGCACGAAACCAAAGAACAGCTCGAGGTCGTGGGTTCGTAGTGGCGGCACTGCCCCGGTCGTTCGGGCAAGTCGGACAGCTGCAACACCGCCGGTGGCATCCTCCACACCAAAGTGCTGCAATTCCCAACCAGCCTCGGGTGAACCGGTCCATCTGTCGTCGGCGTATTCGTGCCGCAAGAAGCGTTGGCCCTGCCATGCACGATCAGGGTTGCCGGCTCCATTAGGGAGTTCGAGCTCGTGTTCACGGTGCGTGTCGTGTTCAGCAGGCGCCCCGATCTCGACCACTTCCAGCCCGTCGCTGGACTCGAGCACTCGGTGCCGAATACCAGGTGGCTGGATCACACAATCCCCCGGCCACATCACGAACGGATCGCCTTGGTCTTCATAGACGACCTTCACCCAGCCGGCGTGGCAAAAGATCATCTGGAACCGGATGTCATGGTGATGGACATAGTCAGGAACCAGGCCACCCTCGGGAATCGAGATGTGCGATGCGATGACCGCCCCACCGAGACGGCCGGGAATCAGATCGCGGTAGACCATCCCGGCACGACCCACGGCGGGCGACGCGTCGGCCGACCGTTCGAGCCGGATCGGCTCAGGTCCGTCCATATCGGCCCGACGCGGATCATCGGCCGGCGAGATCGTGGTGAGACGAAAGCCGATCGCCTCGTGCTCGTCGATCGCCACCGTCAGGTCCGCCACCGAAATCACACGTCGCCCGCTCATCGCTCAGCTCTGCTGCTGTCGCTTCTTGATGTTTGCCCACTCGTCACGCAGGCCAACCGTTCGGTGGAACAGATCACCACCGTCGAGGTCGCGGGCGAAGTAGCCGAGCCGTTCGAACTGGACGACCTCACCCGGCGCAACGTCGACGATGGCGGGTTCAGCCTTCGCATTCCTCATGTCCCGCGAGTCGGGATTGAGCGAGGCCAGCGGGTCATCACCGTCGGAGCCGGGGTGTGGATCGGTGAACAACCGTCCGTACAGCGCAACGTCGAGGTCGACGGCATGTTCGGCCGAGACCCAGTGAATGGTGGCTTTGACCTTGCGGCCGTCAGGTGCTTGACCCCCTGCCGTCTCGGGGTCATAGGTGCACAGCAAACGGGTCACCTCACCGTCGGGGCCGGTTTCGACGTCGTTGCAGGTGATGAAATATCCGGCCCGCAGTCGCACTTCTCGACCGGGCGCAAGGCGGAAGAACTTGTTGGGCGGATCGAGCATGAAGTCGTCTCGCTCGATGAAGAGCCGTCCCGAAAACGGCACCTCTCGGGTCCCGGCGGCTTCGTCTTCGGGATTGTTGATCGCCTCTCGAGTGTCGTCGAGGCCCTCGGGCCAGTTGGTGATGACGACCTCGATCGGATCGAGCACGACCATTCGTCGCGGCGCGTGCGCATTGTGATGGGTGCGCACGAACGACTCGAGCAATTCGATCTCGTGCACACCGTTGACCTTCGCCACGCCGATATGGCCGGCAAACGCCCGGATCGCCTCGGCCGGGTAGCCCCGACGACGCAACCCCTGCAGTGTGGGCATCCGAGGGTCGTCCCATCCGTCGACGTGGCCCTCGTGCACGAGCTGCAAGAGCTTGCGTTTGCTCAGCACGGTGTGGGTGAGGTTGAGCCGGGCAAACTCGGTCTGTCGGGGCCGATCGCCACCCTGGTCGAGTTGCTCGAGGTACCAGTCGTACAGCGGGCGATGGCTGTCGAACTCAAGGGTGCAGATCGAATGGGTGACACCCTCGATCGCGTCGGACTGGCCATGGGCCCAGTCATAGGTCGGGTACACCTTCCAGCGATCACCGGTGCGGAAGTGGTGCTGGTCGCGGATGCGGTACATCACGGGATCACGCATCTGCATGTTCTCGTGGTTCATGTCGATCTTGGCCCGCAGGACCCTCGAACCTTCGTCGAACTCACCTGCGGTCATTCGGGCGAACAGATCAAGATTCTCATCGACGCTGCGGTCACGCCACGGCGAATCGACACCCGGGGTGGTGAACCCACCCCGGTTCTGCGAGATCGTCTCGGCGTCCTGATCGTCGACGTAGGCGAGACCAGCCTCGATCAGCTGCACCGCCCACGCGTGAAGCTGCTCAAAATAATCGGACGCATACCGCACTTCCTCCGGCTCGAAGCCGAGCCAGCGGACGTCGGCTTGGATCGCTTCGACGAAACGTTCGTCCTCGGTCTCGGGATTGGTGTCGTCAAAGCGGAGCATCGTGGTGCCGCCAAACTCGTCGGCCGCGCCGAAGTTGAGACAGATCGACTTTGCGTGACCGATGTGGAGGTAGCCGTTCGGCTCAGGTGGGAAGCGCGTCTGGACCCGCCCGTCGTACGGGCCGTCGATGCTGTCCTGCTTGAGCATCTCTCGGACAAAGTCGGTCCCAGAGTTGCTGGTCGGCGCGTTCACACCGCCATGCTACGGTCGCCGCCCCTGGGTGCAGCGGGACGTGGACTGCCAGACTGCGAGCCATGACATCGCAGCTTCCACTCGACGCCATCCGCGTCATCGACTTCTCGCGTGTGCTCGCCGGTCCGCTCATCGGGCAACTCTTGGCCGACCTCGGCGCTGACGTGATCAAGGTGGAGCGGCCCGATGGCGGCGACGACACCCGGGCCTGGGGACCGCCATGGAAGAACTATGCCACCGAGGGCGAGCCCGAAGACCTCGAGGCGACCTACTTCATGTCGCTCAACCGCAACAAGCGGTCGATCGCGCTCGATCTCAAGGACGACGACGACATCGCGTTCGCCCGCCGACTCGCGCTCACCGGCGATGTCGTGCTCGACAACTTCCGGCCGGGATTCATGGCGAAGATCGGGCTCGACCGAACCTCGCTCGCTGCCGACAAACCGTCGATCATCACGGCGTCGGTCACGGCGTTCGGATCCACCAGCAAGGCAGCACATCTCCCCGGTCTCGACCTCGCCGTCCAGGGCATGACCGGCATCATGCACCTCACCGGAGAGGTTGGCGAACGGCCCCTGCGGGCGGGTGTGCCCATCGTCGACATGCTCACCGGCTACAACACCACCGTCGGCGTGCTCGCTGCGCTGCACGCCGTCAACCAGACCGGCATCGGCCGGCACGTCGAAGTGTCCCTGATGGACGCCGGCCTCGCCGGGCTCCTCAACCATCAGACCGGGGTGATGATGGGTGGTCAAAACCCCGGCCGCGGCGGCAACAAGCACTATTCCATCGCACCGTACGAGAGCTACCGCTGTTCCGACGGCGAGATGATCGTCGCAGCCGCCAACGACAAGCTCTACGCCAACCTTTGCCGCGAGATCGGTCGGCCCGATCTGATCAGCGATCCCCGGTTCGTCACCAACACGCTGCGGCGACACAACGTCGAGGAACTCAACGAGATCCTCGAACCGATCTTCCTCAACGACACTCGCGCCAACTGGGTCGAGCGTTTGCAAGGCGCACAAGTCGCCTGCGGACCGGTCAACTCGCTGCCCGAGGCACTGACCTGGGCCGAGGAGATGGAGATGAGTCCTCGTATCGACGGCCCCGACGGATACCAGGCGGTCCGCAATCCGATCAGGCTCGACGGCGAGGTGATCAACACGGCGCGGCTACGGCCGCCTCGCACCGGCGAACACTCCGCCGAAATCCGAACCGAAGTCGACGGATGAACCACCGGCAGATCGGGTGCTTCACGATCATCGTGCCGTCTTCGACGACAAATACAGCAACTTCGGGGACCTGATGCAGCCTGTTCATTCGCGCCGCTCGATTACGACGATCGTTCCGGCAGCGTGATCGGTTACCAGGAGCCGCAGGCCGTCAACGACGAGGTGCTGTGGTCGACTGAGCTCAGTGGCGATAACGACCGGAGCGGCGGGCGCCGCCCCACTGGTGTCGACCTCAACGATCGTTGCGTCGACCCAGAGGGCGACGAACAAGCGAGACGGATCCCACGGCGAGACCGCAAGGCCCGTCGGTGTTGCACCCGGCCCGAACACCGCCTGCGATCGGGGCACGCCGGTGCACGGATCCGCAACGCCCGCGTCCTCAACCGCCCGGTTGTCGCCCACACATGCGGGCCAACCGTGATCGACGCCCTCGCTCACGGCGACCAACTCGTCAGTCGCTGGCGCACCGTCAAAGCTGCCGTCTGAAATCTCCGTCGTCCACAGCCTGCCGTCGGCGCTGACCGCGTGGGCATATGCGTGCTTGAACCCCCACGCTACGTTCGTAATCACCCCGTCTCCATCGACAGCCCACAGCGCACCCGAGATCTCGACGGGCGAACCGCCCGGGCCAGGGGGAAACCGTTTCGTGCCCGACGTGTCGAACAACAACCGGTCACCGTCGACGGTGAGCGTGCCCTGGGAACGCCCGTTGTAGGCCATGTCCGCAACAACCACCCGCCGATCGGAGCCGTCGAGGGAACTTCGAGTGAGGCGTCGTTGCTCCATCACCCACAACTCGCCGGCGAACACGGCGACCCCTGTGGGCTTCTCCAGTCCATCGAGAACGACAACGGGTGCGGCACGGAGATCGTCCGGGTCGAGCCGGAGGACCTGGCCAGAGCCATCGCCCTCGGAACCGTTCAGGTGGGCGACGAACCAGGCGTCGTCGGTGATCGCGAGCTGCGTAGGGCCGTCGAGTCCATCGACCAGCACGGTGAGCGAGTATGCACCGACTGAACCGTCGGAGCCACAGCTCACGGCGAGCAAGACCAGCGCTGCGATGACGCCAAGGAGGCGGTTCATCGACCGGTGATTGCTTCGGCAGCTGTGCGACCCGACATGAAGGCTCCTTCGACCTTCGGGCCGGCAAAGGCTTCGCCCGCCAGAGCAACTATCGGATCGTTCCCCCACACGACGGTCGCATCAGGGTGAATGTCGACCGGACCGGCGTAGCGCCACCGCTGCACCTGGTGACCGACAAGTGCAGCGCGATCACCAGCGCCTTCGAGCACATCGGCCGCCGCTGCGAGCGCGTGCACCAAGACATCTTCATCGGTGGCATTCCACAGTTCGATGCTGCGTTCGTTCGACAGATGGATCGTCACTGCGGGAACCGGCGAGATCCCTTTCGCTCGGTTGTCAGTCACGAAGGCGAGATCGGGATGGTCGATGTATTGCGCTCCGCCGTGATCAGCCATGCCGGTCGGATCGATCGACGGTGCAAGCAACACAGTGATCGTCGGTTTGTAGTGGATCTCCGAAAGCTGCTGCGCCAGCGCCGGGTCGGGCAACAGCCCGCCGAACGCCATCGTCGCGAGGGCCTGGGGCACGGGCGCTGTGTGGATCACCGCGTCCGCCGGATGGACGGCCAACTCGGCGCTCACGTCGACGATCCGGTAGCCGAGCAGCGGTTCGAGTCCGGCCTCTGCCGCCAACCACTTGCACAGCGAGGTCATGCCGGCGCTGCCACGCCAACGCGGGTGCCCATCGGGCTCGGTTTCGAACCCGCGCGTCCACTCAACGACCGCGCCAGCAGCGACCGCTTCTGCGACGGTGTCGCTGAACACTTCACCTCGGGTCGTGAAGAACTGCGCCCCGTGATCGAACCGAGCGACGCCTGCGGGCGTCTTGATCCGGCGAGACGCCATTCGGCCACCGACCCCGCGACCCTTGTCGACGATCCGCAGATCGTCCGGGTCGACACCGAGTTCCAGAAGACGACGAGCCGCAGCCAGGCCGGCGATCCCAGCACCAATGATCAGTGTGCGCATCGGATCAGTCCAGCAGAGCGTCGGCGCGAACGGGTGCTGCGGCTGCCGCGAGATGCTCTTCGGTGACCTTGCCGTACAGGCTCCGGGTCCGCTGAACCGAGCCGACCGACCCGGACGTCTCGCTGAACGACATGATCAAGAGCAGGCGCGTGGCCGCCCCCCCGTTCGGGGTGACCCGATGCAGCGAGAACCGGCCGAGGAAGAACTGCAGGTCGCCAGGGCGGAGGTCGATGGTGCGCACATTGGTTCGGTCACCGTTGAGAACAGCGGTGACACCGGCTTCGTTCTCGTCGAGGGGGCTTCGGAGATCCGGCACGTACTCAAACAACCCGCCCTCGTCAGCAGGTTGCAACAGCATTGTGATCGTGAACTCGTTGGTGTCGAAGTGCCAGTTGAACTCCTGGCCCGTCCGTTGGACGTTCACGATCATGTTCGAGACCGGGTCCTCGTAGACGTGCAGCTCGTCCTTTCCAAGGCAATCCTGCAGAAAGTCCTTGAGTGGTTGCCAGTCGTAGAGGCGTCTGGCATGCGTGGTGTGGTCCCACTCGTCGGCTCGGACGAACCCGTTGGTACGCGAGAAGAACCGATTGCGGGGGTGATCGTCCGGTAGGGACGGGTCGGCGTCGCCCAGGTGCACGTTCGCCTCGTTTGCGGGGTTGTAGAACGCCAGGGGCTCACGTTCGACCGCCTCGGCAAGCAGTTCGCGACAGCCTGTCGCACTGAGGAAGCCCGGGAGCACCGCGCAGCCGTCATCGGCCAAGGCCGAACGCACCGCCGCCACAGCGTCGTCACGGCGTCGGCCACCCACCGCAATGGGATACCGATCCGTGTCGATCAGAGCCGACGGTTGACACACCGTTGCCATGGCGCGGCAGCGTAGGCGACCGGCGGAGCGCTGCGAAAAAAGCACCGAATCGGATGGGTTCTCGATCTGGACCATGTCCAGGGGATCTGGTTAGGCTGGTGGTCTCCCCTGGATCAAGAAAGAGCACCCAATGTCAGAAGACAAGTGTCCAGTCCTTCATAACGACCACTCCGCTCGCGGTAGTCAAGCGAACCAGCACTGGTGGCCCAACCAGCTCAACCTCAACATCCTTCACCAAGGAAATCCGTCGGCCGATCCGATGGACGAGGACTTCGACTACGCCGCCGAGTTCGCCACCCTCGACTACGAGGGCCTGAAGGCCGACCTCCATGCCCTGATGACCGACAGCCAGGACTGGTGGCCTGCCGACTACGGCCACTACGGCCCCTTCTTCATCCGCATGACCTGGCACGCAGCCGGCACCTACCGCACCCACGACGGTCGCGGTGGGGGTGGCACCGGTCAGCAGCGGTTCGCCCCTCTCAACAGCTGGCCCGACAACGGCAACCTTGACAAGGCCCGTCAGCTCCTCGAGCCGATCAAGAAGAAGTACGGGCGCAAGATCAGCTGGGCCGACCTCTTGATCCTCGCCGGCAACGTGGCGCTCGAGTCGATGGGGTTCGAGACGTTCGGCTTCGCCGGAGGTCGACCCGACACCTGGGCCCCCGAAGAAGACGTCTACTGGGGCCCGGAGACCACCTGGCTCGACGACGAGCGCTACAGCGGCGACCGCGAGCTCATGGAACCGCTCGGGGCTGTCCAGATGGGTCTCATCTACGTCAATCCCGAAGGTCCCAACGCCAACCCCGATCCGGTGGCCTCGGGTCGCGATGTTCGCGAGACCTTCCGCCGTATGGCGATGAACGACGAAGAGACTGTGGCGCTCGTCGCCGGCGGCCACGCCTTCGGCAAGATGCACGGTGCGGGGCCCGAGGACGACGTCGCCGCCGAGCCCGAGGGCGCCCCGATGGAGCAGCAGTTGCTCGGGTGGAAAAACGGCTTCGAATCCGGTGTGGGCGTTCACGCCACCACCTCGGGCTTCGAAGGAGCGTGGAACTCGACGCCCACGATGTGGGACAACAACTATCTCGAGACGCTCATGGACAACGAGTGGGAGCTCACCGAGAGCCCTGCCGGCCACAAGCAGTGGCATGCACCAGCCCTGGCCGGCACCGTCCCGGACGCCGGTGGTCGCGAGGGCGTTGCCCACACGCCGGTGATGACCACCGCCGACATGTCCATGAAGATGGATCCGATCTACAACGGAATCAGCCAGCGCTTCCGCGACGATCAGTCCCTCCTCGACGACGCGTTCGCTCGGGCGTGGTTCAAGCTGACCCACCGCGACATGGGCCCGAAGGTGCGCTACCTCGGCCCGGAGGTGCCGGCCGAGGAACTCCTCTGGCAGGACCCGATCCCAGCAGGGACCGAGCTCACCGGTGACCAGATCTCCACCGCCAAGGCCGCAATTATGGACGCAGGCCTGAGCGTCACCGATCTGGTGAGCACCGCCTGGGCTTCGGCCTCGACCTACCGCAACTCCGACATGCGCGGCGGAGCCAACGGCGGCCGTATCCGTCTGTCCCCCCAGCGTGACTGGGAAGCGAACAACCCGGCCGACCTGGGTCGAGTCCTGACCGCCCTCGAGGGTGTGCAGTCGAGCCTCGGCTTCGACGTCTCGATGGCCGACCTGATCGTCCTCGGCGGCACCGCCGCAGTGGAGGCTGCCGCCACCGCCGGCGGGGTCTCGGTCAGCGTCGACGTCTCGACCGGCCGCGGCGATGCCACGCAGGACCAGACCGACGAAGAGAGCTTCGCCTGGCTCGAGCCTCGCTGGGACGGTTTCCGCAACTACCTCGGGAAGGGCAATGCCCACGTCGCCGAGCACCTGCTAATCGACAAGGCTCAGCTGCTTGGGCTCTCGGCCCCGGAGATGGCGGTTCTCGTGGCCGGCCTCCGAGTCCTCGGCGTCAGCACCGACGGCCACGGCGTGCTCACCGACCGGGTCGGGGTCCTCAGCAACGACTTCTTCGTCAACCTGATGGACATCGGCACCGCGTGGACCGCTTCCGAGACCGCCGAGGGCGTTTTTGATGGCACCGACCGCGCCACCGGCGCAGCCCGCTGGACCGGCACCCGCAACGACCTCGTCTTCGGGTCAAACTCGATCCTGCGTGCGATCGCCGACGTCTACGCCGCCGACGATGCCGGTGACAAGTTCGTCGCCGACTTCGCCAAGGCGTGGGGCAAGGTCATGGACGCGGACCGCTTCGACCTCGACTGAGGTTCGGGCTGCTCTTCACGATGATGTGACGCACCGTCCCTGCCACCTCGGCGGGGGCGGTGTGTCGCGTATCGGAGCGAACCGGCCCGAGGGCAGCCGCTACGGCAACACCTACTCGGGCCAGGGGACGCCGTAGTCCTCGAACCACCACCGAGCCTCACGGATCGCGTTCGGGTCAGTCCGTAGTGCCGCGTCCTGGTTGAGCTGCTCAGGGGTTGGTCCGATCTAGTCGGCGATGACCCGCAAGGCATCTTCGTCGAGGTCGTAGCACTACACGGCGTTGAGACCGAGGAGCAGCCGTGCCTCCTCGATCGGGATCTGCTGGAAGTCGGTCTCGAGACGAGTCTTGGTGTTCGGCCATGAGCCTTCGGGATGCGGGTAGTCGGTCCCCCACATGAGGGCGTCGACGCCGTTGACATAACGCCGGCGCAACTCGACCTTGCTCATGGTCGAGGCCCCGATGAAGACGTTCTCGCCGACATACTCCGAGGGCAAGCGCTCGATGAGGCCGTGTGTGCGGCTACTCATCTTCTTGACCTTCCAGTTGGTGCCGCCGAACATCACGTCGGTCTTCCACAGCAGATCGCCGAGCCACCACGATCCGCACTCAACCGGTGCGTACTTGAGGTTCGGGAACTTGTCGAACTTGCCTGACAGCAGGAACTGCCACAGTGGGCGATGGGTCCAGAACGCGACCTCGAGCATGTACTGCGCCATGTTCTCGTTGTAGGCCGCCGCATCGGCTTCGCCGGAGTGGGTGTGTACGACCAGGCCCGTCTCGTGGCACGCCTGCCAGACAGGGTCGTACATCTCATGACCGTACGACGGCGCGTCGTGCCACATCGTGGGGATCATGATCCCCTTGATGCCTGGTTTGTCGGCGAGTGCATGGATCTCGTTTACCGACTCCTCGACCCCATGGGTGACGGGAACGAGTGCCACACCGGCCCGCCGAGGCGGATTGGTGGCACAGAACTCCTCGAGCCAACGGTTGTGGGCCCGAGCGCCTGCCCATGCCAGCTTCGGGTCGGTGATCGCGCCGGCATGGAGGCCAGCGCCGAACGGGGGTGCTTCCATCCCGGTGACGGCGTCACCATCGGCAAAGATCACTTCACCGGCGATGCCGTCGGCATCGAGTGCTTCGTCACGGATGTCGGGGTCGTATGCACCTTTCAGACCGTGCTCGTTCTCGCTTTCCCACTGCTCGACGTACGCGCCGTTCATCTCCTCGACCATCACGCGATGCTCGTGACGAGATTTGAGCCACTCGTCGAACTGCGGGTGGACGGACGACTCGAGGTACTCGCGATAGTCGTCGACATACAGGCCGGCATGCGTGTCGGAACTGACGATGATGTACGGGGCGTTGGACTGGTCGACGCCTTCGAGCGGGTTCGGCATGTCACTCCCTTTTTGCACCGTTGCTGTCACTTGCACGGCGTTCTAGTATTACTTGCACAGTGTCACAGAACGCAACGCACGCCGTCAACACCGGCCGGCGCGCTGGCCTCGACCGAGCCGACATGGTCGCGGTCGCGCTCCACCTCGTAGAGAGCGAGGGGCCTGCCGCGCTCACGATGCGCCGTCTCGCCGCCGAACTCAACGTCACCACCAACACCGTGTACTGGCACGTCGGTTCCCGCGACGAACTGATCGCCGAGCTCATCCGCACCCGCTCGACACAGATGGCCGAGCGTGAGATCTCAGGATCGACTGCACGACAACGGGTCACCTCCGCAGCCCACAACGTGTGGGACAGCGCGTTCGCCAACCGTGCAGTTACCTCCCTCGCCCACCAGACCGGCACAACGGCGCTGCTCGAACATCCGCTCGAAGTCGCGCTCGCGCACGAGATCGAAGCGGCAGGCCTCACCGGCGAGGACGCCGCTCTCGCACTTCGCTCGATCCTGTCGACCGTCGGCGGGTTCCTCGTCGGGGCACTCCGCGACGAGTCCGCCATTCCGACGCACCTTCGAGCACCTGCCCTTTGGTCGATGACCAAGGCAGGCCTCGACCCTGCGACTATCGCCGCCTTATCGGAGCCAACCGACCACGCCTCGGTCTTCGTCACGACACTCGAGGCGGTGGTAGCGGCCCACATACCGGCGTGAGGTTCGCCTTCGACGGCCAGCGCATGCGACGCTGGTTGTATGGCTGAAGCACCACACGCTCGACGCGGCGAAATCGCCGGATGGCCCAAGCTCGTGATTACCTACCAGACCAGTGAGGGAAACATCGCCCCGCTGCTCCCGGACGGCATCGAACCAACCGGCGACAACACTGTCCAGATCGGGATCTACTGCGTCCCGATCCAGGGCGAGCCCGAGTACGGCGTATCGATCAAAGTCCCCGCCAGCTGGCAAGGCGTCGAGGGTCAGTACAACCTGGGCATGGGTATCGATCAGGAAGCAGCGGTCTTCATTTCCGGCGAACGCAACGGCCAACCAAAGTTCCTGTGCGAGATCGACTACTACCGCCTCGGTGACACGGTTGGCGCTCGGGCGACCCATCAGGGCTACACATTCGTCGAGTATCACGGCACGGTCATCGGCGAGGGAACTCCCGGGACCGAGTACACCGAGCATGAGTGGTGGACGAAGTACAGCCGTCAGATCGGCGGCGGTGATGGCTACGACTTCGCACCGGTTGTTGTCGACGTGGCGACCACGATGCAACCCGTTCACGTCGAGAACCTCGAGGGCGAACTCAAGCTGCTCGACTCACCATGGGACCCAGTCGCCCGCTATCTGCCCGTCGACGGAGGGGTCGAGGCGACGCTCGTCACCCATCAGATGAAGGCACGAGACATCTCCAACGCAGGTCCGCTGAACCCCGATACGTTCGGGATGCACGCCGATGTGATTGGCGGCAGCCGGTGGCCCGGCACCAACGGTGGCCCCCGCCGCCGCTGACCCAAACCACGACATAACCACACACGACTGGTGACGCACCAGCGCCATCTCCCAGGTGTACATCCGCTCATTCGCCGATGGACACGGTGACGGAATCGGTGACGTCGAAGGTCTGCGCTCAAAACGGTCGTATCTCGCCGACGAGCGCAACATCGATCCCGCGTTCGGCACACTCGAACAAGCCGAGAACATGATCGGCGACGCCCACCAACTCGGGATTCGGGTCATCATCGACCTCGCCTGGACCCTTCCCGATATCCAATCCGAGTGCACGTCAACCCTGCGATTCTGGCTCGACCGCGGCACCGACGGGTTCCGCGTCGATGTCGCACACGGCATGGCCAAAGACATGTCGAACCACGACGTCATGCGTCACACGACGCGCTTTGGGCTACCCGCCGATGCGAATTGGCGAACATGGGGAGCGCTCCCATACCCATGCCGGCAGGGGAGATACTGATTGCTTCGCAGCCCGGTCTCACCGGCACCTTGTTTCGCGACAGCGGTCTGGCTCAGGCCCTCCTGACCACCTTCTGCCATCAGAGCTGGCATTTACTACCGTCTGCCACATGGCAACTTCCCTCCAGGTCAACCGATCGTCCATCCGAGACACCCGATTCGCTGACCATGACCGATATGGCCTCACGGCGGGCGAGGTGCGCTTCTCGATCGAACAGTTCGCGTTGACCTCGAACAACGTCACCTACGCCGTCGCCGGCGACATGCTGGACTACTGGGGATTCTTTCCTGTCGACCTGCCGTGGGGCCACGTGCCAGCGATGGGTTACGGCGAGGTCGTCGAGTCGGCCAACCCTGAAATCGAAGCGGGCATGCGCTGCTTCGGTTTCTTTCCGATGGCCGATGAGCACGTGCTCGCCGCAGAGGCAACCGAAGCCGGCCTGCTCGACATCGGCGCTCATCGTGCTGGTCACGCGCCGGTGTATCGACAGTTCGCCAACGTCGCCAAGGACCCGGCATACGACCCTGCGCGGGAAGCCCACGTTGCGCTCCTGCGAGGCTTGTTCATGACCAGCTGGCTGGCCGAAGACCTCCTCTTCGACAACGACAACTTCGGCGCCGAAACCACCATCATCACAAGCGCCTCGTCGAAGACCAGCATCGCCTTGGCATGGACGGTGCAACAGCGCGGTGGTTTGAGCGTAGGCCTGACGTCGGAGCGAAACCGTGCCTTCGTCGAAGCACTCGGTTGTTACTCCGAGGTCATCACCTACGACGAGATCACGACGATCAACACCGCTCGTCGCGCTGTCGTGGTCGACATGGCCGGCGATGGCCAGCTGCTGGCGGCGCTGCACAACCACTTCAGAGGCGAGTTGGCCTATTCGATGGCGGTCGGCGGCAGCCATTGGGAAGCATTCGGTGCCCGCCCCGCGATGGCTGGCCCCACCCCGACGTTCTTCTTCGCGCCGGGCCAACTCGAGAAGCGCAATTCCGACTGGGGCTCGGGTGAACCGATGCGTCGAGTGGCCAAGGCATTCGCGGCCTATGTGGAGTTCACCGACCAATGGCTCGACGTTCGGATCGGTAACGGTCCGGACGCGCTCGCTGGCGCATGGGACGGCCTGGTCGAAGGCAACATCACCCCGGCCACCGGCCTCATGCGATCGCTCAAAAAGCCATGAACTGCTCGGTCTAGGCTCCAGGCGCATGGAGAACACGCCGGTCTTGGAGCAGTTTGTGAAGCGGTGCAAACAGGCAGTCGCCAGCGACCGGGCCCGCGAAGACATCACCACGGTGATGCACGCGCTGTTCGAAGATCCGGCAACCCTCGCAGCAACGATTCCCCGATTCCGCGAAGACGAGGTCGCCACGAGTCCCCGAGGCTTCCGACTGGGTGGTGAGCACATCTGCCACCGGTCCCCCGAGTTGACTGTGATGGTGCTCGACACCCTGCCTGGAGTGGTCCAGCCACCCCACGACCACAACATGATCGCGATGATCGGCGTGTTCGAAGGCTGCGAGCAGCAGCGGTTCTGGGCGCGGACAGCAGACGGCATCACGGCCACAACTGGGCGCCTGCTCGAGGCCGGCGAGGTGATGGTGCTCGGTGAGCAGGCAATCCACGCCATCAGCGCGCCAGATCATGCCCCCGCAAGAGCGATCCACGTGTACCTGGGTGACATCAACAACGTCGAACGGTCGATCCTCGACCCTGACACGCTCGACGAACACCCGATGACGAGCGAGCGTTACGACGAATTCTGCCGACCGGCATAGCGCGAACGAGACAGGTCTCCGTGCGTTCCGTCACGAGAGCCGAATGATCGCTTCGTGCTCGACGGTGACGACAAGTTCATCGCCCACGGTCATGCGCATATCCACGACCGCACGTTCGCCGGCTCGCGTTGCGAACCGGCGGGTCTCCCATGCCTCGATCACCACGGTGTCACCTGGCCTGACCGCGCTCAGGTGCCGAACCCGGCTTCGGGTATGCACCCACGGACCGTCGACGAGTTGTTGCGCAAAAACAAGGTTGCACAACGACGGCCACACAACCGGATGCACCAGGTTCTCTTGCGCGTAGAGCCCGAGATCTTCGCCACAGCGCCCTGCGTAGCCAACCCATTGCTCGCGCATCACCTCAACGAGGGGCTCCAAACGGTCCCCGTCGGGATCACCGGGTGCTCCCGCCACTCGCTCAGGGACGAGAACCGCAGTGACGCGACCATCGACCGACGCGGTGACTTCGGTTTCGTCCCCACCCACAACCACCAACGCATCGGCCAGGACCGGGGCGCGGAACCAGACCTCGTGACCACCACCAGTCACCCAGTCAGCCCCCCACGCCTCGACAACCGGCCGGGTGACGTAGGCGAAGATCGTCGTTCCGGCGACGACGGCACCCGTGAAGCCCGCTGCCACCCCACCCTCGACCGTGTGCACCGGGTTGTCCGAGTGTTCTTCGAGATTGACGGCGTTGATCGACCAGTCGGGAAAAGACACCGTGCAATCTTGCTCCAGATGAGCCATCGGTACCGCAGCAGCGGCCAGCTTTGCGAGCTGGGACGTGTCGTCCGCCGCAGCGTCAACCGTGCCGGGCGTACCCCACGAAAGACGCCGTAGCCTCCGACAGGTGAACGGGTTCTCCTTCGATCAGCGGGCGTTCCGAACCGGGGCCACCGACATCATTGCCCTCGGATTTCCCGGTATCCCGTTCGGGATGGTGATCGGCGTCGTCATTGCCGAATCAGGCATTGGTTCCCTCGTGGGCTGGGTTGGTTCGTGGGTGATCCTGGCCGGGGCGGCAAACCTGGCCCTGCTCGAGCTGATGGCCGAGCGGACCAACGCAGCCATCGTTCTCCTCACCGTCGCGTTCATCAACTCTCGGCACGCCATGTACTCCGCAGCGCTACGGACGAGGTTCGTGGGCTTCCCTCGCTGGTTTCGCTACGTGGGGCCCTATTTCCTGATCGACCAGGTTTTCGCGCTCGCAGCCTCACAACCCGACGACATGGCAGCCCGCGAGCGTCTCTGGAACTACTTCGGCTCGGCGATGACGCTCTGGACAATGTGGGTCGCATCCGTCACCGCCGGCATCTTGCTGGGCGACGTGATCAATCCGGACTGGCACCTCGCCTTCGCCGTTCCCCTGTTGTTCACGGGCCTGATGCTGCTGAGCATCACAAACCGGCCCGGTATCACCGCTGCAGCGGTCGGTGGTGGCGTCGCCTTGCTGACCGCCGACTTTCCGCAGGGTTCCGGTGTGATCATTGCGATCCTCGCCGGGGTGAGTGCCGGTGCAATCGCCGAAACCCGGTCGGAGGGTGCGACATGAGCACGTGGGCAACCGTCTTCGCCGCCGGCGCCATCACGTACCTCACCCGGGCATCGTTCATCGTCGCAGGCGACCGGGTCGGGTTTCCACCGATCGTTGAACGCTCGCTCCGCTACGTCGCTCCAGCCTCGTTCGCCGCGATCGCTTTGCCAGCGATGCTCGGTGGCGACCGGTTTGCGAGTTTTGGCGACGACTGGCCCCGGATCATCGCTGTGTGCGTGGCGGCCATCATCATCGTGCGATGGCGCAACGTACCGGCCAGCCTGTTGGCGGGGATGGTCACCCTCTGGCTGATCCTCGGTCTCACCTGAACCCGTTAGTCGAAAGGTTGAGGCCCTCGATCCCAGTCCTTGGGTGTATCTCCTCATAGGTGCGGGTGTAGCCGGTGTGACTGAGCTTCCAGCCGTCGCCCGTCTTGACGTACCGATCCTCGTAGAACGCTGCGCCGCGCAGGTTGACGCCAAAGTCGGTGATGATCACCTGATCTTCGAGTTTCCAAACGCCAGTGGCGGTGCCATCGGCGAACACGTCAATCTCGGGATGGTGGCAGGCGTGGCTCGACAAGAACTCAGGTCGTCCCATGTTCTCGTGGAGAAAGGCGATGATCCCGGCGAGGTCTTCGAAGCTGTACGTACCGTCGGAATACGCAGCTGTGCAGTCATCGGTCATGACCGAGGCGAGATCGTCGAACCGGTGTTGATCCACCAACCGCAGGTACGCAAACTTGCAGCGCTTGATGAGTTCGATCTCGACGAGGAGTTCTGGCGTAACTGGCAAGGGCTCACTCATGTCCCCCATGCTGGCCTACACCGTGAATGGAAGCGATTCGTAACGACGTACGAACCCACCTGGCGCGAAACGGCCGCCCGCCGAGTCAACCTCGAAGGCAGGGAAACGCTCAAGCAACCGACTGAGTGCAACGCAGCCCTGTAGCCGGGCTGCTGACGCGCCGAGGCAGTGGTGGGCTCCGTAGCCGAGGCTCACTGTCTTGTCGATGTCGCGGCCGACGTCGAGATCCCCCGAACTGGCACCGAATTCCCGCTCGTCTCGGTTCGCCGAACCGTACAACAGCAGAACCTTTTCGCCCGCCTTGATCTGCTGGCCATGGAGCTCAACGTCGGTGGTTGTGGTGCGGGCCAGGTTCTGGACCGGCGAGGTGAGCCGCAGGAACTCCTCGACTGCATTCTTGATCAGTGATCGATCGTTGAGTAGCCGCTGCCGCTCGTCGCGATGATCGGTCAACAGTTCGGCCGACCCACCGAGCATGCCGGTCATCGTGTCGTTCCCACCGGTCACCATCGTGAAAACGAAGCCGACGACCCACCCTGGGGACACGACGTCGTCACCCACCTCGACCAGGTCAGTCACGAGATCCTCTCCCGGCTCGACCTTCTTCGCTTCCATGAGCTCCGTCGCGTAGGCGAAAAGTTCGAGCGCCGCATCCATCGCCGTTTCGATCGCGCCAGCAGCGTTCGCTGAGACGATGGCATTGGTCCAGGCGTCGAACCGTCCGCGATCGCGCGGTGGGACGCCCAGATAATGCGCTACCACGAAGGACGGCAACGGCTTGAACAAGGCGTCGACGATGTCGATCGACTGGCCGCCCGCATCGGCGACGTGGTCGAGGCGGTCATCGACAAACTCGCGCACGGCCTGCTCGATACGGCCGACTCGCCGTGGTGTCATCTGTCGGGCGACCAGCCGACGCATCGCAGTGTGGTCGGGTGGGTCCATCATCACAATCGGCTGCTGGCCCGCTTCAAACATCGACATCGCGTCAGCGTTCGGCGTGAGTCCCTCTGCCGAAGAGAACCTGGTCGTGTCGCGTACCGCAGCGAACACGTCGGCGAAGCGTGACAACACCCAGAAGTCGCTGTTGTCGCCGTCGGCGGGGACAAAGTGGACGGGCGAGTCGTCGCGAAGCGACCGGTAGTCGTCCCACGGTGAGCGCCAGGTCTCACCGCTGCGAAGAAAGAAACCGCTACTCGTCATGCGAGAAGCATTCAATCTCACCGACAGCCCGTCAAAGCGCTCCCGCAACCAAGCAGCTCGGTATCAGCCCAAGAGGTTGCTGAGCCGCTCGCCGATCTCTTCGGGAGAGGCCATCGGGCCGAATCGCTCGACTACCTCGCCGTTGGCGTCGACCAGAAACTTCTCGAAGTTCCAGGTGACATCGGCGGACGGACCGTCGCCGGGCTGCTGAGCCTTGAGCCACTCATAGAGATCAGCAGCCTTGTCGCCGTTGACGTCGATCTTCGCGAACATCGGGAAATCGACCTCGTAGTTCTCATTCACGAAGGCTCGGATCTCCTCGGCCGTTCCTGGTTCCTGGCCACCAAACTGGTTGCATGGGAACGCCAAGACTTGGACCCCGTTGTCGTCACGATGAAGCGCACGCAGACCTGCGTACTGAGGCGTCATGCCTCAAGCGGAAGCGACGTTGACGACGAGGCAGGCAGAGCCAGCAAAATCCGAGAACGAGATCTGCTCGCCTTCAAGGGACATCATTTTGAAATCGTGGAACCGGCTCATGCGGCAGGCTACCGGCCGACGCGACCTGCCAGGTTCGGGCGTGCACGATGGTCACGAGGATCGACGGCTACTCCTGTGCCCGCACTGGATCCGGGCGTTCACCACCACGAAGGCCAACGAGCCGCTAACCCGGACATGCGAACTTCCGCTCCTCACTCGGACAGACACGACGGCATCCTGATGCGCTGACCCGATCGATGCGACACGAGCCCCGGTCGGTCATGAACGCAAGGCCAAGGCGATGCTCAAAGAAGGCAGCCGGCCAGTCGTGACCGGCCAGCGAGATACCGGTCCGGATGCGTCGCTTGCTGGCCCAAATCAAAATGGCCGGTACGGGTTCTCCGCGCCGTTACGTCACTCGGTTGAAGAAGCGGCGATACTGGGGCCATGGCAAAGATTCCCGGGGCCCGTTCACTCGTTCACCTGGTGGCCTTTGGCGGTCTGATCGTCATTCTCACCCCGATCTGGTTGATCGACCGCGGTGTTTCGCGCGTTCGAACCATGGGTCGCGCGGGTGGCACGCGCGAGATCGAGCGAGTGTCGCTCAACAACACCGATCTTCCAAGTGTTCTTGGTCGCGGTGTGCCGGTGATCCTCACCGATCTCTACGAACGCCTCGAGCTCACAGTGCGACCCGACCTCCACGGTCTGCGGTCCATCGGCGACGGTCATCCGTTCCCGGTAAACCGACATGACGCCGAGCGGCCCTTCTTTCTCTACGTTGGCGACTACGGGGCCAAGCGGATCAGGACCGATCACCTCACCATCACCGAGTTCTTGGACGACCTCTGGATCGATACCGATGAGCGGAGCACGTACAAGCTGTTCGCCCGCGACGGTCTCGGAGGTGGCATCGGTGCGATCATCGAAGAGATGGCGGTTCAGCTCGAGCACTTGGCCGGCCGAGCGGCCGACGTGCATGCAAGTGGGATCTGGATCGGGTCGAAGGGAGTGACCACCCCGTTACATCACGACGCATGGACTGGCCTGCTGTTCCAGCCCGTCGGCTCGAAACAGGTCGTCATGTTCGGTCCCGAGGACCGAGGCAACATCTATTTCTCTTCACCGTTTCGCCCCACGAGCAGGTGGACACGACTCCCAGCACGGTCTCGAGAGGCCGACCGGTCGCAGTTCCAACGTCTGGACCGCGCGGTTCGATTCGAGGCCCGCTTGGGTGAGGGAGAGACGCTCTTCATCCCGCCGTACTGGTCACACGAGGTCGAGGCACTCGAACCGAACGTGAGCATCCCGTTCCGTTTTGCCACCCGACCCATCGATCATCTCAACCCAGGCTTCCTTCGCCCAGCAGTCGAGGTGTTCCACCGAAAACTCATGGCCCTCCTTCGCTGACGACATGACATCTCAGGGTTCCGTACCGTCGGCGATCCTCACCTCCCGCTCAGGGCGCCTCGGCTATGTTCCGGCACTCGACGGACTTCGGGCACTCGCCGTCGGCGCTGTGTTCCTCCATCACGCCGAGCTCCTCGATGGCGGATTCCTCGGCGTCGACGTCTTCTTCGTGATCTCGGGCTTCCTGATTACTGCGCTCGCTATCGGGGAGATCGAGGACACCGGTCGCCTTGGGTTGGGGGGGTTCTGGGCGCGCCGGGCGAGACGACTGCTCCCCGCCCTGTTCGCCCTCTGCGCAGCCGTCGCAGTCTGGTCAGCGCTCACCGCCGAAGAGGCCGGGCGGGAGGTCGCAGCGACGCTCCTCTACATCGCCAACTGGGACCGGCTCCGCGAGGGATACGAGTACTTTGCGGCCTACGACCAACCATCGCTCCTCGAGCACACCTGGTCTCTCGCAATCGAGGAGCAGTTTTACGCAATCTGGCCCCTCGTGATTGCAGCGGTGGCCACAGGAGCGCGTCGAGCCGGTGTCCCCCTTCGAGCTCCGTTGGCCACGGTCGCGGCCATCATCGCCATCGGATCGGTGGCCTGGAGTTGGTGGGGCGCATCGGGCGGTACGGCACTCAATCGGCTCTACTTCGGGACCGACACGAGGGCGGTTGGGCTTGCCCTGGGCTGCGTTGCAGCCTGTGGTCTCGGACGCGGGACGCAAACTGGTGCTCGGGCGTCGGGGCGAGCGACGGAAGCGCTCGCAGTAGCCGGCACCGCTGTGTTGGTGCTCCTGGTGGCATCGACAGACGGCCGTGAACGCTGGCTCTACCAATGGGGATTCAGCCTCGCAGCACTCGCATCGCTGGCGGTCATCGTTGGAGCACTCGGAAGTGGAGCCACAGCGAGGCTGCTTTCAATGCGGCCAATGGTCATGATCGGGAAGGTTTCCTACGGCGTGTACCTCTGGCACTGGCCGGTGATCGTCCTCCTCGACGAGGAGCGGACCGGACTCTCCGGGGCACTTCTTTTCCTCCTTTGGGTCGCCATCACTGCTGCGTTGACCGCAACTTCGTGGATCTTGATCGAACGCCGGGCGCCACTGCCGACCCGAGCCGCCCCACGCCGCGCACTCGCCTACGTCGGCATCACCGTGGCGGTTGGACTGGCTGCCAACGTCACCTTGTCGCCGCTCGGCAAAATCAACAACGACGTTGTGAGCTCGCCGACCTCGCTGACGACCAGCTCGGTACCGCCCCCGACAACGACGGCCGGCGATATCGCAGGTGCCGAGGACTCGCCGACCACCAGCAGCGTTGTGCCGACACGGCCGCTCCGCCTCCTCATTCTCGGTGACTCGATCGCTGAGTCGATGGGTGAGCCAACCGCCGTACCGCTCGCGATCGGTCCAGTGGAAGTCGAGGTCACGAATCGCAGCGTCATCGCCTGCCCGGTCACCTTTGAGGGCGACTGGCTCTTCGACGACGGTCGGCTGGTTGGAGATCCTCCCGCGTGTGATTTCGACGATCGGTTCGCAACCGATATTGAGGAGGTCGATCCCGACGTGATCTTCTTGTTGTTCGGGTGGGCGGGTGGCATCGCCGGCCGACGGTTACCCGACGGTCAAATCGTCGCCGCGTGCGACATTGAATTCGACGAACGGTACCGGGCGGCCTTCGAGCGGCTCGTGGATCGGATGAGTCAGGAGGCAACGACCGTCGTCGCCACACTCCCGGGGGCAGGCTACCGGGACCGACCAACCTGCATGAACGACGCCATCCTCACCCTCAATGTGGCGACCTATGACTTTGGTGAGTGGGCCTGCCCGGCGGGCGATTGCAGCGAGACAGCTGCCCTCCGCCGAGATCCAGTGCACTTCGCGTCCACCCCTGAAGTTCGCGAGATCATCTGGCCCGCGATCATCGGTGGCGTAATAGACGCTGTCGGAATCGACGCCGTCCTGACTCTGACCGCCCAGGGGTAGATTGGGGTGGTGTCGACAGAGGTGCTGATCGAACGGGTCCACACCGGCGACGTCGCCGTTGCTGCGCTCGATCTCGTCGATGTCGGCGGTAATCCGGCGGTTATGGCTCGTGCGATCCTCCTCGCCTGCGAGGCAATCACCGCAAAGATCACCGAAACCCGAGCCGAAGTTTTGGCCCACCTCGAGCGGGCCGGGGTGCCGGTGGACTCAGCACCGGCAACGGACCTGCAGCAACGCCATACCCTGACGCTCGAGGTGGCCGACGCTTCGACAGCGATGCAGGCTGAGCGGGTGTTGGTCGAGGCCGGCTTCGAACCCTGGGCGACCTGGACGGGCGGAGCGCGCCGATCCTTCGAGCACCACGCCGGGCAACGGACGGTTGTCCGGTCCGGTGATGCCACGTCGGTGGTGCGTCTGCAGTGGCAGCGTCAAGCGGCACCCAGCTCGGGGATCGCTCGAGTGCTGCGTCCGACCGAAGCCGACTGGGCAACCATCGAGTTGCCCACGCTGCTGTGGCGGAGTTATCCGGTGGTTCGTGTTCTCCGTCTCGTGGCAGAACGGGTGGGGCTCCGACACCGCCAAAACGCAAGCCTCGGCCCGTTTCTCTCAACGCCAGTGTCGCTCCTCAACCCACTGCTCGACCTGGTCGATGCCACTTCGGGCGACACGGTTGTCGACATCGGCTGCGGCGATGGCCGACTCCTCGAGGCTGCAGCGCGACGCGGTTGTGTTGCAGTCGGGTTCGAGCGCGACCCGGTGCTCGCCGAGCGAGCCCGGCAACGGGTGACTGACGCCGGGATCGGCAACCGTGTCACCGTGATCACCGGCGATGCACGTGGCGTCGGCTTGGATGACGCCGACATCGTGTTTGTCTTCCTTCCAACCGACGTAGTCGCCCGACTCCTCCCAGACCTACTCACGACGCTTCGGCCCGGTGCTCGTCTCGTCGCCCACGAGCAGAACCGGTTGCCTGCTGGGTTGCATCCCCTCCCAGACGAACGCCACATGGTGGTATCGGAACAGGCCTTAACCGTGGCCCACGTGTGGCGACGATGAACGGATCCGAGTTGACCCCCGTTTCGCTCAGCCCTCGCCGCGAGGCGGAGTACGAGCCGACCCGAACGCAGCGTCTGATCTGGGCGAGTCAGCGTCGCCACCACAACCTCCCTGTGGCCAACATGGGCGAACGGGTGCGTATCCGTGGTCCGCTCAACCCCAGCCGGTTCGTCGAGGCGTTCGACACGGTCGTGCGTCAGGTCGACGTTTTGCGGTCGGTCGTCAACCCCGATGGATCACGCATTGGCGTCCTTGCCACTCCCCCGGCATCAACCCTCGTGCTTGATCTGCCAGCTGCGGACCTCGAACGGTGGTCGGCCGACCGCATTGGTCAACCGATCGATGCGACCAACTGCGTCTACGACTCGGTCTTGCTGCGTCATGCCGAGGACGACTGGACCTGGTGGATTGATGTCCATCACATCGCCATCGATGCGTGGGGAGCGGCGCGGCTGGCCGAAGCGGTCTCCACCGTCTACCTCCACGACGGACCCCCGACCGAAGCTGACCTCAATGCAGTTGTGTCCGGTCCATTCCTCGGATCGATTGAAGCCACGAGTGACGGGGTCAGTGAACGAGCGGCTGAATGGGCCGAGGACGCGCGAGTGGCGGGACCGATGGCGCCACTCACGCTCTATGGACCTCGAGGCGAGCGAACCACGCTGGTCGATCGTTGTCCGCTGCCCCAGGACGGCTGGCAGAAATCGCTCGATGGGGCGCTCCGGGGTGAGTTCCGGGCCCTCTCCCCAGAACTCAGCCTCTTGGCCCTCTCTGCGATGGCGACGGCGATCGCGGTGCGGAGGTTTGACGGACGGTCGAGCCTGGTGGTCGGCGTACCGGTGCACCACCGATCAGGTCGCTGGGGAAGCACAGCGATCGGGCCGATGATGGAGCTCTACCCGATGGTCATCACGTTCGACGACGAGGAGACCCATCGGGAGATGTTCGCCCGTACGGTCCGGTCGGTGATGCAGGTGTTGCGGAGAGCACGCCCGGGAGAGAGCCCCGACACGCCGTTCGAAGTCGTGTTGAACGTCACGACTGCCCGGTGGGACACGTTCGCTGGATATCCGGCCGTGCGTAACTGGATGCGGTCAGGCCATGTCGAACCCAACCACGCGATCCGCGTGCAAATATTCGACGAGTTCGATCCATCGGTCGAGGGTGACCATGTCCTGCGATGGGAACTGGACCTCAACCAGGGACTCTCCACCGATGGTTCCCACCGAGCCCTGCCACAGCACTTTGCGGCGATCGTGAAGGGTATTCTCGATGGGCCCGACGAGAAGGCCGGACGGATCGCCGTCGTCGACGCCAATGAGCGGCAAGAGTTGGCGGCACTCAACCCACAACCTTCGGCACGGTCGCTCGCTCGTCCGGTTCACGAACTGATCCGTGAGCGTCTGCGCGCCGCCCCCAACGAGGTCGTGGTCGAGCAGGGCGCCGTCACGATCACCAGCGACGAGTTCGACCGTCGGGCCGACACACTCGCCCGACAACTGGTCGCCGATGGGCTCCGCCTCGGTGACCCGGTCGGCATACGCATGGGGCGAAGCATCGAGGTCCTGATTGCGGTCCACGGGGTGTTACGCGCCGGGGGCCGGTTCGTGTTCCTCGACCCCGACGACCCCGTCAGTCGACACGAGACGATCGCAGCCGATGCCGGTCTTTTCACCATCCTCGACCACCTCCCGTCTGAGGAAGGCAACAGTGCCGACAGCGCTGTGCCAATCGAACTTCCGACGGTGGGGCTCGACGACGGTGCGTACATCCTGTACACCTCGGGTTCGACTGGGCTCCCGAAAGGCGTACCGATCTCGCATCGGGGCCTCGCCGACTACCTCGACTTCGCGATCGAGTCGTACTGCGATCCCGATAACCCACCATGGGTCGCACTGCACTCGGCACTCGTGTTCGACCTGTCCATCACGAGTGTTTTCCTCGCCATGATGACCGGTGGGCGTACGGTGGTATTCGATGCCGATCCAGTCGAGGCGCTCGGCCAGATCAGCCGTGATGATCGCATCACGTTCCTGAAGGGCACCCCCTCACAGCTCGAGATTCTCACCCGGGTAGCGGACGGTCCACTCTCGCTCGACACCTTCGTGGTCGGCGGGGAGGCGTTCCGACGCCCAGTAGCGGAGCGGGTGCGGACCCAATGCGCCGGACCGGTCAGGATCTTCAACGAGTACGGCCCCACCGAGGCGGTGGTCGGCTGCATGATCCACAAGTACGACCCAGAGCGGGACCTCAATGTTGACGTTCCAATCGGTCATGCCGCACCAGGCAGCCAACTTGTGGTGCTCGACGCGCTGGGCGAGGTCGCGCCTCCCGGCGTCTGGGGCGAACTCTTCGTGCACCGGCCAGGAATGGCGTCGGGATACCTCAACCGACCGGAGTTGACCGAGGAACGGTTTGGGCCACCGCCGGTCGGGACCCCCGATCGGGCGGTGCTCGGCAACCACCACGCCGACCTCGGCTCCACCGTCTGGTACCGGACCGGCGACCGCGTTCGGGTGGAACGGCTCGGTGTGCTCGTTTTCGGCGGACGGGCTGACGATCAACTGAAGGTCAACGGCATTCGGCTCGAACCGGCTGAGGTCGAAGCAGCCTTGGTCGCCCATCCAGCGATCGACACCGCCCTCGTGCGCCTTTGGCAGCCGATCGACGCCGTCGATCGCAGCGATGTTCGGCGCTGCGATCGGTGCGGTCTCGGCGTCGACGTCCCCGGTGTGGAGATCGACGCACTCGGTGTCTGCTCCGTCTGTCGCCAGTTCGATGAGATCGAGCCGCAGACCCGTGAATGGTTCCGCACACCAACCGACCTCGACGAGCGTCTGGAGGCGGCCCGGGCACGCCGGACCGGAGACTACGACTGCCTCCACCTGCTGTCGGGTGGCAAGGACTCAACATACGCCCTGTACCAACTCGTCGAGCGGGGCTGGAAGGTGCACGCCCTCACCCTCGACAACGGGTTCATCTCCGAGGGGGCAAAGGAGAATGTGCGGCGCAGCATCGCCGACCTCGGGATCACCCACGAGTTCGCAACAACCGACGCAATGAACGCGATCTTCGCCGACAGCCTCAACCGCTACTCCAACGTGTGCCAAGGCTGTTACAAAACGATCTACACCCTCGCCGTGGCCCGCGCCGAAGCCCTCGGCATCCCGGTGATCGTCACTGGCCTCTCGCGGGGTCAGTTCTTCGAGACCAGGCTTGTCCCACACCAGTTCGAGGCCGGCCGTTTCGACCCCACCGACATCGACGCAACAGTCCTCGAGGCACGGCGGGTGTACCACGCCTCTGAAGACGCCGTGACCGAGTTGTTACCCGAGCAACGAGTCTTCGACGATCCGACCGTGCTCGACCGCTTGGAGTTTCTCGACTTCTACCTATACGTCGACGTCCCGTTGAGCGAGCTCTACGACTTCCTGGAAAACCGCGCGCCCTGGGTGCGTCCAGCTGACACCGGACGATCGACAAACTGTCTCATCAACGTCGCCGGCATCCGAGTTCACCAACAAGAGCGCGGCTACCACAGCTACGCCGAGCCCTACAGCTGGGACGTCAGGTTGGGACACAAAACCCGCGACGAGGCACTTGAGGAACTTGACGACCTCATCGACGAGCACGAAGTCAACGACATCCTCGGCCAGATCGGGTACAAACCGAAGACCCACGGCGTCCTCACCGCCTGGTACCAGAGCGTCGACGGGGTCGATCTCGATCCCGACGAACTCCGCCGATCGTTGCGTGAGC
This sequence comes from uncultured Acidimicrobiales bacterium, assembly GCA_905480195.1. Lineage (GTDB taxonomy): Bacteria > Actinomycetota > Acidimicrobiia > Acidimicrobiales > Aldehydirespiratoraceae > UBA11606. The sequence goes on from CAJQPN010000004.1 coordinate 34,258, forward strand.
GTCTGCCGTCTCACGCCATCCCCTCGGCATTCGTTCGGCTCGACCAAGTACCCCTTGCGACCAGCGCCAAAGCCGACCCAAATCTGTTGCCCGCCCCAACTCGCTTCCACCGGAGAAGCGGCGAGGGTGTGCGCCCCGAGACGCCGACCGAGGAGCGGCTCGCCACAATATGGGGTGAGATCCTTGCGCTCGACTCAGTTGGGATAACCGACGATTTCTTCGATCTTGGCGGTGCCTCGCTCGACGCCCTCGCGGTCGTTGCGCGCATCGACACCGAATTCGGCACCGACCTCCCCGATGCCACCGTGTTTCGCGCCCGGACAATCGCCGAGTTGGCCGAGTTGGTCGATGAGGCCGACGCTGCGGAGCAGGAAGTCACTGTCGAGTTGGGCGACGGGCCGCTGCCATTGTCGGCGGGCGAAGAGGCGATGCTCCTCGAGTACCGCCTCGACCCGACCGACACGCGCTACAACGTCACCCGGCTCTACACGCTCAACGGACAGGACGGTCCGGTCGACGTCGAAGCATTGGAGCGAGCCCTTCGCGATGTGGTGATGCACCATGCGCCCCTCCACACCCGCTTCGATGCAGAACGGACACCCTTGGGGCCAGCGGAGGCGCTGAAGTGGGAGTCGCTCGGGGAGCTATCGACGGAAGAAATGGACGCGTTCGCCGACGCCGCCCGTCGAGTCCCGTTCGACCTCAACGACGGGCCACTCGTGCGCGCCCACGTCGCTACCACCGGGCCCGACCAGACGTCGCTCCTCATCGGAACACACCACATCGTGATCGATGCGGGAACCTTCGACGTCCTATGGGAACAGCTTGCTGCACGGGTAGCCGGCGCAACACTCCCCGCCCTACCGACCAGTTACGCAGCACACGGGGAACTCCAGCGGCAGCAGCACCTCCGACGAGGTGATGATCGAGACTTCTGGGCTGAGCGTACCGGGTCCTCGGAGTCGTCACCGCTCAGATTTGACCCCGCCGTCAGCGAAGCCGACGGATACCTGGAGCTGACATCGGACCTCACTACCGCTGACATGACCTCCTTGGGTCACACGCCGTTCGCGACGGCGCTGGCAGCCGCCGCCGCGGTCACTGCAACCTTCGCAGGGTCGAGTAGCGCACAACTCGGTGTCACAGCATCGGCCAACGACCGTACCGACACCGTCAACGTCGTTGGTTACTACCTCAACACGCTTGCCCTCTCACTCGATCTCGCCGCAGCCCCTCGATTCGATGATCTTGTCACTGCGGCTGCGAGGGCCATCACTGATGCGCTCCCACATCGCACCTACCCCTTTGCGTCAGTCGTCCGTGACGCCCGGGCGTCGGGCCGGACGGTGCCTGATGTCTCGGTGATGCTCGCCTACGAACGTCTGGCCCCTCCGACGTATCCTTTCGCTCGAGCTGAGCAACGAATCCTTGCCTCGGGAACATCGGTCAGCGATGCAACCTTTTTCGTCCAAGAGCGCGGCGAAGAGATCCGGCTTGGACTGGAGTACCGGGGGTCGGTGATCGGCAGCGCAGACGCCGCCCGGTTGCTGCAGGGATTCGCCGACGTGCTTCGACAAGGGGTTGGTTCGCCTTCGACCCTGAATGTCGAACTGACACGTCCACTCCGGGCGGCAGACCTTCATCACGGCTCGCTCCCGCCGCCAGCAACTGTCCTCGAGCGCATGCTTGACCATGTCGAACAGTCACCGACCGCCGAAGCGGTGATCGACGCCACCGGACGGAACCTGACCTACGGTGACTTCGCTGCGTCAGTTGAGGCCACCGTCGTGGCCTTGTCCAACGCGATGAATGGCGCGAAGCCGCGGCGGATCGGTGTCGCCGTCAGCCGGTCGGTCGATCTGGTGGTTGCAATCTACGCTGCGCAGTTTGCTGGTGCCGCCTATGTTGCGCTCGATCCGACGCTGCCCGACGGACGACTCGAACGAATTGCGGCTGCCGGTCACCTTGACGCCGTGATCACCGATGATCTGGTGAGACATGGACGCTGGGCCGAGGTCGCAGTCGGTGTGCAGATTCACGAGGCTGTCCCTGCGACATCTGCGCACCTCCGTCGTCGCGTTGCGGCGTTGGACCGTGACGATGATGCCTACGTGATCTTCACCTCGGGCTCCACTGGCGAGCCTCGCGGTGTCGCCGTGACCCACGCCAACCTGGCTGCAAGCACGGCAGCAAGGGATGTCTGGTACACCGAACGACCTGAACGTTTCCTCGTGACATCGAGTCCCGGTTTCGACAGTTCGGTGGTCGGCTTGGCGTGGCCAATCGCAACCGGTGGTGCTGTCGTCGTACCGGGTGACGACGACGTGAGAAACCTCGATCGACTCGCCGCGTTGATCAAGGATTTCAACGTGAGCCACACCCTCATGGTGCCCAGCCTCCTGGGTGCGCTGCTGGACCGATCGCCTGAGTCGTTGGCGACGCTGAGGGTGTCGATCGTTGCCGGAGAGGCGTGCCCACGCTCGGTCGTCCTTCGCCACTTCGAGGCAGTGCCGCACGTCGAACTTGTCAACGAGTACGGCCCGACCGAGGTCACGGTATGGGCGACGGCCCATCGCTTGTCGCCGAGCGACGACCCGATTCCGATCGGTAGACCTATCCCTGGGATAACAGCGCGCGTTGCGTCCTCGACCGGTGAGTCGGTTCCTGCCGGGGTCGCGGGCGAACTCTGGCTAGCCGGCGGGGGCGTCACGGCCGGCTATCTCACCGATCATGGGAGTACTGCGGAGCGATTCGTTCAGGTCGATGGACGGCGGTGGTACCGCACCGGCGATCTCGTGCGGTCGGTCGATGGAGTGCTCCACTTCCTCGGAAGGGTTGACGATCAGCTCAATGTGGGCGGTGTTCGACTCGAGCCAGCCGAGGTCGAACGGATCCTCGACGCTATAGATGGCGTCGCCGCATCAGTGGTGGTTGCAGTCGGCGAACCCCGAATACTCGTGGCGCACCTCCAGACAACCAGTGAAATCAACGAAGTAACGCTGCGTGCTCGCGTCGGTGAGCATCTTCCGGCAACGGCGGTGCCTCGCCGCTTTATCGCACACTCGGTCTTGCCCCGAACCAGGAACGGCAAACTCGACCGCCAAGCCGCAACGCAACTCCCAGTGCCAAAACTGGCAGCAGCGCCAGCGGTCCTCGAGGGGACAGTGGTCGAGCGGACGGTTTTCGAGGCGTGGAACACCGTTCTTGCTCCCACGCTCATCGGGCCGAACACCGACTTCTTCGCCGCCGGAGGCGACTCGCTGACCGCCGTTTCCCTGGTCACTCGAATTGGTGTGGCCCTCGGACGCACTATCCCGATCTCAACACTGCTCGCCGGCCCGTCACCCGCCGCGATGATCCAACGCCTCGAGGACGACGATCGTTCTTCGGGACCTTTCACCACAATCCGAATGCGACCAGGAGCGCCTGGCGGTCCGCTCGTGCTTATCACGCCCGCCTGGTTCGACATCTTCGGCTACCAGGCGTTGGCTAAAACATTCTCCTCTGGCACCGAAGTCATCGCCCTCAACTACAGCCCTGTTGCTAGCGAAGAACCAATCCTGACGGTGCCACAGATCGTCACCGCGATGGAACAGGCGCTCGACGAATTCCCCAGCGGGCATCGACCCGTAGCGATCCTGGGCTGGTCAATCGGGGGTGTCGTCGCAGCTGAACTCGCCACCCGACTGCTCGAGTCGGGACGACCAGTCGACCGATTGGTGCTCATCGACACCATGTTCCCCACCGTGGACCGGGGGCAGATGCGGGTCCGATGGTCGTACCGATGGTGGACCGCCAAGTCGCTACTTCACCCGGAAGGCTTGGTCGAACTGCGCAGCGAAGTGTGGCGATTCATCCGGCAACGGTTGCCGGGGCCCATCGACAGGGCTGTTCGTTGGTTGACTCGGGTTTCGCCAGCAAAACCGGATGACTCGCCGTCGGTTGCTTCCACGGCACCTGACAGCGTGAGGGCTCCGGTAGGAGCAATACCCGAAGAGGCCCTCCCCTTCGAACTCCGACCACTCGGACTTCCCGTCGTCTTCTACCGTGCCTCCGGATCGAATCCTTGGCACACCAGCAAGCTGTGGCGCGCCATCGCCCCCGAGTTCGACGAAGTCGTCGTAAAGGGAAGGCACAGAAACACCAACTCAATCATGGACGCAGATCGGGTTGGTCAGATAAGTGCGGATCTCGAACAACGACTGCGCTGAGTTAGTCGAGTGGGGTGTCGCCGCGGCCCCGGAGGTAGGCGACCATCGATGCAACCGTGTCGAAGTGCTCGATCACGATGTCGCCGGGGTCGATCATGACGCCGAGGCGTGACTCGATCCACTCAACGACAAGCACGATGCCGAGTGAGTCGACGAGCCCAGTCAGGACAAGATCGGTATCGGCCTCTAGCGGATAGTCCCCGATGGCCACCTCCGCACGAATAAAGGCGACCAATTCGTCGGAGAAGGCACGGTGCTCGACGCTTGACATCCAGCGCACACTACCGGTCGACCTCCGGGTGTCCTCGACCATCCCCGACGCCGATGGCATCGCCGACCGATCGCCTATCAACCTTGCCGGTTCCGGTTCGAGGAAGATCATCAAGCCCAACGACTCGGGACGGAACGGCATATCGGGGCAGCGTCGCCGCAAGATGTCGGATCAGATCCGTGTCTCGACCGTTCGCGATCGCCGATGCCGGCGACACCACGGCTACGAGATGGTCGTCACCACTCGGCGGCCGTTCGACGAGTACAGCTGCCGCATCGATCCCATCGATATCGAGGAGTGCAGCCTCGACCGCCTCGATCTCGACGCGGTGGCCGCGCACCTTGACCTGGTTGTCGATACGGCCCAGAAAGACGAGGTTGCCGTCGGATCGAACCGCGATCAGGTCACCGGTGCGGTACCAGCGTTCACCGTCCTCCTCCACGATCGCCTGGGCGTCGAGGTCGGGGCGGTTCCAGTAGCCGCGCATCATGGTGTCGGAGCTGACCAGCAATTCCCCGGGTTCACCCGGAGCCACGGTCCCGCCCGTCTCGTCGACCAAGCGCAGGGAGGAGCCGGCCCACGCGCGCCCAATCGGAATCGGGGCGTCGTCTGTTGGTGGAGCATCGAGGTTGTAGATCGCGCACTGATTGACCTCGGCCGGGCCGTATACGTTCGAAACCCGCGCCGACGGAATGGCGCGCATGGCCCGAGCAAGCGCTGCCGGGGGGAACGGCTCACCCCCATACAGGATCCAACGCAGGCTCCCGAGGTCGTGATCCTCGATCGCGCCGCGGCCAACCATCTGGTCGAGGACATACGGCACCGAGTACCAGACCGTAATGCGTTCGTCTGCAATGAGCGCTGCCAGGCTCGCCGGGAACCGCAGCACACCATCGGAGACCACCAGGACCGATGCGCCGACAAGCGGCGCTGCGTACAACTCGAACGTGGACTGATCGAAGTGGAGGGGGGCAATGTTGGCGAGGCGATCACTCGAATCGATGTCGTAGGTCTCTGCCGCAAGTCGTGCATAGGTGATCCCGCTGCGGTGCGTGTGCGCCATGCCCTTGGGCTTACCCGTCGAACCGGACGTGTACATGAGGTAGGCAAGATCGTCAGGAGCAACAGCCACAGGAGCCGCCGGCTCAAACCCAGCCACGCTGTCCGCTCCGATCGTCATCAGCCCGGCTATCGGGGCGGTATCGACGTGCGGCGTGACCACACCAGTGACCGACGTTGCTGCTGTGATGGCCGAGATGGCATCGGCCGATGCACCGGTAACCACGGCCGAGGCACCAGCGTCGCGAAGCACTGCGTTGGTCGCCGCCGGGGGGGCGAGGGCATCGAGGGGCACCATGACGGCTCCAGCGCGCACGACACCGTGAACCGATGCGAAGGAATGGACCGATTTGTGAAGGTGGACCCCCACACGGTCGCCCTGCTTCACTCCCGAGTGCAGCAGCGCAGTGGCGATTCGACCAGCGAGGTCTCGGTACTCGCCCCAGGTCAGACGGCTGCGGCCGTCGGTGATCGCTTCGGTCTCTGCACCAGCCACTGTGATCGCAGTGTCGAGCAGTTCGTTGAGCGTCTTGATCTCGGTCACCAGGGGCGAAGGCCTTTCTGATTGGTAGCTACGCTTCCCGATGTGTCTATCCGCTCCGATCCCAGTCTGTCGCTGACCGCAAACGGCTTCGCCGTCGATCGGTCAGCGGACCGGCTAGGCGAACTCGAAGCAGCGAACGACCTGCTCGGTGATCTGACGGCGCTCCGCGCCACGATGAAGGAACGGGGCTACCTGTTCTTTCGCGGGTTGATCGACCCGCAAATCGTGCGCGCAGCCCGCCACGAGGTGCTCAGCAAGTACGCCGTGCTCGGCGAGATCGACGATCGCTATCCGATCGAGAGCGGCATCGCGGGCGACGGTGGCGCAGTGCCGGCCGTCAACCTGCGAGCATTCTCAGAGAGTGTCCGCTCGGGCTACTGGTACCGGCGAGTCACTGACGGACCCGAGATCCTCGGAGTCACACGAGACCTACTCAATGGAAACGTGCGGATCTTCGAGATGCGATGGCCGCGCTTCGTGCGGCCCGGAGAAGGCTGCGGGTTCCATTGCGACGGGCCGTATATGAATCGCGGGACCGATCGCATTTTCTCCGCCTGGATCCCACTCGGCGATGTCTCGCCAATGGAAGGCGCGCTGATGGTGCTCGAACACAGTCACCGCTCAGAGCGGTTGCTGTCGGGGTATCTCCAGTCCGACGCCGATCGAGATGGCCTGCAATGGCTCGACGACGACCCAGTGTCAGTACAAGACCACTATGGCGACCGGTGGCTGACGACCGAGTTTGCCGCGGGCGACGTCTTGCTCTTTGGGATGCACACCCTCCACGGAGCATTCGACAACCAATCACCAGAGGGTCGATGCAGGCTGTCCTCGGACACTCGCTACCAGCGGATCGACGAACCAGCCGACCCGCGCTGGAACGGCGCCAATTTCGAGGGACACGGCGGAAGCCGCGTGTTCTACCCCGGGTTGGGTCGATGGAACAACGCCGATTTCCAGGACGAATGGAAGGACGTCGACGAGCGAGGCCGCATCGTCCTACGAGGGGAACCCGATCGTGACCAACACTGACGCCGAACTTCTGGCCCTCACTCGGGCAATGATTGATCTCGACCACTCGGTAAAGCGTGAGGCAGCCGAGTGGGCAGCGACCGCACTCGGTGGCGCCGACCTCGTCGATGCCGATCATCGATCGGTGTTCGCAGTTGATGACTGGCGCCGCTGTGCAGATCGTGGGATTCATCGTCTGATGGTTCCCAAGGAATACGGCGGCCTTGGAGCCGACCGCGCCACCACGCTGCTAACACTCGAAGGCCTCGGCTACGGCTGCAAAGACAACGGGCTCACCTTCGCACTCGCGAGTCAAATCGTGAGCTCGCAGGTGACCCTTACGCGGTTCGCCACCGATGAGCAGCGCGAACGGTGGCTCCCAGGGCTTCTCGACGGGTCGTTGTTTGCAGCATTGGCGATGACCGAACCCGACTCAGGTTCTGACGCGTTCTCCCTGCGGGCCACTGCGGAGAAGCAGCCCGATGGAACGTACGTGCTGAATGGGCACAAGGCGTATCTCACATTCGGACCGGTGGCAGATCTGTGCATCGCCTTTGCGTCGACCCGCCCAGAGGCAGGGGGTTGGGGCATTTCGGCCTTCCTCGTCCCCATGGATCTTCCCGGTGTCGTACAGGGACCGCTGCGCGAAAAGATGGGAATGCGCACCACACCGTTTGGTGATATCGAATTCCACGACGTTGTGCTCGCATCCGACGCGTTGTTGAGCCGTGAAGGCGCTGGCGCAAGTATTTTCAGCGCCGTGCTCGATATTGAACGGGCCTACGTGTTCGCCCCACAGATCGGAGCGATGGAACGACAGTTGCACGACGCCACGGCATACGCCCTCGAACGGGAGCAGGGTGGTCAGCCCATTGCCCGCTACCAGGCGGTCTCCCACCGGCTCGTTGCAATGAAGGAGCGTCACGAACACTGCCGATTGCTGCTCTACCGGGCGGCAATGGCCGATGTCACCGGTCGGGGCATGTCGCTCGCCGCGTCATTAGCCAAGATCGCAACCGCTGACGCCGGCATCGCCTCGTCGGTGGACGCCGCCCTTCTGCACGGCGCGAAGGGGTACGTCTCGGAGTTCGAGATCGAACGGCAGCTACGCGATGCCGTCGGCGGGTTGGTCTACTCAGGCACCACTGACGTGCTTCGCAACATCGTCGCTCGGCACCTCGGCGTCGTCTGATCCCTCGGGCACCCCGACGGGGAGCAACGCGTCACGTTCAGCGGCGACCTGCCGGACCGCAGCAGCAAGACCAGTAAAGATCACCGCCAACCAAAACGAGCGAGGCCAGTAGACGACTTTGAGAATGATGTCGTTGATGCCGGCATCGACCTCAAACACTCGCTCCACCACCCAAACGAAGCTGAGGGCAGCGAGTCCCAGCGAACTCAGCACCAGGATTGGTCGGTAAAGCCGCGTCTGCCGGAGCATAAAGAGGCCCGGGAACGCGATTGCGATGATGACGAGTTGCCCGATCTCGATACCGACGTTTCGCCCGAGTAGGGAGACAAGCTGGGTGCCGCGACCGATGTCAAGTTCCTGCACGAGCCCCGCGAACCCCATGCCGTGAAAAAGGCCGAACCCGAAGGCGAGCGCCCATTCACGATGCCCGAGCACTGGGCGGAGGTTGTGCAGCGCCGCCGCGCCGATCGACAGCGCAATCAGCGTTTCGACCAATTTCGAGGGCGGGAGCGGGATGAGGTCGAGCCCGGCAAGTGTGAACGTGATCGAGTGAGCAATCGTGAACATCGTGGCCACGAGAACGAGTCGTCGGAGTGAGTACGTGAAGCTCGGCGATGGTCTCCAGACCGAGCCCGTGAGGATCAGAACCGACGTGAGCAGCAGAACGAGGATGAAGAAGATGTGGTCTGGGCCAGTCTTGATGTGGTCGATGCCGAGATCGATGCTGTACCGGAAGTTTCGCCACTGATTGGACTCGCCGAAGTCGATTTCGCCGCCCGGTCGTTCTGCATCGACGATCAGGAGTTCGTTTGCTTCCTCTTCGAGAATTCCTCGCTTCCAATCGTTGGACACCAACACGATGTTGTTCCGACCCGGAATCTCGTCGAGGAACGGTGCGAAGACGGTCTCGACCACCTGCGGCACCGAATCGAGCGGCATGGCGACGGTGAACGGCAGGATCACATAGCCGTTGCCGTTCACCCCAACTCCCTCCTCATCGAGGAGTTCGAACCCGTCAAAAGCCAGCGCCCAAAACTCTCCCTCGGCCCCGATCGCGCTCTTTTCTTTCGCGTACTGCTGGAGGAGTTCGAGGTTGGCTTCGACCTCGGCCCGAATCTCGGCGACCGAGCCCGAGAGGCGCAACCCGAAAACCGTGCGGATGTCGGGGTAGGGCAGTTCGACTCGACCGCTCAGTGTTGAGTCGCCAACGTCCATGTAGAGGTAGGACTCGTCGTTGCGGTGCGCACTAGCCGCAGAAGCCGATGACACAACAAGGGCTACGGCGGTAGTCAGCAGGATGAGAACCCGCCTGCATCGCAACATTCGTGCCTCCACGAGTAGGAACCGCTCGAAGGCTAGCGACCGCGCCCTTCAAAGTGGGGGCCTCAACCCTCACACCGACCATGCGAACCCGTGCCCAACCCTGCTCCGCCGTGTTCTTGTCGCCGATCGGCGGCTGGATCGCGTCGGTCCTACGCCTTGGTTCGCTTCGTCGACCAGTGCGACAACGCGCCAGTCGGTTGGAACCGCTCAGGGCGTTGGTCTTCGGCGAGCGTGTCGGTCGCAAGCCACAACCGTTTCAGCCAGCGCACCCGACCGCTCTCGGGGTCATCGACGTATTCTCGGCGACCATGCAGCACGTGATAGTTGTTCACGAACTGCATGTCGCCCGGCTCGAAGCGCATCTGGACCCAGTGATCGGGATCGTCGACCAGGGCGGAGTACGCCTTCATCGCAGCCAGTTGGGTCTCGGTCAGACGCGGCGTCGTGTCGTGTCGCTGCGATGCCAGGACGAATTGCGGGATGTAGCGAATGAACAGCCGATCGTCGTGCCGGGTAAATGCGGGGATGTGGTAGTACGGCTTTCCCCCAGCGGGCTGCTCACCTCGGTAGTCGTAGGGCAGTCCCTCGTAGAGCGCCGCCGCCAGTTCAGGGTGTGACTCAACCAGCAGGTTGTGGCAGAGCAAGGCGTTGGAGATGAGGCTCTCACCACCCGAGATACCCGGGTCGAGGCACAGCAGGCCCACGAGATCGGAACCGTCGGAGTGGAACCCGAGTGCCGAACCACCCATCTCGTAGCCGCGGATGTTCGGGTCGTCGGGCGACTTTCCGGCGTCTTTGACATCGCCGAGGAGGTGGCCCCGGGCGTTCTGCGCCCACGGAATACCGAGGTGTGTGCCGATTCCCCAGTAGATCCACGATGCGTCGTCGAATCCCAGACGATCGACTGGGAGGCCCGAGATGCGATAGAAGCCCCACCCGTTGATCAACTTGCTGGCCATGTCATCAAGCACCGAAGCAAATCGCGGCAGGGGAAAGTGCTCCTTTCCAATGTCGAGCAGTTCATCGGTGCTGGCGCGCGCGAACGCCAAAGCCAATTCCAGTTCGGCGATCTCCGCGTCGGTCAGTCGGTGCGTCCACATCAAGGGATCAGCTACATCAGCAGCACGCCACTCGGCATAGCGCTCGAGTGGCTCCACAGAGTCTGGTGTCATCGTGGCGGCCATGATCAGGCTCCAGTGCTCGTCGGGGCGGGCTGAGGGCCGCGTACGAGGCGACCCGGTAGGTCGCCGGTCGCCTCTCCGTCGCAATAGGTCTCCACGCCTGCGACGAAGGTGTGCCGGTATCCGTCGGCTCGCTGCACAATGCGACGACCACCAGCCGGCAAGTCGTAACGCAACTCGGGCTGACGAACGCAAAGGCGGTCGAAGTCGATCACGTTGAGATCAGCGCGGTATCCCGGCGCAATCACTCCCCGATCGTTGAGACCCACCACCGAAGCGGTGTCGGCGCATTGTCGTTTGATGAGGAACTCCAGCTCAATCTTCTCCCCGTGGCGGTCGCGACCCCAATGCTGGAGCAAGGTGGTGGGGAACGAGCCGTCACAGATCGTGCCGACGTGGGCACCGCCATCGGACAACGCCGGAACGGTGTATGGGTGCGTCAGCAACTCACGGGTGCCGTCGAGATTCCCCTGCCCGAAGTTCGAGAACGGCACCCACAGCATGGCGGTTCCGTCGCTTTCCAGCATCGCGTCGAGCGCTACTTCCGCCGCCGGACGGCCGGTACGTTCAGCGATCGCCAGGATCGAGTCGTTCGGGTCGGGCTCGTAGTTCGGCGCTTCACCGAGGGCAAACATGATCTCGTACTTCTCGATCAGGCGGCCACCGACGGCCTGCATCTCCTTACCCCCGGCCGCAGCGAGCAGACGGGCTCGGAACTCGCGGTCGCGAAGCATCTCGGTACGTTCGACTTGGGGGAGATCGGCGATCTCTCGGTACACCGGATTGACGAGGAACGGGTTGAGCGTGCATTCGAAGCCCAACAACACACCGATTGGCCGAACTGCGGTCTGGCCGGTCACGAAGAGGCCGTCATTGCGGGCGTTCTCGATGTGTTCGAGAAGACGTCGGTGGTAGTCGTAGCCGCGCGGTGATTCGACCAGCGTGAAGCTCACCGGACGTCCTGACGACTCGGTCATTGCCCGGACGAGTGAGAACTCGGCATCGATGTCGGTGAAGTCGCTTACGAGTTGCAACACCCCGCGACCGGTCGCACCGATCGCCTCAGCGATCCCGACGAGTTCATCTCGTGCCGCGGTGAGCGTAGGGGTCGGTTCACCGAGAGACGTTTTGTGATTTTGCGTACGGCTGGTGGTGAAGCCGAGGAACCCGGCGTCAACCGCCTCGGCGGCAAGTCGCCCCATCTCGGCAATGTCGTCCGGTGCCGCGTTTTCTCCCTTCGCGCCGCGCTCCCCCATCACGTGCAAGCGCAGCGCAGCATGCGGGACCTGTGCAGCGATATCCATGTCTTTCGGTCCGTCGAGGACGTCAAGATATTCCTCAAGCGTGTTCCAATCCCAGGCGAGGCCTTCGTGGAGCGCGGTTCCGGGAATGTCCTCGACCCCTTCCATCAATTGCACAAGACGTTCGTGATCGGCGTCGTGGACCGGTGCAAACCCGACACCGCAGTTGCCGAAGACCACGGTCGTGACTCCGTGCCAAGACGACGGTTGCATCGTTGCTTCCCACGTGGCTTGGCCGTCGTAGTGCGTGTGGATGTCAACAAACCCGGGCGCTACCACCATGCCCGACGCGTCGATCTCCCGCTTGCCGGACCCTTCGATCACGCCGACCGCAGTGACGACTCCCCCGTCGATCGCCACATCGGCCGCCCGGCGTGGTGCACCGGTGCCGTCGATGAGCGTTCCACCCCGAATGACCAGATCGTGCGATGCCATCCCTCCATGATGCCGGTTACTAGGTCACGGCGTCACGTTCGTGCCAATCTGTGGGCGTGTCGCGTCCTTCGCCGTTTCACGCCGCTGCCGAGATTCGAGCAATCGGGGAGTTCGGATCGTTTGCGCTGGGCGCTCCGATCCTTCGTCGATTCCTGCCGACTGGAAATCGGCCCGTCTTCGTAATGCCGGGCTTCCTTGCCGACGACATCAGTACGGCTCCGCTTCGCAAGACGCTCGACTCGCTCGGCCACACCACCTACGGCTGGGACCTGGGTCGCAATCTCGGGCCCACCCCCGAAATCCTTGATGGGATCGTCGCTCGCCTCGACGACCTCAGCTACCAACACGGTGAGATCGACATCATCGGCTGGAGCCTCGGCGGTATCTACGCCCGAGAACTCGCCCGGGTGGCGCCGCACACGATCCGCCAGGTCATAACCCTGGGCAGCCCGTTCCAGATCGGGACGCCTTCTGACAGCAACGCGTCAGCGGCATACCGGTCACTCAGCCACCTTCATGCACCCGGACTGGAAATGCGCGTGCCGGCATACGTGCGCGAGCCACTGGAGGTTCCTGCAACATCGATCTACACCCGAAGCGATGGTGTGGTTCAGTGGCACCACTGCCTCAACCACGACGAGGAGCACACCGAGAACGTCGAGGTGTACGGCAGTCATTGTGGTCTGGGCTTCAACCTCGCTGCCCTGATCGTGGTGGCCGACCGCCTTGCCCAGCCGACAGAACGCTGGATGCCGTTCCGGGTACGAAGATCGCTACGGGGACTGTTCCCCACTGCGCCGACCTACCGCGTCCCCGCTGCGTGAGCGAGTTGGTCTGATCGGCAGATCAGGCCAACAGCTCTGATCTATCCCGGAAGTGCTCCAGTGCCTCCGGGTTCGCCAGCGCCTCCACGTTGTTGAGCTCACGTCCGGTCACGATGTCGCGCACGGCAAGTTCACTGATCTTCCCGCTCCGAGTGCGGGGGATGTCGTCAACCGCAGCGATCACCGCCGGCACGTGTCGGGGAGTAACTTCGGCGCGGATCCGTGCGCGGATCCGCGTGCGAAGTTCATCGTCAAGCTGGTACCCCTCTGCCATCTTGACGAACAGGACGATGCGCGTGTCGTTTTCCCACGGTTGGCCGATCACCACGCTCTCCTCGACCTCAGGCATGGTGTCGACCCTTCGATAGATCTCGGCAGTACCGATGCGAACACCGCCAGGATTGAGCGTGGCATCGGAGCGACCACTGATGACGTAGCCGCCATGCACACTGCGCGAAATGAAGTCACCGTGGTGCCACATTCCCTCGAACCGATCGAAGTAGGCAGCGTCGTAGCGCTCGTTGTCTGGGTCGTTCCAGAAGCGGATCGGTGTCGATGGAAACGGTGCGCGACATACGAGTTCGCCTTCGATGCCAGGCGGCGCTGAGACTCCGTGCTCATCGAGCACGTCGACGGCCATCGCGAGCGCCGGCACCTGGATCTCCCCCGCATACACCGGAGCCAACGGGTTTCCAATGACCAGACATCCGCAGAGATCGGTGCCACCCGACATCGACACCAAATGGACGTCGGTCTTGATGGCGTCGTAGACGAACGCGAAGCCCTCGGGGTTCAGGGTCGACCCGGTCGAGGTGAGGGTCCGAACGCTCGACAGGTCATGGGTGTCGAGCGGCCGGATCTCCGCATGCGCGCATGCGTCGAGAAACTTGGCTGACGTACCGAGCAGCGTTATGCCGATCTCGTCGGCGAGGTCGAACAATCGATTGTGATTGGGCCACGTCGGCGAACCGTCGTACAACACCAGTGTTGCGTCAGCTGCGAGGGCTGAGGCTAGCCAGTTCCACATCATCCATCCGGCGGTCGTGAAGTAGAACACCCGGTCACCGGGGCGGATGTCGCAGTGCAACACCTGTTCGGTGAGGTGTTTGAGCAACACTCCACCGGCGCGGTGCACGATGCATTTCGGCTTGCCGGTAGTGCCCGAGGAGAACAGCACGTACCAGGGATGGTCGAATGGCAACGGCTCGAACGTGATCGCTGGAGCCCCGACGCCGTCGAGCCACCCCGGCTCGATCACGAACACCGAATCGACCGTCGGCAACGATGCCCGGATCTCGTCGAGTCGAGCAAGACAATCGTGCCGCTTGCCGTTGTACGCGTAGTCCGCCACGGCGAACAACACCGTAGGTTCGATCTGACCAAATCGATCGACCACCCCATCGACACCAAAGTCAGGTGAGGTCGATGCAAACGTCGCACCAAGTCCGGCCGCTGCGAGCATCACGGCATAGGTCTCAGGCCGGTTCGGTAGCCACGCGGCGACGCGGTCGCCGACACCCACGCCGGCATTGCGAAGAAGCACCTGAATACGGGCGACCATGTCGTGAAGTTCGGCACGAGTGATATCGACTGCCTCGCCATCCTCACCCCGGAACATGATCGCCATGTCGTCGGTCGGTTCGCCGAGCAGGTTCTCGGCCACGTTGAGTGTTGCGTCAGGCAGGAAACGGACATCACGAAAACGTTCCGCGTCTTCGACGAATCGCTCCCCCCGATCACCGATGACACCGAGCGCCTTCCACGCCTCAGCCCAAAACGCCCCACGTGACGCCACGCTCCACTCGTGGAAGTGATCGTAGGCCGCTACAGGATCGGAGGGCAGTTCGAGCCCGACCTCGGCCGCTACCGCCGTCATGAAGCGGTACAGATTGGTGTCACGAACCCACTCGGGATCGGGTGACCAGAGAGGTACATCGGTCATGTACTCACACTACGGTCTCGGCGTGGCCTCGATACCGAGAGCGGCCGTACGTCGCCCAATCAGTTACGGCGTCAGCACCGTTGTGGCATTGCTGTTCCTTGTACTCACACCCGTTGTACTCCCGTTGCTGTATGGGATCGATCTGGCCACCAGTCGTCCTCGTGGCAAACGCGCGCGAGTGTGGTTGCTCCTCGGCACCACGATCTGGTTCGAGTATCTGGGGGTCTTCGGCGCGACTGCGCTGTGGATTCGGTACCTCGGTGGCCGCATCGACCACGAGCGTTGGATTGCCGCCAACTATCGCCTCGAGTTCTGGTGGTGCCGCCAACACCGCCAGAATCTCCGCCGGTTCGCTGGCGTAGAGATCACACTCCTCGACGACAGACCCCTCCGCGGTGGACGTTCCATCGTGATCTCGCGACATTCGAGTCACATCGACGCGATCGTGCCCCTCACGGTGCTCGAAATGGCAGACCGGATGCCTTGCTACACGCTGAAGCAAGATCTCCAGTGGGCGCCCGCAATGGACCTCGTCGGGCAGCGAACCCACAACGTCTGGATCGACCGCACGCCACGGCCCGGCTCGCCGATGATGACCAAGATCGAGAAGCTGGCGAACGATATGCCACCCGATGGCGCCGCCGTGATCTTCCCAGAGGGAACCTTCAGGACCCAAGAGCGTCACGATCGAGCGATCGAGCGGCTCCGACGAACCCGACCCGCTCTGGCCAAGCGCGCCGATCGCCTCCGCTATGTTCTCCCGCCTCGGCCAGCCGGCACGATCGCCCTGCTCCGCGGAGCACCGGACGCCGACATCGTGATCCTTGCCAATGTCGGCACCGAGGGCCGAAGCGACATCTCCGACATCATCGCCACGATCGATGAGCCGCATCCGATCACTGTCATGGCGACACGCCACGCCCGTGCCGACGTTCCCGATGGCGAGGACGAATTTACCGATTGGCTCGTCGACCGCTGGCTCGAGATGGACGACTGGATCCACGACCAGTTGACGACAGGACCGCACCCGTCGCAACCGACCGAGCCCACCTTGATCGAACCATGACTCCCACCAGCCCCACAGTCGCCCACACCTCCCCGCCCGTACCCCGCCGTCCAACCGTGGAGATCGACCGATGACCCGACAACCCGCCGACCACGCCGACCTTGAGTTCGCCATTGATCTCGCTCGCCGTGCCGGGGCGCTCACCCTTGATCTATTCCAGAGCAACGCATTGCGGGTCGACCAAAAGGGCGACGGGACGCCGGTGACCGCGGCCGACCTTGCTGCTGAGACGTTCATTCGCGAACAACTGGCCGACGCGTACCCAGGCGACGGGATCGTGGGTGAAGAGCACGGCGAACTGGCTGGGACCACCGCAAGGACCTGGATCGTTGATCCGATCGATGGCACCAAAGCGTTCACCAAAGGCGTTCCGCTCTTCGCCACGCTCATTGCGATGGTCGACGAGCACGGTCCGGCCATCGGTGTGATCCATCTACCTGGACTCGACGAGACAGTGGCTGCTGGCCGTGGGCTGGGTGCCACCGCGAACGGTGAGCCATGCCGAGTGTCGGATCATGTCGGCGTAGGGGGGGCCTATGTTATGACGAGCGGCTTCTCCTACTGGCCTGATGATGCCCTCACTTCCCTCATGGAAAGCCCGGCCGTACTCCGCACTTGGGGCGATGCCTACGGCTACACACTGGTTGCCACCGGCCGAGCGGAGGCGATGATCGACCCCTCAGCCAACCCGTGGGACCTCGCGCCGATGGCGGTGATCATCCCTGAGGCGGGCGGCACGTTCTCTGGCTTCGACGGCTATGCCGGACCCGACGCCTGGCGGCGCGGATCGGGTATGGCAACGAACGGCTCGCTCCACCCATCACTGCTCGAGCTGTGGGGAGCTGGTTGAGCCGAAGCCACAACCTCGCTGTCGATCAACCCGAGACCAGCTGATCGAAGATCTGTTGGTAGCCGGCGTCGGGCTCGGACGGCGCTACGCCTAGTTGACTCTCACACGTGACGCCCGCTTCCGGTGCGGTCTCAGAAACCCGTCCGAGTTGAGCGTCGGCAAACGCTCCAACGGCGGCGACGTCGATGTGCTCGACCGCTAGCTGGCGTCGCCAGGCTGACACCACGATCGGGTTTTTGAGCCCGGGGTATGGGGCTGCAAGGTAATGGGCGTTCGTGGCAACGAGCGCGGCGATGGCTTCGACTTCGGAGTCGGAAAGGTCGGGGCTGTACGCGATCCAGACCGCGCCATGCTCCATCGAGTGCACCGCCGTCTCATCGCGAATCGGCTCGGTGTAGAAACCACATGACTGCCACACCGGGAAGTGCGAGCCACTCGTGGGTGGGCTGGTCGAGTATTCGACATCACACAGGACGTGGGCCGCGCCCTCAGCATCGGATTCGATAAGCACCCCGAGGTCGAGAGCGACCGGAGCAGGGCGCTCGACGCTTGGGCACGGATCCCCGCTATCGCTCCCCTGAAGTTCGTCCTTCGCAGGCGAGAGGCCACACGACGCAGCGATGACCACGATCCCAACCAGCCAACCGGTGAGCGATCCGAAACGAGATGCATGGCGACCCATGGATCGCCACGCTACCGAGGTCTTGACGCCGAACCGGATCAGCTCAGAACGAACGACCAGCGAGCACCGGAGCATCGGACTCGATCAAGTTGATCTGTTCGATACGATCGGCCAGCACCGAGGCGTCGGCGATGCCCTTCGCATACACCGCCTTGCGGCGAGCGACTCGCCCGGTAGTCCCGGCTGGACTTGGCGTGTCGGCAACGTACTGCGCCTCAATGCCCTCTTGCAGCATCAGGAGCGATTCCGAACGCAACTGACTGACACGAGACTCAGTAACCCCGAGAAGGTCCGCCAAATCCTGGCTGGTGCGACCCTCGAGAAAGTAGCCAACAACGACGATGCGATGGCGCTCGGGCAGCAGACCGATCGCGTCACGGAGGTAACCGTGCAGTTCGCGGTTCTCGAGTTCGTGGGACGGTTCGAGGGCTTGTTCGTCGACAAGCAGGTCCACGAGGGTGAGGTCGTTGTCGACGCCGTCGGAAGCCTCGTGCTCGAGTGCGAGCACAACACTGCGATACATACGGGCTTTGAGACGGTCGATCTCGCTCTTGCTCATACCAAGTGCCTCTGCCAGTTCCTCTTTGTTCGGTACTCGGCCAAGTTTGGTGGCGAGACGCTGCTCGACGTTCTCGAGTTTGCGACCCAAGCTTCGAACCGAACGCGGGGCCCAGTCGGCAGCTCGAACCGAATCGAGAATTGCACCTCGAATTCGCTGAGCTGCGAAGCGTTCGAATGGAACACCGCGGGCTTCGTCGAAACGACGAGCTGCTTCGACGAGGCCGAGGGCGCCGGAGCGGGCCAGTTCGTCACGGTCAACGTGACGAGGAAACTGAACCGCCACTTGGAAG
Organism: uncultured Acidimicrobiales bacterium; assembly: GCA_905480195.1. Lineage (GTDB taxonomy): Bacteria > Actinomycetota > Acidimicrobiia > Acidimicrobiales > Aldehydirespiratoraceae > UBA11606. The sequence continues at coordinate 53,001 of CAJQPN010000004.1, forward strand.
ACGATGTGCTTCACCAGCGGGAGGTTTGCCTCGATCAAGTCAGCCAGTTCAACCGGCATCGAATCTGCACCCAACGCCGGCCGCTGGCGTCGACGTGCGGCCCGCGTTCGTTGCGTTGGCTGTTGTGTTTCGCCCAGAGTCATCGCCCTACATCTTTCATCGTCTCTAGGGAACGAACCCCAGACGGTTTCCAACAGAGTGAGGATCGACTCGGTCGCCAAAAACCTTTAGCGATCTTTTGCGATTGCAGACAGGTCAGTCAATTCGGCGTCGACTTTCGTCATCTTCGGAACGTTTCGACATCGCCTTAATCTTTCGTTGAACTTTTTCTGCGGCGTCGGCCCGAGGTCCTCACATTCGGCTAGACGAAGGTCGTGATTCCCTCAAATCGCACCGGCTTCACGCCTTGAGCCGCAAGTGTGTCGAGCATCGAGACGGTGTCGGCGACACCTGCGAGACCTGCAGCACCGTGGGCAATTCGGCCCCGCAAGACCTCCAGCGTCACAGCCGTAGCCATCGCTCCAGCAGCGACCGCTGGCCGTTCGACGGCCCCGAAGACCGAAATTCGACGTTCGACCCCAACTCGGCCCCGCAACTCGACACGCACGGCGCCGATCCCTCCTTCTGGATGTGGACGGCGCAGCATCGGTAAGGGGGCCGTGAGTCGATCGCGGCGGGTCGCCGCTTGACGAGCGGTCACCCGCTGAACCCCATCGAAGTGACCCACCAGCAACAGGGGGTCCGGAAGCGCGGCCCGGTAGCAATCGCGTCCCCCGACTGGATCGGGAAACCAGGCCAATTCTCGACCGGAGCCGCCAGCCCGTCGCATCCACCGACCATCTCGCCAATCGACACCAGTCGAGCTCAGCGCTCGATGGTGTTGGCTCGCGCAGGCTGGACCACCCGTACCGACCTTCGCTACATGGATCTCATCGACCTCGTCATAATCGCGAGCACCGTGCCGGGCGAGCAAGCACGTCAGCCCAGGCATAAAGCCCGCACCGACCACGACTGGGACTTCGTGATAGGCAGCCTCGTCGTCAAGAGCGAGGAGGCGACGGACCTCCGACGTCTGGTTCGACGTCGTGATCACCGGTACACCTGCGTGGACTCCTCGGCGGGCCAAGGCGACCTGACTGCCCGGCGGCGTCGCGAGAACAACGGCGTCGTATCGGCCTTCGATTCGGCGGCCGACCCCGCGCGTCACCCAGCCATCAAAGGACGCTGCCAGCGCATCGAGTCGTTCCTCGTTTGCGTCTCGGACCTCGAGTGCATCGATGAGGCCCGTGGACCGCAACTGCCGTGCAACGCGAGAACCTGTCGCGCCGGCACCGAAAAGGAGAATCTGGCTCATCAGCGGAGATCGTCACCGCGCAATTCGCGCCAACCACCGGTCTGCGGTGGCACGCCACCACTCCCCCGCACACGAATCGCAGCTGCGACCGCGATTCCGACCGTAACCGCAACAACGGTCCGGCGAACCATGGTGATAAACCCTGCGCCCACGGACCCTCCCAATGATTCGACACGGGCGCCGCCGGAGCAGACGCCGGGGCACGAAGCGTGGGGCTAGCTGGAGTCGAACCAGCGACCTCACCCTTATCAGGGGTGCGCTCTAACCAACTGAGCTATAGCCCCGTGCGGCCGCCAACGTTACCGGTCACCGTCGATATTGGCGACCTCGTCGACGGCCTCGTCATCGGAGATCCCATCGGGCTCTGCCTCGATCACTGCATCGAGAACCTCATCGAGATCGGTCAACTCGTCGGGCAGTGGTTCGTGCATCGTCTGGAGCGGTTGCTCGGGCATCGGGAACTGCGCGGGATCTGGGATCGGGGCTGGCTGGATCGTTGCCGGACCTGGAGCACCAGTGATCCGCGATATCGCAGTGCGACGCGGCTGGAGGCGTTTGGGTCTCGGACGAGCCGTCTCTTCCTCCACAACCGTGAACCGAACACCCCCGGTCAGATCGGAGATCAGGTTGAACAACACCGCGATCAAAACCGTGAAACCCGACCCAGCGACCACGAGGACCAGCCCCCCGACAGCACTCGCACGAAAGATCTGATCGGCATTGAATGTGAAGCTCTCCAGGGCGAACAACTCCGTGACGAACGTCTCGACGTTGTCGACCGTGCCCGAACTGACGGCGAGGTTCCAGAGGATGACACCGGCGATCAAGAGAATCACCCAGAGGCAGAAGTAGAAAATTAAGGCGACCTTCAGGACCGACCAAGGTTCGACGTGGCGAACAAGCCGACGAACTTTCCGGGCGCGGAGCTTTCCGGCCCTACGGCGGTCCCAATAGGCGGGGCGGGGGGCAGGCTGCGGACCTACCGGTGTCAACGCCGGAGGCGCCTGCGAGCTACCCAGCGTGGGATCGGCGACCATATCGAGATCGTTCGGCAACACAAGTTCTTCGCCGGTGGCGAGCTGAAATGTCGCTTCGTCGGGTTCGGGCAGAGTGCTCATGGACAGTCAAGAGTGTACGGGATGCGACCCTTGCGACCTTTTCACCTTTCCTTTGTTCGGCCCACAAGCGTGGCGGCGAGACGGCTGCGCCACTCATCGATGTTCTTGTACTCGGCCACGTCCGACGGCATGGTGCGCAATTCGTCTGCCAACCCAACGTCGACGTCGGCCAACACCTCGGTCAACGGCCACCGGTGGACTCGGATCGTGAACAGGGCAGCATCACGGTGATCCACCATTCGTCTGATGGTCTGGCGTTCGACCCGCATCCAGAGTTCGCCGAGGGGATCGGCGAGGTCTGTGGGAGCCTGCCGATCCTCGACCGGCAGGCGCAGGCGATCGTCGCCGACCAGTGACCAGTTGGGCCGCCACACCAGCGATCCCGGCCGAAGACGATCGAAAAACCGGTCGACGGTATCTGCGATGTCGTCATATCGAGGTACGGGCTCGTGAACGGCCCGCAACCCAAGTCCGATCTTCTCGGCTGCGCTCCAACGAGTGGGGAAACACACCGCCGCAGCGGTGAGCCGCCAACCTGACGAATCACGTTCGAGGAGGCAGAGATCTTCCTGCACACAACGTGCAGCCCATTCGAGTGGATGCTGCTGGGGACGACCGGGTGGGACCGGCCGGCCCGTGATGGTGAGCGCGTCGGCGATGAGATCGGCGACTTCGGCCGATGCCAGCTCCGAGCCAGGCAGCACGGCGAGCGCATCGGCTCGGTGCTCGCGCAACACTCGGCTCTTCTCAGCGAGATAGGTGTCGTACGCATCATCGAACTGAAGCCATTCCTCGGCAGCCAACCCTCGAGTCGAGAGACGCCAACGGAATCCTCCCTCCACGAACAGCGAAACCGGGACGACTTCGGCGAAAGAGAGCGGCACTCGCCCAGTCTGGCCTCAGCCAGGCACCCAGCGCACCCCGGCGACCGCTCGAGCGCGCGCCCTCACGTCTCCCACACGCACCAGAACCGTGACCGTCAACCCTGATCGTCGATACTCGAGTAACTCAGCGCCATTGGCCACCGCAATCGTCCGAGCCTCTCCCTCACCAGCTGCTGCGCCTGCAAGCGCTGCGGCATCGGCGGCAGTACGGGCTTGCGCTGCATCATTGAGGACTGGGGCGATCCGAACCGCCACAACGATCAAGCTCAGCCCGATCATCCCGAGCAACAACATCCACGGCAGTGCTTGACCCGCTTCCCCTCGCCAACGGACGCGACCCATCTCTACTCTCCATCCTCCGGCTCACGCCGGTTGCGTCGAGGGGGAAGCGTTATGAGCGTCTGTGCGAGCGATCAGTCGGAGGTGGGCGGCTCCCCGTCAGAGAAACCAGCTGCCGGGACCACATCATCACTGTTATCGGCAATGGCGTCGTCACCACTGCTGACGAGAGCAATCGAAGCCACCGAATCGTCTTCGTCAGGAGCAATGACTTTCACACCACTCGCTGAGCGACCCTGTGCAGAGATGTCAGCTGCGCTGGTGCGAATCAGCACACCCTTACGGGTCACTGCCAGGACCTCGTCATGGTCATCCACGACGAGTGTGCCGATGACCGAACCCTTCTCCGCCACGATCTTGATGCCCACCACGCCCATACCACCACGACCCTTCGTCGGGTAGTCGTCAACGTCGGTCCGCTTGCCGTAACCATTTTCGGTGACGTGGAGCAGTGACGCTCCATCTCGTGCGATATCGCAGGCCACCACGGCATCACCCGGCTTTTTGAACTTCAGTCCCGCAACACCGGCCGCATTTCTTCCCATCTCGCGAACCTGGTCTTCTTTGAAACGGATGGTCTGACCGAACCGGCTCGACAGGAGGATGTCGTACACCCCGTTTGTGGGGATGACCTCCACGAGTTCATCGTCATCGTTGAGTTTGATCGCAATCAGGCCGGCTCGCAGCGACGAGTCGTAGGCGTTGAACCGGGTCTTTTTGACCCGACCCTTGGCCGTGGCGAAAAACAGGTAACGCTTCGTCTCGTAGTCGCGGGTGTCAATGATCGCTTGGATCGTTTCGCCCTCATGCAGCGGCAAAAGGTTGACGATCGCCGTTCCACGCGAGGTGCGACTCGCCACCGGAATCTCATGCGCCTTGAGGCGATAGACCCGACCCCGGGTCGAGAAAAACAGCAGATAGCTGTGGGCTGTGGTCTGGATGAGGTGGGTGACGGTGTCCTCGTCCTTGAGCTTGGTCCCCGCAATACCTCGGCCACCGCGTCCCTGAGACCGGAACTCTTCCGCCGGCGTGGTTTTGACATACCCCGTAGCGGTCATGGTGAAGACCAGCGGATCATCGTCGATGAGGTCCTCGATGTTGAACTCGCCTGGATCGATTTCGAGACTGGAACGCCGCTCCTCCCCGAAGCCGTCAGCAATCGCTTCGAGTTCTTGGGTGATAACTGAGCGAAGCTTGGCGTCATCACCGAGGATCGCTTCGAGTTCACCGATGGTCTCGCGAAGTTGGCCCGCCTCCTCCTCGAGGTCCGACCGGCCGAGCCGGGTTAAGCGACCGAGTTGCATGTCGAGGATGTGATTTGCCTGCACCTCAGAGAACGCAACTGCTGCTCCTCCGCCCTCGGGGACAATCCCATTCATAAGCGCCTCGCGGGCGGCTCCTCGGTCTTCGCTCCCCCGGATCGTGGCGATGATCTCGTCGATCAGGTCGAGTGCATTCAGCAGCCCTTCGACAATGTGCAGTCGTTTCTGTGCCTGATCGAGGCGGTGTTCAGAGCGGCGGGTGACGACCTCTATCTGATGGTCGACATACGCGACCAGTGCGTCGCGCAGCGTAAGCGTGCGGGGCACGCCGCCAACAAGAGCCACCATGTTCACACCGAAGCTTGTTTGCAGCGGCGTGGCCTTCCAGAGGTTGTTGAGCACGACTTCTGGGTTGGCATCTCGTTTGAGGGTGATGACAAATCGCGTTTCGTCACCAGAAGACTCGTCGTTTACGTCCGCGATGCCGTCGAGTTCGCGGTTGTTGACCAACTCGGAGATCTTGCGAGCCACCGCTCCTGCTGAAACCTGATAGGGGAAGGCTGTGACGACGAGGGCCTGTCGTTGACCTCGCTCAACAACTTCGACCGACGCTCGCATCTTCACCGATCCTCGCCCGGTGCGATAGGCAGACTCGATGCCGACACGACCGAGTATCTGGCCACCGGTCGGGAAGTCGGGTCCCTTCACGAACTCCATGAGTTCGTCGAGTGTGGCGTCGGGATGTGCGAGCAGGTGGGTGACGGCTGCACACACTTCGTTGAGATTGTGGGGCGGGATGTTGGTGGCCATACCCACAGCGATGCCCTGGCTGCCGTTGACCAAGAGGTTCGGGAAGCGAGCCGGCAAGACCGCTGGCTCGGTGAAGTCCCCCGAGTAGTTGTCGATGAAATCGACGGTGTCTTCGTCGATGTCAGCGAGCATCTGCATCGCCAACCGGTCGAGTCGAGACTCTGTGTATCGAGCAGCAGCCGGCGGGTCTTCAGGGGATCCGTAGTTGCCGTGGAAGTCGATGAGGGGATGGCGTAGCGAGAACGGTTGTGCCATCCGAGCCAGCGCGTCGTAGATGGCACTGTCTCCGTGGGGATGGAAGCGAGCCATCACGTCTCCCGTAACACGAGCACACTTCACGTGGGCCCGATCGGGACGAAACCCCTGGTCGTACATCGACCACAAGATGCGACGATGCACGGGTTTCAGACCATCACGGGCATCGGGTAACGCCCGACTGATGATGACCGACATCGCATAGTCGAGAAAGGAGCTTTCCATCTCCTCTTGGATCTCGATGACGGTGACGTCTTCAGGTTGTGCGTCTTCGACGGGTGTGTCTGACATCTATGTCCGTGTACCTCTCTGCGCCGGCGCTACCGACTCACCAGACCTCGACTAGAAATCCAAGTTCCGAACTTCGCGGGCATTGGTAACGATGAAGTTCTTTCGCTGCTCAACGTCATCGCCCATCAAAATCGACATGATTTCGTCAGCGATCGCTGCCTGTTCAACCGACACCTGAAGCAGCGACCGGCTCGCAATGTCCATCGTGGTGTCGCGCAACTCATCCCAGTCCATCTCGCCCAAACCCTTCAGGCGGGCAAAGTCCTTTGTGTAGTTCGGGCGTTCGGCAAGAAACGCATCTTTTGCCGCGTCGTCTTTTAGATACACCGTCTCCTTGTTGGAGACCTTCGTGCTGTAAAGCGGTGGTTGGGCGATGTAGACGTAACCCGCTTCGACAAGCGGCCGCATCTGGCGGAAGAAGAAGGTGAGCAGCAGTGTGCGAATATGGCTGCCATCGACGTCGGCGTCAGCGAGCAGGATGACCTTGTGGTAGCGAGCCTGTTCGATATCGAACTCGTCGGCGAACCCTGCACCGATCGCGGTGATGAGGGTTTGCACCTCGTTGTTTTTCAACATCTTGTCGATACGGGCCCGTTCGACGTTCAAAATCTTGCCGCGGATCGGCAAGATCGCTTGGGTTCTGGGATCTCGAGCTCGGACGGCAGAGCCACCGGCGGAGTCGCCTTCGACGATGAACAACTCGCGACGCTCAGGTTCCTTCGCCGAACAGTCTTTGAGTTTGTCAGGCATCCCGGCCCCGTCGAGTAGAGACTTCGATCGGATGGCTTTCCGGGCATCAGCAGCAGCAACGCGGGCACGAGCCGCATTGGTCGCTTTCGTGATGATCGCCTTGCCTTCACTGGGGTGCTCTTCGAGCCAATCTGCCATTCGCTCGTTCGTTACCTTCTCGACAAGCGATCTCATCGACACGTTGCCGAGTTTGGATTTGGTCTGGCCTTCGAACTGCGGCTCACCGATCCGAGCGGAGATGATCGCCGTGAGTCCTTCCCTGATGTCCTCGCCGGTGAGGTTTTCGTCTTTCTCTTTGAGGAGGCCCTTCTCGCGCGCGTAGGCGTTCACCGTGCGTGTGACTGCAGTGCGAAATCCCTGCTCGTGCATGCCGCCCTCGATCGTGGCGATGCCATTGGCGAAGCTGTGCAGTCCGTCGGTATTGAACCCCGTGTTCCACTGGAACGCGATCTCGACCTCGTGCGGATTGTCGGCGATTTGCTCGGACCCCGCGAAGTAACCGACCGCAGCAAACAGTGCCTCTTTGGAGGAGTTCACGTGGCTGACGAAATCAACGATGCCACCGTCGTATTTGAAGGTCACCCAGCCGTCTGGGTCTTCGGTAACGACGGTGGAGCTCTCACGGAGGTCGCGGACCCGGATCTCGAGGCCGCGGTTGAGAAACGCCATCATCTGGAACCGTTCGACAAGCGTCTGAAACCGGAAATCGATCTCGTCGAAGATCACCGGGTCCGGCCAGAAGCGAACGGTCGTGCCGGTGCGAGGCTCCCCGGTATCGCGAAATGGGGCAGGGCCGCTGACGGCGAGGCGATCCTTGAGTTCACCGCCATCGACAAACGACATGGCGTGGCGCTCTCCAGCACGATCGATTTCAACCTCGACGCGTTGTGACAAGGCGTTCACGACCGAGATGCCGACTCCATGCAAGCCACCAGAGACCTTGTAGCCATCACCGCCGAATTTGCCTCCGGCATGGAGAACGGTGAGCACCACCTCGGCCGCAGACATGTCGTCGAATTTTGGGTGCTTGTCAACCGGGATACCACGTCCGTCGTCGCTCACTTCACATGAGCCGTCCGGGAGAATCGACACATCTATGCGAGCGCAATAACCAGCCATTGCTTCATCGACGGAGTTGTCGACCACTTCCCACACGAGGTGGTGCAACCCGGTCGGACCAGTTGATCCGATGTACATGCCAGGTCGTTTTCTGACGGCTTCGAGCCCCTCGAGAACGGTGATGTCTTGTGCCCCGTACGACGATGGTTCGGTAGTGGTCAACTCGGACTCCTGCGCAGCCGCTGCATCTCCCGCTTGGGACGATCCATCACGGGTGATTCGGTCATCATCTTCGGTCACAGATTTTCTCCGAAATCCCAGGATGGACAAGCAAAATCCAGGGTTTCGGGGGATCTCGGTTCGGGTGCATCGCACTGGTCGAGAGGGCCGTTCACGGTCCTCTGATTCTACCAGTTACAGGCGTGTGATTCGCGTCAGACGGCGTACTCCAAACCGCTGCAGCGTCGTCCATTTTCCCACCGTCAAGAAGACGGCGAAACCCGAACATGAATGCTGGTGATCCGCGCTGATTCAGTCACCTCCGAGAGCCGCTCCAGCACCTGTTTTTCCAGCCATTGAAACTCGTTTGCCCACGCTGAATCTCCTGCGGTTACCACAAGACGACCTCCATCGACAGCTGCCGGGCGAGTGTGTCGAGCCAAGTCGGGACCAACGATGGAGCTCCAGTCCCGAAAGATCAGATCGAGCACATCGACAGGCGGCGCGTTGAGGTTTCCGAGCAGGTGATCGAGGCTCGTGGAGATCGATCTCGGGTCGCGGTCTCGGCGGTTCACAAGATCTGTGGCGCCACAGCGCCGTGATGAACACGGATGATCTGATCCGGCCTGGCCTTGGGTGGCAACTCGGCAGCGGTTGTGAGGATGTGCTGACCGGGGGGGAGAGCGTCAAGCAGTGCAGTGGCGCGGTTCGGATCGAGTTCGGAGAACACATCATCCAGCAAGAGCACCGGTTCAGCGATCCCCGCTGCCCTCACAACACCATCAGCTGCAAGACGAAGGGCCAGAGCAAGGGATCGTTGTTCACCCTGCGACGCATGGGTACGCGCCGGGAGTCCTCCAATTTTCAGCAGTATTTCGTCGCGGTGTGGGCCCACCGTGGTGATCCCGCGCCGAACATCAAGCTCTCGCCGTGACGCCAGGGTGTCCGCAAGCGAACCTTCCCATGACGCTTGGTAGTTCGCGGTAACGTCCGCAGCTTTTTGCGCAACCGCGTCATAAGCACCAGCCAGTGTGGTCGCCATCTCGGCGAGGAGTTCCACCCTGGCCGCGAGCAACTGGTCCCCAGCCTCCGCGAGCTTCGCGTCCCACACGTCAAGTGTGAACGCAGCATCGGCATCAAGTCGCCCATGCACGCCTCGGAGCAGGGCGTTTCGTTGTTTCAAGGCGCGTTCGACATTGCTCCTCAGCACGAGGTTCCTGGGGTGGCGAGATGCAACGGCTGTGTCGAGCCACCCTCTTCGCAAGGTCGGCCCTCCTTTCACCAGAGCGAGGTCGTCTGGGGAAAAAACAGTCGCTTGCAAAACGCCAACCAAGTCCCCTGTGCGTCGTAATCGTTGTCGATTCACCTGGACACGATTTCGTCCTGCCCGCTGAATCTCGACCTCGATCAGTTGCTCACGGCCGTCATCCCCCTCGACGGTGACGCGAGCAACTGCCGCGTCGGTGCCGTCTCGGACCAATGCGTCATCAGGCGCCCCCCGAAAGCTTCCCAAACCCGCCATCCAACCGATCGCTTCGATCAGGTTGGTCTTGCCGTGTCCGTTCTCTCCGATGATCGCAGTAAGGCCGTCATCGAATGACACGCTCACCTGGGCGTAGGACCGCCAGTCGACAAGCGACAGCGTGCGGATCTTCACACGATGTCAGCTGACCCGAACAGGCATCAGCAAGTAGAGAAAGGCCGGGTCATCAGCTGATTTGAGCAAGGCCGGCTTCAACTCATCGACCGTCTCGAGTGTGATTTCGTCACCGGGTGCCACCTCGATACCATCGATGAGATATTCAGGGTTGAACGCGACGGTCAAATCGTCACCGGTGTAGTTCGCTTCGACCGACTCGTGTGCCTGTCCTACGTCCTGGGTCACCGCAACAAGCTCTAGGCCACTTGACGACATTGCGAGCCGAACCGGCGTTGACTCTTGGGCGAGCAACCGAACTCGTCGGACTGCATCAAGTAGTGCCTCGCGGTTGACCGAGAGCGTGTTCGGATGATTGCTTGGGATGAGGCCGCGGTAGTTGGGAAACTCACCCTCGATCAGTCTTGTCGTGATCTTCACCGAGCCGACTTCGAACCCTGCATCGCGTTCGCCAAGGCGAAGGGTGATCTCCTCTGCTTCGCCAACCACACGGGACAGTTCCTTGAGGGCTCGACTCGGAACCAAAACCTTCTGTCCTTCTCCGAGAATCGATGTGCCTTCGAGATCTCGTACCGAGAGGCGGTACGAGTCCGTGGATACCAGGCGGAGCCCCTGCTCTTCAGCGGCCATCAAAACGCCGGTGAGAATGGGACGAGCATCGTCACTCGACGCCGCCTTCTCGACTTGGTCGATAGCCGCTCGAAACGCGCCGGCGTCGAGTGTGACGGCGTCGCCGTCAGCGGTGGAGAGTTCAGGGAACTCGTCGGCAGGAATAACGCGAAGCGAGAACTCCGCTGGCGCTTGGACAACCCTGGCATCGTCTTCTTCGATCGAAACATCGACTGCGCCTGGGCGAAGTGACCGGACGACATCGGAGATCAGCTTGGAAGGAAGAACCGCTATTCCATCTTCTCCGCCAGCGACCTCAACGTCCACTGTGATTGTGAGGTCGAGATCACTTCCCGTGACCGTCAGCCGATCTCCGACCAGTTCCAGTCGGACACCAGCCAACACAGGAAGGGCTCCGCCTCGGGTGGTTACAGCACGGCCGGCCGCCCCAAGGGCTTCTACGAGGGTGTCTCGTTCACAACGGAACTTCAGACTCATGGTGCGATTACTTCTCCCGGTCGTATGGAACTCAGATAATAGAAGTCCATAGGGGCTGTGGATTGTGGATGATGGTCTTTTTTGCTTGTCCTGTCGGGGAAGGAGTATCCCCATGTCGTCCCTGATGGACCACAGGTAGAGCGGGTACTGCTGAGACGAGGGGGAAACCACTTCGGTTGTCCCCCGAACTCCCCCGTGAACTCCCCTGGCTTTCCCCAGGGTTGTGCACGGATAGCTACTCGTTCAGCCGCCGTTGGAGTTCGGTTACCTTGTCAAATATTTGTTGTCGTTCACCCATACGCGCTTCTATTTTTCGGCAGGCGTGCATGACCGTGGTGTGGTCGCGGCTGCCGAAGGCCTTACCGATATCGGGAAACGATAGATCTGTTGTGTTGCGCGTCACATACATCGCAACCTGACGGGCATCAACCAATGGACGGCGTCGACTCCCCCCGATGAGTTGATCGATATCAAAGCCGAACATCTCTGAAGTGAGCACGATGATTCGCTCGGCGGTAACAGGCTGCTTTGCGGTCTGGGTGATCAGATCTCGGAGAACGAGAGCGGCGAGATCAACCGTGAGTGGCTGTTGGGTGAGGTTCGAGTACGCGGTGACTTTGATCAACGCACCCTCGAGTTCTCGGATCGAGTCGGTGATGTTCTCTGCGATGAACGACAGCACATCGTCAGAGATCTCGATCGTCTTTGACTCAGCCTTCTTTGACAGGATCGCCAGCCGTGTCTCGAGATCGGGACGCTGGATGTCGGTGATCAAGCCCCACTTGAAACGGCTGCGAAGCCGATCCTCCAACGTTGGCATCGCGTCCGGCGTTCGGTCCGACGACAGGACGATTTGCTTGTTGTTCTGGTGCAAGTCGTTGAACGTGTGGAAAAACTCCTCCTGGAGACCGTCTTTTCCCTCCATGAATTGAATGTCGTCGATCAAGAGCACGTCGATGTCGCGGTAACGGCGCTTGAACTCCGGCAACGTGTTCTTGCGAATTGCGTCGACAAACTCGTTGAGGAAGGTTTCGGTTGATACGTAGCGAATCCGATAGCTCGGATAATGGCTCGCAACGTAGTGGGCGATTCCTCGAAGAAGATGTGTCTTGCCGAGACCGGAGTCTCCGTGGATGAAAAGTGGGTTGTAGCTCGCAGCTGGCGTTTCGGCGACTGCGAGGGCTGCAGCGTGGGCGAACCGGTTGCTCGGACCGATCACGAAGTGCTCGAAGGTGAACTTCTCTTCTTGTCCCCCAAGCGTTGGAGGTGACGGCGCGTTGGGTGGTGCGACGTCAGGTTTGGTTACACCCAGATCAGCAGCAGGCATGCCGATGTCGATCTGGGACCAGTCGGTGTCAATCTCGACCCGAACGGATACATCGGCGGCGGTTTCGTCGATCGCATCTTGGACCAACCCGAGATATCTCCCCTCGATCCGTTCTTTTTGCAATCCGTTTGGAACGACAAGAACGAGTTCTCGTTCGTCGAAGGCGACGGCTTTTGCTCCACTGAAGGTAGTGCTCCAGACAGCGTCGCTGACCTGCGCCCGGATACTGGCGGCGCATGTGGTCCACAAGCCGCCCGCATCTCCGAGTTCGTCCACCTTGTTCCACTCCCCTATTCACAGCGTCATCCACAGGTGTGGAGAACCGCCTCGGCTTGATTGGGAGGAGGCAGGAGTAGCACATGGAAAACCACGTACGGGAAGACCCGTGACCCCTCCGCTAGGACGGCGAACATAGCAACGAGAAATCCGTCTGCAAGTTGAGTCTGCCGAAAGGCGAAAAAGTCCTGCTCAGGGCCTCTTTTCTGTCCGTAAATTACACCGGTGGAACATGAAATGTCACGAAGGTGATTTCAAGCTGTTCAGGAAATAACGGCAGAACGGAGCTGGAGGGGTCGGCTCCACGCCTTGCTTCGCGTGTTGGCGCGGTGGGTTCAGGACCGTAGCGTGAGGAGTTGACGACAGCTGGTGTGCCCCCGCTCGACTTGTGAGAAGGCACCCGCAGCTCGAGAGTTCGATGTTCCTGTGTGGCCGGGGGCCGCACGGCCTGGAGGAGTCATGAAGCGCCCATACCAACCCAACGTTCGCAAACGTGCCAAGAAGCACGGGTTTCGCAGTCGTATGAGTACTCGCGGAGGCCGCGCTGTTCTTCGTTCGCGCCGCCAGAAGGGCCGCGCCCGACTGTCGGCATGATCGAACGGCTTTCGGGCCGGCGGACGTTCGATGAGTTGCATGCTCGTGGGGTCCGTACGGGACGAGGTCCGGTGCGGCTGCTGAGTTGTACTGACCGGTCACCGCGTATTCGAATTGGCTACGCCATCCCTCGCACGGTGGGATCAGCTGTCGCAAGGAATCGGCTCAAACGCCGGTTACGGGCAGTGATGGCCGAGCTTGACAATGAGGGCAGTCTTGCTGGTGGGGAGTACCTCGTGCGGGTAAGCGCACCGTTCACCGACTGGTCACATGCCAAACTGCGCACCACCATGGCTACTTTGATGCAGCGTTCTGCTGTCAGTGCAACAGAAAGTCTTAGGGAAGACCGGCCATGAGTCGCGGTGCACGACTGCTTCGGGCAGGAGTACAGGCCTATCAACGGCTTGCGACTGGGCGTCCGTCGCCGTGTCGCTACACACCGTCCTGTTCGGTCTACGCCGTCGAAGCACTCGAACGCCATGGGGCGATTCGAGGAGGCTGGTACGCGACGCGACGACTCTGCCGCTGTCATCCGTGGGGTAATCACGGCTATGACCCCATACCATCGCTCCAGGAGCACTCATGTTCGACTTCTTCTTCGACCTGATCGCGTCGACACTCGCGTTCTTCTACGACGTCTATCCGTCGTACGGGTTTGCTGTCATCTGCTTGACCATGGCCGTGATGATCGTTGTTACCCCGTTGACGTTGAAGAGCACTCGTTCGATGCTGCAGATGCAACGTCTTCAACCAGAACTGAAGGCCATCCAGAACCAATACAAGGATGACCGTCAGAAGATGAACGAAGAGCTGATGGCGTTCTATCAAGAGAACAACATCAACCCTCTAGGCGGCTGTCTGCCGTTGCTTGTCCAACTCCCTGTTTTCCTCGTCCTCTTCCGCGTGGTACAGGGGATCACTCGTCGAGTGACCGACTTTGGGCTCCAGGCTGGGTGGGTTGCCGGCCGCGGCGCCGATGCAAGCGAAGTAACACCGCTTGGTAATGCTGATCTGCCGTTTGATCCAGAGAACCTTCCGGCTGACAGCGAGATGTACCGAGAGTTAACTGGCGGTACGACCGAGATGAATTTCCTCTCGATCGATCTTTCCCAGACCCCTCTCGAGGTGGCGGGCGAGAGCATCATCGATGCACTCCCCTACTTTGGGCTGATCATCATCGTGCTGATTTCCAGCCTCTATCAACAGAGGCAAATCCGTGGCCGCAATAGTGGCGCTCAGATCAATCCGCAGCAAGAGATCATCATGAAGGTTCTTCCATGGATGCTGCCGGTCTTCTCAATGACGATGCCAGCCGCACTCGTCATCTACTTCGTGGTGAGCAACCTGTACCGCATTGGGCAGCAGGGTTACATCACACAGTCGCTCTACAAGGGCGAAGAAAGTCTCGGTGCTCAGGCTCGCCGTTCCCGTGAAGAAGCTGTGAAATCCGAGTCCGGTCCCAAGTCAAAGGGGTCTGGCGGCCGCACCACTGAGAAGAAGGGGCAGCCAACGCCGAGGCGAAATGCCGCCCAGGGCAAGAAAGGCAGCAAACAACCGACCCGCGCCAAAGGAACTGGGGCGGGTCGAACCGGGCGGGCTCCGACCCGGCACAGCCAGGGCGGAGGTCGAGTGACCGACCCCGGTACGAAGAACAACAAACGCAAACGCTGACGTCGCCCAAGTAGAGCGACGCTGTTCGAGAGAAGAGAGTGAATCCCATGGAATGGGTGGAGAAGACCGCCAAGTCGGTCGAAGAGGCAAAGGAAGCCGCGTTGGATGCCTTAGGCGTTCACGGAGATGAAGCGGAGTTCGAGGTCGTCACTGAAGCAAGGACAGGCCTTTTTGGGCGGGTGAAGGAAGATGCCAGGGTCCGAGCCAGGGTCCGACCGACGACACCAAGGGCAAAAGACAACGGTCGCCGCAAGCGAGGCCGCGCTGGGAACTCTCAGAGCCGGTCTGGGAAGGGTGGACAAAGCCCCCAAAACGGGAAAGAGTCCCAAGGTGATGCAAGCACCCCTCGTGATGACGGGCGCAAAAACACTCAACGCGGAACGGAAGCAAGCAAGGGAGCCGATCCTCACTCCAGGCAGTCGAGTCACCGGAATGGCAACCAGAAGATCGAAAAGCAGCAAGAAAAGAGCGAAAAGATGAACTATGAACCGTCGATGCCACTCCCCCAGCAAGCTGAATTGGCTGAGAAGTTCGTGAGTGGTCTGGCCGACGTAATGGGTGCGAGCGTGTCCTTTACCCGGGAGGAGGTGGGTGATGATGAGATCCGACTCACTGTCAGCGGTGAGAATCTCGGCCGCATGATCGGACCTCGAGGCGGAACTGCTATGGCGGTCGATGATCTCGTTCGAACGGTGCTACAGCGTCACGGCAGCAGCCGCGATGGTCGTATCCGAATTGATATCGGCGGATTGAAGGCTCGGCGGACGGAGGCGCTGGCGGCGTTCTGTCGAGAGCAGGCTGCAGGAGTTCGGGTAGACGGCATACCGCGCGTCCTTGATCCGATGGGTGGCGCCGACCGAAAGATCGTGCATGACACAATCGCCGATGAGGATGGTGTTGGCACGGAGTCTGAGGGTGAGGAACCGAACCGCCGGGTTATTATCGTCCCACTCGGTGATGCTGACTGACGGTCTGAAGGCGTCCCTGGATGACGCTTGGAGGCCGGCTCGTAGGGCCGGAGTGCTGGGGAACGCCAGCACGGAAGAGTTGTGGGAACACACCGCTGGGTTTACCTCGGCGGTGTGTTCCGCTTTTTCGGCAGATTGTTCCACGTGGAACGGCCACATTCTGGATGCTGGTACAGGTGCTGGTGTTCCTGGTGTACTCCTTGCATGCCAGCTGCCTATGGCCAACTTCGTCCTTGTGGATAGCTCTGAGCGCCGCCTCGATCATGTTCGAGCTGCGATTCGCGCTGCAGCATTAGGTGGTCGGATTCAGGTTGAACACGCTCGGTTGGATGATCTTGCTCATCAGCCGGCCCATCGGGCGCGGTATGAAGTAGTCGTTGCTCGTCTGTTGGCAGAGCCGCCGGAAACAGCAGAACTCATCTTGCCTTTCGTCGCGCCAGGGGGAGTTGCAGTCGTCTCGTGCCGAAGCGATCAAGCTGATGACTGGCGACGGTTGGGCGACCGTCTCGACGGTGTCGATACCGTCATGGTGGCAGCACAGGATTCACGATCGTTTGTTACTGTCGCGGTATCAGGGGAGCTCCCGCCCTCGTACCCCAGACGAGCTGCGGTGCGTGCGCGTAAGCCACTCCAGTGAACCGCCGCCTGTGTTTCACGTGAAACCTTCACTGGGTCCTTGACCTCGTAGGCTGGGGCGGCGAACATGTTGTTCTCTACGGAAAGGGAGACGCTGTGGAAGATGCCACCACGGACGGGCCGCGCATCTTTGCGGTCGCCAACCAGAAGGGGGGCGTCGGAAAGACGACGACGACCGTGAATCTCGGGGCGTGCTTTGCCGAGTTAGGGAACCGTGTCCTGATTGTTGATCTCGACCCGCAAGCAAACGCGAGCACTGGTCTTGGCTTGAATCCGCGTCAACTGGACTATTCCTTGTACGACGTGTTGCTCCAAGGTGTGCCGATGGAGGATGTAATCGAGCCGGTATCGGTCAAGAACCTGTATGTCGCTCCAGCAAGCCTCGATCTTGCGGGCGCGGAGATCGAACTCGTTCCCGCGTTTTCGCGTGAACAAAAACTGAAGACTGCCATCGCTTCTGTCGCAAGTGATTACGACATCGTGTTGATCGATTGTCCACCATCGCTCGGCCTCCTGACGATCAATGGCCTGACGGCTGCAACGGAAGTGCTCGTGCCGATTCAAACCGAGTACTACGCGCTTGAGGGGCTAGGTCAGTTGATCCGGAACGTCGATCTCGTCACCCGGAATTTGAACCCGGATCTGGTATTGAGCACCCTTGTGCTCGTCATGTTCGATGCGCGCACCAAACTGTCGGGGCAGGTGGCTGATGAGGTTCGTGAGCACTTCGGGGACAAGGTTATGCGCCATGTGATCCCTCGAACGGTTCGATTGAGCGAGGCTCCAAGCTTTGGTCAACCAATCACAGTATTTGATCCGTTGTCCCGAGGCGCCATCGCGTACCGGGACCTGGCAAAGGAGATCCTCGGTGTCAGCGACGAGGCGTAGTGGACTCGGAAAGGGACTGAGTTCGCTCATTCCTGCAGATGTAGAAGGGGAGGGTGGTGCGTTTCGTGAGATTGACATCAATCACGTTCGACCCAATCGGTACCAGCCTCGTGATCATTTCGACGAGGAAACACTGACGGCGCTTGCTGCATCAATTAGTGAGGTTGGCGTCATCCAACCAATCATCGTGCGAGAAGACGATGATGGCTATGAATTGATAGCGGGGGAGCGGCGCTGGCGCGCCGCGAAGCGAGCCGGCTTGCCGGCGATTCCCGCCATCGTTCGCGGTGCTGACGACATGTCCGCCCTTGAGTCTGCAGTTGTTGAGAATCTTCATCGGCAAGACCTGAATGCTCTCGAGGAGGCGGCGGCGTACCAGCAATTGATTGAAGACTTTGGTATGACGCAGACCCAGGTTGCGAGCCGGGTGGGACGGAGCCGCTCGGGAGTAGCGAACACAATTCGCTTGTTGCAGCTGCCTGGACCGGTCCAGCGGCTTGTAATCGAGGGCCAATTGTCAGCTGGGCACGCAAGGGCGCTCCTTGCGACCCCTGATCGCAATGAGCAGGAGCTTCTCGCTGAACGAGTGGTTACCGAGGGACTTACTGTCCGTGAGCTCGAGGCGCTTTTGAGGGGTGACGATTCGAACGACGCTGATGATGGTGAGCAAGATACTGAGAGTAAGCCGCGCCCCTCGGCTCCAGTGGTTCCTGATGCAGGCGTCCTCGAACTGGAGGAATTGCTTGCCGCTCGGTTGGACACTCGTGTCAAGGTGCAGTTGGGGAAAGGTCCAGGCAAGCTCGTGGTGGAGTTTGCAGATTTAGACGATCTTGAGCGGATCTATCGTGTAATCACACCGCCCGGGACCATGATCTGACAGCCATAGTGTGACATATGTCACACTATGGCTGTGGATAGCCTGGGGTTAAGAGCCCGAGTCTTGGTGGACAAGGTTGGGGACAGGAGTGGAAAGGTCTATCAGTTCGATGGATCGACCGGCTCGCTGCACCACGTGATCAGCGCGTTGTGAAGGGCGGCCGCGAGTGTTGGCCCCTGCTCGACGACGGTGGTCGGGCGCCCGACCCGACACCAGACTGCTGGCATCCGTGTCTCGCGCAGGATTGGCAACCGCATGCCGATCGGTGGATGCTCAGCCTCCAACACTTCGCTGACCCGTCGACTGGTATGCCCGGCAAGGCCTTGACCGCCTGCGGAAACGAAGCCCTCAGTCTGGAAATAGGCGATCGAATAGTCGTTATCAGCCAACGTGAGGCCGATGTAGATGGTGCCATCCCAGTCGTTTGCGGTACGGGCATGCTTCGCTAGATCAGGGTGATGCAGGGTGAGGATCTCGGCCCCGTCAAGTCGAAGCCGGCGAGCAAGGGCGTCGACAAGGGTTGGAAGTCCACCCGTCTCGCCGATGACGATCCGGCGACCGCCGATGCCGGCAGGGTTGCGACGCAACATCTCTGCTTCCTTGACCTCGGCAATCGTCTTTTCACCGCTGCGCCTACCTGCGAGGCGAGCCAGCGCAGCAATGGTGTCAGGCCCGACCACACCGTCGGCCGTGACCCCCTGATTGGCTTGGAAGTTGCGCACTGCATGTTCGGTGTCGGGACCAAAGATACCGTCGACATAGCCGGCGTCGAAGCCGAGGCTTCCTAATCGCTGCTGCAGATCGTTGACGTCGTCGCCTCGCGTCATGGGGGAGCGGAGGTAGAGCATTCGGTCCCCGAGTCGATTGTCGGCCTCTACCAGTGCGTTCCATGTGTGGCGGCCCACCGAACCGTCTTCGACGATTCGGCGACTGGCCTGGAAAGCGCGTACCGCTTTCACCGTGTCGAGGTCGAACCTCTCGGTATCGCCACCAGGGGGAAAGCCGGCAGCAGCGAGGCGACGATGAAGGTCACGAATCGCCGAGCCCTCATCTCCTTCACGCAGCGGCAATCCCAGGTCGTTCATGGCGTCAAGAGGCTATCGGCCTGCGCCATCTACGAATTGCGAACCATGCCACAGCGACAGCGGTGGCCTGAGGGACCGTGGTCGAGACGACCGGATTGCGCCCCTGCACTCCGAGATACTCGCTGCCCGCAGAGCAAAAGGGAGCGTTGTGACAGGCGTCGAACCAGGCCTCTCAGATGAACTCGGCGATGTCGTCGAGGAGGGCCTGCTTCGGCTTGGCGCCAACGATCCGCTTCACGGGCTCGCCGTTCTGGAACAGGATCAAGGTTGGGATCGACATGACTTCGAAGCGCCGGGCGATATCGCCGGCTTCGTCGACGTTGAGCTTCGCGATCGTGACGGCGTCTCCCTGCTCTTCGGCGATTTCCTCGAGGATGGGCGCAATCATCTTGCACGGCCCACACCACTCGGCCCAGAAGTCGACGAGGACGGGAGCACCGGAGGCGCCAATCGTTTCGTCGAAGGTGGCGTCGGAGAGGGTGGTGACGGCTCCAGCCATGATCAAAAGTCCTTTCGCAGTCGTTTACCGGACCGTAGCCCGATAGCGGCATGATCAGGGGAACCCGAGAGACGGACCAGAAATTCCCAAGACAGTCGTGGATCGTCGTTACAGCACTAGTCGTGCAGTGCTTCCAGATATCGCTCAGCTTCGAGCGCGCCTTGACAGCCGGATCCTGCTGCGGTGATCGCTTGGCGGTAGTAGTCGTCGGTGACGTCGCCGACCGCGAACACGCCTTCGACGTCGGTCGCCGTTCGGCCTGGAACCGTCTCTAGGTATCCGTTGTCTTTCATTGCGAGCTGGCCTCGGTAGAGATCCGTTCCTGGTCGGTGACCGATCGCAATGAACAGGCCGCTCAGTGGGAATTCACTTGCTTCGCCGGTCTTGACGTTCTCGACCATGACACCCGCGAGTTTTCCGTCCCCGAGGTAACCGGTTACTACCGTGTCCCACAGGAATTCGATCTTGGGATTGTTGAACGCACGGTCCTGCATAATTTTCGATGCACGGAGCTCATCGCGTCGATGGATGAGTGTGACTTTGCTGGCGAAGCGGCTGAGAAAGTTTGCTTCCTCAAGCGCTGAGTCGCCGCCGCCGACCACGGCGATCTCTTGGTCACGGAAGAAGAACCCGTCGCAGGTCGCACAGGTGGAGAGGCCGTGGCCAACCAGCTCGGTCTCGTTCGGGAGATCGAGCATGATCGACTGCGCACCGGTCGCAATGATGAGGGCGTTGGCCTGATGGGTCGGCTGGGCGGCGGTTGGATCGCCGATCCATACGCCGAAGGGCCTGGTGGAGAGGTCGACCCTCGAGACTTTGACCGTTTGGATCTCTGCACCGAACCGCTCGGCTTGCATGCGGAAATTCATCATCAATTCGGGACCCATAATCCCGTCGGGGAATCCCGGGAAGTTCTCCACGTCGGTGGTGAGCATCAGCTGTCCACCAGGCTGATCGCTGGTACTCGAGGGTTCGCCTTCGAGTACCAGTGGCGCAAGGTTGGCGCGGGCTGTGTAGATCGCCGCAGTGAGGCCGGCCGGACCGGAACCGATGATGATGACGTCGCGTAGGTCGGTCATGGACATTCCTCAAGTCGGGAGTTGCGGGATGACGCTAACCGGGACCCGGGTCGCGTCGAGAATATGCGCAGCGGTAGCTCAGCTGAACAGGCCGTAGCAAATAATCACCACGATGAAGATGAGATCGAGGATCGCAGCGAACACGAACGGTCGGGAGTTTGTCCGTCGAGAGAGCCACGCCCCAATGCCGAGCACACAGAAGATGACACCGGCAAACCCGTGCGCAGCCCAAGTGGCATCGCCCACACCGGCCCCGATCGGAAGATAGGCATCGAAGATACGCACGAGCATGATGACCAGCATCAGTAACGTGGCGATCGCCAAAACGGAGATCACCAATCCGAAGACAAGCACTCGAAGGGCGAGTACGGCCTTGTCGGTTGTCTTCTCCTTGATGCGATCGACGGTGTCGATGACGTGATCTGTCAGCGCAGCGGGATCCAGCCACGGCGAACCCGTAGCGTCTCCGGCTGCTGCAACGGTGGAAGCACCATCGATCATGCCATCATCTGTCGACATACCTCCGAGCCTACCGGTGTCAGGGGCTGTCGATTCCGGGGATGTCGACCACCTCGAGAACCTCGCACATCTCGTCGGCAATGAGCACGGCCACGATCGAATCGGCAGTGAGTCCGGTGGCGACTGAGACCTGCTGAGGCACGCCGGCGATGACGACGGATGCAGTCTCGACTGCGGTCACACCGCCAGGCAACTGGGCGACAAGAAGCTCAAGTGCTGGCACGCAGAGATCATCGAACGGATCAGGTGGCGGGGGAGCGAGGCGGCCCTCGGCCTCTGCGGTTTCCTTGAGTTCGCTCAATCGGTCGCCGAGTTCGGCGAGATCAGCGACCTCGCCCAGGGCGTCGGGGAGGATGTCGAAAACCCAGCGTGGGTTGGCCTCGGCTGCAGCATCACCCGACGCTTTGGCGTGGTCGGTCTCGGGGACTGCGTCCGCACCAGCCTCGTCGGCAATGTCATCGCTGTCCTCCTCGGCAGTGGTATCGGCAAGACCGGTGCTCGCGTCGTCGGTGTCATCCAGCGGGACCGAGAGGGCCTCGGCCGCTGCAGTGTCGGCGTCACTCTGGCTCACGATGTCAAAGGTGGCGTTCGCACTTGTGTCCCCGGTGTCGTTGTTGAGTGTGCGCTGCACGGCGCCGAAGCCGACCGCAAGGAGGACGCAGACCGCTGCAGCCGCGAGAATGCGATTGCGTTTTTGCTGTCTCTCGGATCGGAAAGTGTCGAGATCCGACACCACGGGGGTGGTGGCATATTCGGCGATTGCGGTGGCGCGGATTCGGTCGAGGTCGGCAGTGGGAATCGTGATCGGCGAGGCGACGAGGTTGATCGTGGTTCGGAGCTGTTCCGCTCGAGCGATCAGATCGGGGTCCGATTCCACGCGCGTGATCCCGTCATCGGTGGCCTCACCGTCGAGGTAGCGAGTCAGTAACTCGTCGTGGAAATGGGGATCGTTGGGCATCGTCATGGGCTCTGACGTTCGTCGGGGTCGACTTGGTTCCCGGTTTCGCGGCCGGGAGCCAACGTGTCGGCGAGGCGGCCCCTGCCACGGGCGATCCGAGAGCGGACTGTTCCGGGTGCGAGGTTGAGCACGTCAGCGATCTCGGCATAGTCGAGCCCGGCAATATCGCGGAGGACGACTGGTGCTCTGAACTCCTCGGGGAGTTTGGTGAGCGCGAGGTCGATATCGATGCGGGCGCTGATCGTCTCGCCGGGATCGCGAGGGCTACGGCTGCCGATGAAGTTTTCGTCGGCTTGTTCGAACTCCGGCAATCCCGGCTCGGCCCGCCTCCTGCGTCGACGCAATTCATCGAGACAGGCATTGGTGGCAACGCGATAGGACCACGTCGTGAATGCCGCCCGCCCGTCGTACGCAGCGATCCCCTTGACGATCGCGATCATCGCTTCTTGGGTTGCGTCGAGGGCGTCGGCATCGTTCCCAGCAAGGGGACGGCACACCCGGTAGATGCGTTCCTGATGTTTGCGCAGGAGTTGATCAAGGGCGCGCTGATCCCCGCGCTGGGCGGCGTCGATTAGGCGTTCGTCCTCGGGGTCTGCGGCGATGTCGAGACGCTAGTTCGCGCAGACCGGTGGGCGGACCTAGGCCTTCACCATGAACGAGAAGCCGATGACTCGCGGACCACCATGGGTACCGACAACGGGACCGATCACCTCGACTCGGGCGTTGTCGATGTCGGCGACGTCACCAAGCATCGCAACGAAGTCGTCGATGTCGGGCGCTTGACCGTGCATGATCGCCAGATTTTCGATCTCCCCGTACTCGGTCAACTTGTCGCGGAGCCACACGAGCGACTTTTTGCGCGTGCGCTGCTTACCCGCCTCCTCAACCGTGCCCGAGGAGATGTCGATGATCGGCTTGATTGACAACATCGAGCCGAGCAGGGCTTGGGCGTTTCCAATGCGGCCGCCTTTCTGGAGGTTCTCGAGCGTGTCGAGCGCGCCGAAGACGTGGGTTCGTTCGGCCGCAGACTCAGCGATTGCGACAACCTCGTCAGCTGACGCTCCCTGGGCTGCGGCTCGGGCGGCAGCAAGAACGATGCCCCCCTGGCCAGCAGTGACTGACCTTGAATCGACCACTCGGATGTCCCCGTTGATGGTCTCAGCAGCGGTGACTGCAGACTGCATGGTGGCTGAAACGGCTGCGCTCAGGTTGATGCACACGACTGCACTGGCGCCTGCATCGAGATGCCGTTGGAACGCAGCGGCAAACGCACCCGGTGAGGGCGCCGCCGTCTCTGGGAGCGTCTCGGAGTCAGCCAGCAAGTTGTAGAACTGCTCAACGGTGAGTTGCTCACGGTCGATGTATTCGTCTTCGCCGAACCGGATACTCAACGGCACGATCTCGATCGAGAGTTCGTTGACCTCCTCTCCACGGAGGTCACAGGCGGAATCGGTCACGATGCGAACGGTCATGGGGTGCTCTCGGGGTCGTCGTTGGTGGGTTCGTCGGGATTGGTATCGGAGTCGGGCCTGTCCGAAGAGATCGCAGCTGACACCGATGTCGTGGTCTGCTGGACGCTAGCAGCGCGGCGATTCCGACGGAGGCGAAGGATGGTTCGTGCCCACCACGTCAGCAGGATGCTGAGTGAAACAACCGAGACGATGAGGCCGAGCCCGGAGATCGCCGTGGATCGCACATCGATTGACCCGGTGGCAAGGTCAAGCACTCCGTCGGGGGACGTCACCGATACCAGGATGCGGGCGTCGCCTGAGCTGACCGACTCGACTGGGATGAGGATCTCGGTCTGTCCAGGGTCTAGCGTGAGCACCAGTTCGGCACCACCGACGAGCCTGAGCTTTTCGCTCGTGAGTCTCACGATGACGTTGATCGGAACCAACTGCTCATTGTTGATGACGAGTTGAAGGTCGGCTCGGCGGGTTGCGAGTGTGATTCTCTCCGACTCCAACACTGCGAAGTTGGACGTGCCGTTGACAACGGTCGAGAACACCGCATCGGTGTAGGCACGCCGCGAGACCTCGTCGAGCTCAGCTGCCATCGACGCAGCGAGTCCGGTTCGGAGCGGTGAGATCGGTCCGTCTTCAGGGGCGACCATCGCCACGAAGGAGCCGAGTGTCGACTCGGTGAGGCGGATGTCGCTCGCACCAGCGCTCACATCGCTGGGCTCCCCGGGGAGCAAATCGACTCGCAGAAGACCGCCGAAGGCGTCGCGGGCAGGTGGCCGGTCGAGCAGATCCTTGACAGTTGTGATGCCGAGTCGGTCGGTGGTGGCCACCAATTGCAGCAGTGAGTCGAGAAATCCAGCCTCGACTTTTGCGAGATCGAGAACGACCCCGCGGTCGGTGCCGATGCTGCGCGCCTCGAGCAGCAGTACCAAGAAGTGCTGCATCGCCACAAGCTCAGGGTCGGTCCCGGTCAGCGTCTTTTCAAACTCCCGATCGATCGGCATCACGGTGAACGCGACGCCGTTGGCGTCGCGAGTCTGGACCGGTCGGCGGTCGGCTCGGTCGAGGTCGATGCGGGTGAGCTGCTCCGGCTCGACGATTCCTGCAGTGATCCCCACGCTCCGGAGCAGTTCGAGGGTGCTGGGACCTGCCGTGGTGTCGAGCCACTGGATCTCGTCAGCCGTTCGTCCAAGGAACGTCTCGATCATGGTTCGTCCTTTGGCGTACTGACTGAAGACACGCTCGGTCTCACCGGCGCGGCGCCACCCTTCCTCGTCGATATCGACCCACGAACGAGTGTCGAGCGCATGGCCATCAAGAACCTGACGGATGCGGTCGATCGCAACGAGACCGCGGCCAACGCTCGGATCGGCCAGGGCGGACAAGGTCTCCGGGTTGAACTGGACGAGCACCGATCCGGGGGCCTCGTCGACAGCAGCCTCGACTCGGGCGACGACCGCCGCAGGATCGATATCGATCGACCCGTCGGCTCGATGAGCGAGCGGCGATCGGGCATCGGCAACGAACGCGAAGTCGATCGCGCCTCCGCGTGTTTCGTCCTCAACGATGACACCAGTTACAAGGGTGTCGATCACGCCGTCGGTGTCGACGAGGTCGACGACGATCAACAGAACACCTGGGTCTCGACGAATCAACAACCCGACTTCCTCATCAGGCACGGTGACCGAGATGATGCCGTCGGGCCCGATCGTGCGTTCATCGAGTTGTTGCACGGTGAACAGGCTGATTGCATCCCCGACAGGTGGGTTCATGAACGCTTCGGCGAGGTCGGTTGGATCGTTGTAGGGGCCGTGAATACGGATTTCGAGCTGGCGCTCCTCGGTGACGCTCGGCAACTGGATGTCGAGGGTGACTTCTTCGTCACCGACGTAGATCGTTTGGCCGACGAGGTCGAGCCGGTTGACGAACTGCCCGCTTGCCGCAGGAGCGAACAGGGCAGCGTCTGCAATTGCAACCGTGACGATCACCGTGGTCACGACGAGTGGGCGAAGTACGTCGGTCCAGACGCGGCGACAGATGGCGGAGTGGGGCACGTGCAGCATGGTCACAGATCTCGACGCAAGACCGTCAGTTGGTGGCTTGCCGGAACGAAACCGATCCGCTTGTAGAGGCTGAGCGCCGCGAGGTTGGCTTCCTGGGTGTTGACCCAGCACAGGTGGGCTCCTCGCCGGCGTAGCCAGTGGAGCGCGTCGGCTACCAGCGAAACACCGAAGCCCTTGCCCTGGCGGGAGGGGTCGACCGCAAGGCGTTGGAGATATCCCTGGGTGCCGGATCGACCCGTCACCGCATATCCGATTACCTCGGGATCGCGGATCACCCGAACCCGAGTCGCCGAGGTGGCGTCGATTGAGTCCAGAAGGCCATCGAGGTCGAGTTGCCAGAATGGATCGAACGTCTTGGTGTCGACGAGAAGAATTGCAGGGCGGTCACTGCGTCGGGCGCGGCGAAGACCGGCGTCTCTTGAGGGCCGATCCGGGATCCCCCGGAGGTCATGGCGCAGGAGGTGTAAGCGCTCGTATTCGGTGAACCCGTCAGCTTGCAGGACGTCGCACTCCGAGGGTCCGACGGCAGCCGTTACGACCGAAGTGAAGCCGTCCTCTCGCAGTTGTTGGCGGATCCGGACGAGCGCCGAAGGGGTGAGCGTGGTGGCACCACTGAGGGGTACGAGGTATGCGAGATCAGAGCTGCCGCGCCAGCTTCCGGCACGAACGCGCGCGCTGTCGACCCTGAGTGCATTCATCCCCATTCGGATCCTCACGATACGCCCTGGAGCCTGAGGGGTACGCTCCGGCCTGTGCTGCTGTTGTTGAGTGACGAACGTTGCCTCGAGCATGTGGCCGGTCGGAGCCACCCCGAGCGGCCTGATCGCCTGCATGCGGCGATGGAGGGTGTCGCTCGTTCCGGCGTGGCCGATGCCCTCGAGCGGTGCTCACCACGCTCGATCACTGACGCCGAGATCCTGCGAGTCCACGATCAGGCACTGCTCGAACATGTCGCAGCGGTGGACGCGGCCGGTGGTGGTCGACTTGACTCCGATACCGTCATGAACCAGTCGAGTCTGGCTGCCGCCCGTCTCGCTGCCGGCGCGGTGATGACCGCGGTCGAACGATTGGCGCAACCCGATGCCGGCCTCGACGCTGCGTTCTGCGTGGTTCGGCCCCCGGGCCACCATGCAACCCCGACGCAGTCGATGGGGTTTTGTTTGTTCAACAGCGTCGCAATCGCTGCAGCTGCGCTGGCCGACGCTGGGGAGAAGGTTGCGATCGTCGACTTCGATGCTCACCATGGCAACGGCACCCAGGACATCTTCTACGAGGATCCCCGGGTCCTTTTCGCGTCGATCCACCAGTCACCGCTGTACCCAGGGACGGGCGCGCTGACCGAGCGGGGGAGCGGTGCAGCCGTCGGCAAGACCATCAATATCCCGGTCCCACCCAACACCACCGGCGATGTGGTCCGTCGAGCCCTCGACGAGTTGATCGTTCCAGCCATCGAAGCACATGGCACCACGTGGTTGTTCCTCTCGGCCGGCTTCGACGGCCATCGTGCCGATCCGATCACCGAACTCGGCTATTCCTCGGCCGACATGGCCGACTATGTGCGCACCCTGGTCCCGGTTGTGGCTCGCGGTCGCAGCGTCACGGTGCTCGAGGGCGGCTACGACCTCCAAGCGATCACCGATTGTTCGGCAGTGGTGGCCGCTCAGTTGGTGGGCGAACGTCTGCGTCTGGAACCAGCAACCAGCGGTGGGCCCGGCGACGCGGTCGTCGACGCAGCGTTGGTGTTGGCTGCTGAGTCGTGAGCGGCCCTCAGGAATCCCAGCTCGCCCTAGCGATCGAGGCGTCGCGTCCGATCCACGAGGCATTCGCAGCAGCAGGCCATCGACTGTTTCTTGTTGGTGGCATCGTCCGCGACGATTTGGCCGCTCGCGAACGGACCGACGTCGACTATGACCTGACGACCGACGCCCGCCCCGACGTCATCAAGGCGCTCGTGGCCCCCTTCGCCGAAGCTGTCTGGACCCAGGGTGAGAAGTTCGGCACGATCGGAGCGAAGATCGCAGGGCGCGATTTCGAGATCACCACCCATCGGGCCGATGCGTACGACCCATCGTCGCGAAAACCGGTGGTCGCCTTTGGTGACGATATCGCTGACGATCTCGGGCGTCGGGACTTCACCGTGTACGCAATGGCGGTGGACTGTGCCACTGGTGTGCTCGTCGATCCGTTTGGCGGTTCTGATGACCTCACGGCGGGCGTGCTGCGGACGCCCCTGGCGCCCGACGTCTCGTTCTCCGACGATCCGCTTCGGATGTTGCGCGCGGCTCGATTCGTAGCGACCTTCGGCTTTCATGCGGTTCCCGAACTCACTTCTGCCGTCCGGGAGATGGGTGAGCGCATGGGGATCGTGTCGGTGGAGCGCGTGCGTGACGAACTGACGAAGATGCTTCTTTTGCCTGACCCGGCGCCAGGGTTCGGGTTCCTGGTTGAGTCGGGACTGCTTCGGCATGTCCTTCCCGGCGTTGCAGCCGCCAAGGTCGATGCGGTTGGCGCTGCCGAACGCGCCGCGCGGACCGAACCCGATGCTGCCACTCGCTGGGCTGCGCTCCTTCTTGACCTGTCAGCAGAGGTCCGTCTTGGCGAGTTCGCTCGTTTGAAGCCCAGCGGCGATCTGACGAGGTCAGTCACTTGGCTCGCATCGGCTGATCAGTGGTTGGCTGCCAGCTACCCCTCGGACCGACCATTGCTGCGCCGCGCTGCTGCGGCTACTCCCACCGGTGAACCGCTTGAGGATTTCTTGACCTTCCTCGCCGCTGTTCGTCCGTTCGAGTGGCCCTTCGACGACGTAGATGCTGCCCGTAGGGAACTCACTGCGTTGCGGGCAGCCGAGCCCGACCTTGATTCGCCCAACCTTCCAATCGATGGACTTGCGATCGCCGCGATCCTTGGAGTCGAGCCCGGCCCGGCGGTGGGCCGAGCGATCGCACGTCTGCGCGAGTTCCGCTTCGATCATGGACCCTTCGACGCCGCCGCCGCCGCCGAACTGCTCCGTTCCGACATCGAGTGACGGTGAGTGAAGGGTGGAACGGTCTCGACGGAAGCCGTCTCTGTGCGACCAGACAGGTAATCAGACGCCGAGACGACGCCCTCGTGCCAGGAGTGTCACCGGGGTCGGCCCGCCGGCGTGTCGTTCCAGCAGCACGTCGACAGCGAAGTTGCTGCGGCTCATCGATGTGACGAGCCCCTCGGCAGTATGGACGTGACGTTCGCCGACCTTCTCGTCGGTTCGCCACGAACGAACGGTGCGGGTCGGATCGACCGGATCGGCGCACAGCATGGCGGGGTGGGGGAGCGCGACGATGAGGTGAGCGTTCGACCGGAGTACTCGGTGGACCTGGCGGAACACGCGATCGAGGTCGTCGACGAGCGATAGGGCCCACACCGACACGGCGATGTCGATCTGATCGGCGCGGATGAATGCGAGGTCAGCGGGACCGGCCTCGTGGAACTCGACGGCGACCGACGACTGTTGTGCAAGCGCTCGGGCGGCGAAGAGTTGTCCGGGGTCGGCGTCGGTTGCGACGACCCGGGCGCCTCGTGCTGCGAGACCGACGGCGGTGTGGCCGCCTCCGCAGCCGATGTCGAGAACTCGCCTGCCGCGGGCGTCGCCGATCAAGCGTCGGTCGACATCCTCAGTCAGACCAGGACCAAACTCGACGTAGTCGAGGGGTCGGTTGCTCGGGGTGCGGGGGTCATAGCCGGACATGTCCGGTCAGTCTGGCCTCGCTGACGGAGGAGATCAGGGAGGGGTACTCTCCTCGGGATGTCTGCTCGAACCAAGCTCGGCCTCCAAGAGGCCAGCAGCAGCGGTGGTGTCGACTATCGCCTGGCCCGTGAGGCCACCCTTTCGGCGTGGCGCGAAGGATCGTTGTCGCAGGAGCAGATCTGCGATGGCCAGCGTGAACTGCAACGCAACGCAGAGTTCTGCGGTACGCCGGTTGACCGTGAGTGTCCCGTGTGTGAAGCCCAGAAACTCGTCGAGGTCACCTACGTTTTCGGTCCGCGGCTCCCGAAGAGTGGTCGCTGCGTCACATCCGACAAGGAGATGGACCGCCTCGCAGCCCGCAAATCGGCGAGTCAGGGCTATGTGGTCGAGGTTTGCACCAGCTGCCGTTGGAACCATCTCACCGAGAGCCGCTCAATCGGCGGCTCGTAATCGGCTTACTGAGGGGAGGGCTCGCTCAGGGGAGCTCGACGATGGTGACCTCGCCGGTGTCACCGTTGACCTCAATCGTTGCGCCATCGACGATCTTTTTGGTGGCGTTGGTGGCAGACACGACGCAAGGGATGCCGAGTTCGCGGCTCACGATGATGGCGTGGCTGAGCGCGGCACCGACGTCGACAACGACGCCGCCAGCCGGGACGAAGAGCGGAGTCCATGCCGGATCTGTGTGCGGCGCAACAAGGATGTCGCCAGGGTTCAGCCGGCCGGGGTCGGCGGCATCGAGGACGACCCGAGCGGTTCCTCGGTACGTGCCAGGACACCCGGGAAGACCTCGGAGCACCTCACCGACTTTTGCGGATTCGACCTGTGCTGCATTGGCTCGACTCGGCCACTCGCTGTTGGGGGTTGGCTCACCGTTGATGATGAATGGCGGCTCGATACTGAGGAGCCAGTCGTAATGAGCGCGTCGCTCGGACACGAGGACATGGCTCTCCACCAACTCGCCCTTGGTGAGCGCTTCGACCTCGTCGCCGAAGAGAAAGTTGATGTCTGTCACCTTGCCGAGGTACCCCCGCTCGACCGCCCGTCTGCCCAGCTCACGAATCGCAAGCCGGGTTTCGCCGATGACGCGAATGATGTTGGTTTTCGATCGCTCCCGGCCGGGAAGAAACGTTCCCGTGGAAGCGACTGCAGCGCAGAACTGCCCGTGGATTTCTGGATCGCCCACCACCATGGCGGCAATCTCGGCTGCGAGCGACTCGCGTTCAGCCGCACGCGCAGCGTTCTCGCGGAGCGGATCATCGTCGTCGGCCTGCAACCGCATCTTGTCGATGACACTGAGCACCAGGTCTGGGTCGGTCTCCCACACATCGGATGCTACGTCCCACTCGTTTTGGCCTCGTGATCCGAACTCGGCGAGGAACGCATCGAGCGCCACCATGAATTCGGCTGCGTCAACGTCGGTGGTGAGTCGTTCGTACAAACCATTGGCGCCGGCATCGAAGATCGCTGTGAGGCTCGGATTTGCGACGACCATGCGGGAGAGATCCCACATGGCATAAGAAGGTGCGGCCGAGTCGACGCCACCGACGCCAGCCATGATCCGCATCGCCGCCTCGGGTCGCCCGACGGCGGCACTCACCGCTGCGAGCACGCCGGGCGCGATCGACGCCGCTGCACTCTGGTTGATGTGCATGTCGAACATCCGACGGATTACCGGCCGCAGCGAGTGGGCGTACTCGAGCAGCGCAGCGTCGTTCATCGTCGTGTAGTCGGGCCTGTTGGCCCGGATCTCGTGGGCCTCAAGTCGTTGTGCTTCGAGTTCGCTCTGATCCATCGTCCCCATCACCCAGTTGAGCCAGGCACCGGTGACCTCGGTGGTGTGGGGATTGTGATGCCAGTCCTCAGGCTCATACGGCGGCACGTCAGGGTGATCGCCGAAGTAGGCGAGGTCCATGTCGGCGTACGTCATGCCCGGTGCCCGCTCAGCCCAGATTCGGTTGAACGTGGCGCAGAGGTATGCGTACCCGCCGAAGTTTGCGACGACCTCGGTCAGGTCTGGGTCAGGGTCGAGTTCGTGCTCTTCGAAGCCAAGCCGGTTGATCGCACAGTCGCGCCAACCTGCGATTACGCCTCGGTTGGCCCAGACGAAATCCCACCCGACCGGCGACGGTGGGAGCGGCAGGACCTCTCCGACGTTGGCGCGCGTCCAGAATGGAACACGAGGTCGATAAGGGGCGTCTTCGATCCAGCGCATAGCGCCCCGGTCTAGTCGGCATTTCGGTGTGGTGCTCCAGGTGCCGTTACGGTTGGCGCAGTGACCCTTCCTGCCGATGCCGCCACTGCTGTGACGCCGAGTGGCGATCAGGTAGAGGCAACGCACGCCATTCAGTTGCCGAACTTCCGGCTGCTATGGATCAATTCGACGGCGTTCATGGTTTTGATGAATGCCCAACGGTTCGTGATCGCGTGGTTCGTGCTCGATGGCCTTGATCGCAGCGAAGCCGATCAAGGCATGGTGGTGTTCGCGCTCGGCGTCCCGACCATCTTCTTCACCATGCACGCCGGCGTGTGGGCTGACCGCTGGCAGCGCAAACGCCTCCTGTTCGGCTCGCAACTCGCGATGCTGGCCTCCATGGCGGGCCTGTTCGTGCTCGCCGCGTTCGACGAAGCCAGCTTCACCTGGGTGTTGGTCATGTCGTTCCTTGCCGGGTCCGCCATGGCGGTCGGTGGACCGGTCCGGCAGTCCCTTGTTCCTGCGATCGTGCCCCGCAGCCTGATCTTTTCGGCGGTCGGACTCACTGCGATCGGCGCCACCGTGTCGATGATGCTCGGGCCGGTGCTGGCGCGCGGCGCGGGTTCGATCGCCGGTTTCGAAGGGGCATTCGCATTCCTGGTGCTGCTCGTCGTCGTCGGCTTGATGGTTCTGGTTCCGCTGCAGGTTCCTGAACACGAGTCCGTCGTCGACGCACGTCCGGTTCGAACCGACCTCGCCGAGATCATGCGCTGGGTGAAGGACAATCCCCCCTTCCGAAAGCTCGTGGTGTTGCTGACGTTCGCCGGCATGACGATCATGCCGCTGAGCATGGTGCTCATGCAGGCTCACGTGAAGGAAGCGTTCGGGCGCGATTCCGGCGATGCCGCTTACGCCCTCGCCACGATGGGATTCGGCGTGGCGGTCATGTCGTTCTATGTCATGAGGAAGGGCAGCCTCCCCAACAAGGGAGGGTGGTTCATGTGCGCCATGATGCTCGGAGGCGCAGTTGTCGCCTTGATGGGGCTCACCACTGCCCTGTGGCAGTTGGTGATCCTCGGGTTTTTCATGGGTCTTGGTGGCGGCATCTACATGAACATGAGCCAAGGACTCTTCCAGACCCACACGCCGCAAGAGTTGATGGGTCGGATGATGGCGCTCTTCGCCTTGACGATGGGCGGTGTCATGCCGTTGTGTGCCCTGATCTACGGGTTCGTCGCAGAACGCGTTGGCACCGGTCCGACTACGTTCGTCGGTGGTCTGGCCTGCTTGGTGGTTGCGCTCGTTGCCTTTCTCACCGATCGAAGTGGGCTCAAGACGCTGACGTAGCGGTTGATCGTCCATCGACGCGTGTGACCGACCACGTTCCCGATCTCCGAGCAAGTCCACCGAACAGTTGACGACAACGCCGGGCGGTAGGGCGGATCGACGTTGGCGTCGATCCACTCGTCGAGAGCAACGACAAGGGCGGCCGCTTGCGTTGCGCTCAGCGGCTGCGACAGGTCGAGGCCATGGATCCGCCGGCCCATCCACAACGCATCCGTGACCGGATCGACACCGATCTTGGCTCCAGATGCGTTGTGGAGTGAGGTTGCAGCATCAATGTCGGCCTTCAGTGAGGGGCTGTGCCGGAGGAGACGCCGGTCATCCGAGGGCTTTGTCGGCAATCTCGCCGAGCAGGTGGATGCGCTCGAGTTTGTGGCCGTTGCCGGGAAGGTTGATGGTCAGGCCGTCGAGGCCGGTGTCGACGAGCGCCTGGAGTTTTTCACCAACCGTGTCGGGATCGCCGTAGATCAGGACCATCTTGGCGAACTCCATCGTCGCCTCATCCCAACCTTTCACCTCGGCGATCTCGCGCAGGTCGGCGTCGGCCGCTTCCATGGTTGGAGCAACGAGACACATCGTAAGTTTGGTGACCTTGATCTCGGAGCGATCACGCCCGAGACGCCCACAGTGCTCCTCCAGTGCGTCGAGTTTGCGCGGGATCTCATCGGCGCCACCGCTGGAAAGGTTCGACTCGTCGGCGTACTGCGCCACCATGCGAAGGGTCTTTTTCTCGCCGGAACCGCCGATCATGATCGGGATCTTCGAGATTGGCGCCGGCGAATTGACCGCATCGTTCACTTGATAGTGCTTGCCCTCGAGGGTGACGGATTCACCATCGAGCATCGGTTTGATGATCTGCAGCGATTCTTCGAGCTTTTCGAACCGGTCGGTGAAGGTGCCGAACTCGAAGCCGAGTGACTGGTGTTCGAGTTCGAACCAGCCCGCTCCGATTCCGAGCGTCGCTCGGCCGCCCGACACGTGGTCGAGGGCGGTGACCGCCTTGGCGAGCAAGGTGGGGTGCCGGTAGGTGTTTCCGGTGACGAGTGCGCAGAGACGGACCTTTTTGGTGTGCTGGGCGAGGGCTGAGAGCATCGTGTAGCACTCGAACATCGGCTCGCCAGGGGCGCCGATCCCGGGCAGTTGGTAGAAGTGGTCCATCACGAAGACCCGGTCGAAACCCGCCTCTTCGGCTGCCTTTGCCTGGGCGACGACACGCCCAAAAATGTCGTCGTTCGAGGTGTTGGGGTAAGTGAAGTTCGGTATCTGGTAGCCGAGGCGGGTCACGAGGGGCTCCTTGGGGTAGCGGACAGAGGGCCGACCTGACACATGAACGCCTAAGCGTCAGCCGACGAGAAGCTGACACATCGGCCCAATTGTGTCAATCTTCTGGGGTGAGGAGTGTTGCTGGCCCAACCGACGTGAGCGCGAATCGGGGCGACGCTCGCCGCGCTTCAATTCGTGCTGCTGCCATCGACCAGTTTCTCGCCCGCGGCTATTCGGGGACGTCGATGGCCAATATCGCAGAGGCTGCTGGTGTCTCTCGGCCAGCGCTCTACCAGTATTTCGCCGACAAAGACGACGTCTTCGCTTCGGCGTTCACCCTGGTGTTCGAACGCCACACCGAGGCTGCCCTCGACGCGCTCACGGCCGGCACCACTGTCGGTTCGGCTCTGGATGGCCTGCTCCAGCGCTTCGAAGGCGACCTGTGGGAGATGATCGCTGGTTCACCCCACCATGACGAGATCGTCGCAGCGAAGAGTCCTGTCGTGGCGTTGGCGATCCACGCGGTACTCGAGCGGTTTTGGGCGGCCGTCGCTGACTGGCTGGCCGAGCTCCACCCTGGGAGTGGCAGCGATCGAGAGGCGAGACGGGCTGAATGGCTCGACCTTCTGCGGTGGTCGGCCCAGGGAATGCGCTTCGACCGACCGTCGGTCGAGCAGTTGCGACGTCGGCTGTCAGCCTTGGCGCGTAGCGTCTCTGCCGACATCGCCACCACTGCCTGACCGGGAACCACCGTGCGCTTGGCGCTACGACGGCTGAGCTGCCGGCGGCTGTCCCGAGGTCGGTGCCCCGGTCGTCGAGCAACTGGTCGAGCCGTTGGTCGCGCGCACAACCCAGCGTGCGGCAAACTGATGTGATCATGTCTCCGCCTGTCGTCGTCGAAGTCCTCCGGGGCCATGTGATCGAAAGTCGTCACGAGGTCGATGTCGCCGTGGTAGGCGCCGATGGCCATCGGTCGGGATTCGGCAACCCCGGCCGCAACGTGTTGGCCCGGTCGGCGATCAAACCGATCCAGGCGTTCCCGCTCGTCGCTACTGGTGCAGCCGATGCCTTCGACCTCTCTCAACGGCGGCTGGCCCTGTCGTGTGCGAGCCACAACGGTGAAGCTGGTCACGTGGACGAGGTTGTCTCGTGGTTGGGCGACATCGGGCTTGATCCGTCGGCTCTCGAATGCGGAGTGCACCCGCCGATCGATGGATCGGCTTGTGACGCGTTGGTCGAAGCAGGGGTCTCGCCTGGTGCACAACACAACAACTGCTCGGGAAAGCACAGCGGATTTCTCACCACCTGTGTGCACCTGGGACTCGATCCAGCCGGCTACATCCGGCCCGAACACGCAGTGCAGCGAGACCACATCACCAAGGCGATCGAGGCGGCGTGTGAAGTGTCGCTCGACGATGAAACGCCGGTTGTCGACGGCTGTGGAATTCCGGTGTGGGAGCTGACCCTCGATTCCCTCGCAGGTGGATGGGCCCGCATCTCCGGCACCGACGAGGGGCGCCGTCTCTACGCAGCGATGGCTGCCGAACCGTTCTTTGTGGCCGGTAGCGGCCGGCTGAGCACCCGGGTCATGGAAGCCGTAGGTGGACCGGTTGCCGTAAAGGGTGGTGCCGAAGGCGTGTTCTGCGGTGTTCACGTCGAGTCGGGCTTGGCGTGGGCTGTCAAAGCTCGCGATGGTGCGGGTCGCGCGGCCGAGGCGGCGATGCTCTGGGTGATGCGCGATCTTGGATTCGATCCCGGCGTCGAGCTCGATCCGCTCGCGAACGCGGCCGGCCGGCGGGTTGGTGAGCTTCGGGCCGGCGTCTGAAGCAGCGTTCGGGCGTGAGCGGCTTTTCGGGGCTGTCGAAGCGTTGGGCTGCTGCGAGGGCCCGTCGAGTGGGCGTCCTACTCGACGGTGGGGCGGTTGACGAACCGGCCGGCGCGCTCACTCCAACTCCAGCCGCTTCCCGCCAAGGTGCCACCGTCGACGGGGATGTTGTGGCCCGTGACGAACGAACTCAGATCTGAAGCCAAGAACAGCACTACTCGTGCCGTTTCGTCCGGCCACCCGACCCTCCCGAGCGGCGCCCAGTTCCTCCACGCTGCGACATTGCGGTCGGCAGGGCGGCGGAGATAGTCGACCTGGGGTGTCTGGGTGAGGTCGGGGCCGACGCCGTTGACCCGCACACCGTGGCGGCCGACTCCTGCGGCGAGCGATACGGTGAAGTGAGCGGCGGCCGCCTTCATTGCGGCATAGACCGGCTCGCCGGGGTAGCCCCGCATCGCTTCGACCGAGTGGATGTTGACGATGCTGCCCTCGCCGTTGTCGATCATTTGGGGCAGAAACGCCCTCGTCACGGCGAAGAGGTGGAGCAGATTGACGTCGTACATCGCCTGCCACGACTCGGGGTCGCTGTCGGGAAAGCGCACCGCCGGTCGGTAGTCGCCGACGTTGTTCACGAGCACAGCGGGTGTGGGTGTCGTGTTTGCGAACAGCGCGACTTGCGCTGGGTCGCGCACGTCGACGGTGTGGGCCGTCACGCCGTGGAGCCCGTTGAGATCGGAAACGAGCCGGGCATCGATCTCTGCGACGTGGACATCGGCACCGTGGGCAACGAACAACTCGACGACGGCTCGTCCGATGCCCGTGCCGCCGCCAGTGACGACGGCGCTCTGTCCACCGAGTAGGCGATTCCAGTCACCAACCGCTGGGACGTCGGAGGGGGAGAGGCTTGGCACAGACCGACCGTAGGGGATGAGCGAGTGCCGGGCTCGGACGCTGTCACACCCCGGCCGCATCATGGAACCATGTCGTGGCGCAGCAGCATCGGCGGTAGCATCAGTTGGCCCCTCTCGGGGGGCGTCTTGTCCTTCGGGCGAGATATTGCCAACCCATCCGACCCCTGCCCCGAGGAGGGGCCCCGGTGAACACCGGGTCCAGAGGAGGTGAGTGCCTGTGATCACACGGGTGTACGAATTGATGATCATCATCGACAGTGACGTCGCCGACACCGACGTCATGAAGGTGATGCAGCGCGTGGAAGGTCTCGTCACCGATGAAGGTGGGCGACTGGCGTCGACCAACAACTGGGGTCGCCGCAAGTTCGCGTACGAGATCAAGCACAAGACCGAGGGCACCTACGTGGTTTGGGAGATCGTCACCGAATCAGCAGGTCTGCCAAACACGGAGCGTCAGCTGCGACTCGCGGACGACATCGTTCGCCACAAGTTGTTCCGTCTTCCCGAGAAGGAGGCCACGAAGCGTGGTCTCCTGGGTGACGCAGCGCCAGCCCAAGCTGGCTGACGAGGAGGTACGTAGAAATGGCATTCGACAACACCATCACGGTCGTGGGCAACGTGACCCGTGATCCGGAACTTCGGTTCACGCAGGGCGGCATGGCTGTCGCCAACTTTGGCGTAGCGTGGAACAAGCGCAAGCAAGACGGCGAGGAGGAGGTCAGCTTCTTCGACGTCAGCTGCTTCCGACAGCTTGCCGAGAACGTCGCCGAGTCACTCACCAAGGGCTCTCGCGTCGTCATCTACGGCATGCTGCAGCAGCGCAGCTGGGATACGCCCGACGGTGATCGCCGCTCCAAAATCGAGATCATCGCTGACGATGTTGCGCCGAGTCTCAAGTGGGCGTCGGCCGACATCCGCAAGAACGAGACGCGTAGTGATGGCGGCGGGCAGTTCGGTGGAGGCGGGGGCGGCCAGCAGCGCCGCCCCGAGCCCGACCCAGCGCCCCCCGCCTACGACATGGACGAAGAGCCCTTCTAGGGCGCCGCAATACCCGCAAAACGCACCGGAGCCCTTCCGATCTTCATCGGCATGGGCTCGCAATCTGACGAAGAGAGTTTGAAGCAATGGCCAAGGTCAAGAAGCGCGGCAAGATCAGTAAGAACGACAGTCGCCGCAACAAGAAGAAGACATCCGTCCTCGTAACAGAAAAGATCGAGTACGTCGACTGGAAGGATGTGAATCTGCTCCGCCGATTCGTTTCCGAGCGGTCGAAAATCCGTGCTCGGCGTGTCTCGGGCAACAACGCCCAGCAACAGAAGATGGTCGCCGATGCGATCAAGGTCGCTCGCGAGATGGCGTTGATTCCGTATGCGAGTCGGGTCACCAGTCAGCGCGGCGGTCGTGGAGATCGTGGAGATCGTGGAGATCGCGGAGATCGCGGAGATCGCGGCGATCGTGGAGATCGCGGTGGACGCGCCGATGGCGCTCCACCTCGCCCGCAGAGCCCACCTCCTGGGGCGGAAGACGAGGTTGGCGAAGAGGCCATCTCCAACGAGGAAGCCGTCGCTGCGGTCGAGGGTGTCACCATGAATGCGGCTGACGAGGGGAGCGAGTGATGAAGGTCGTTCTCCGCTCTGATGTCGACGGTCTCGGCCGGAAGGGCGAGATCATGGACGTGGCTGACGGCTACTTCCGCAACTTCCTGGCTCCGAAGGGTTTGGCCTTGAAGGCCACTGCGGGGGTCGAACACCAGGCCGAGGCGATGCGGCGCACCGCAGCCCTGCGTGACGCAGCCTCCAAGGCTGATGCCGAGGAGATCGCCACCAAGCTCGTTCCGCAGACGATCACGATCGCAGCGAAGGCCGGTGATGGCGGCCGTCTGTTCGGGTCGGTGGGCGCGCAAGAGATCGTCGGCGCGATCGATGCGCAAGTCGGTGCGATCATCGATCGTCGAACGCTGGACCTTGAGGCTCCGATCAAGGATCTCGGTGAGCATTCGGTCATGTGCACACTCCATCCGGAGGTTGCGTTCCCGATTACGGTCTCGGTCATCGAGGAGTGAGTTTCGTGCGGATCGCTGTGGACAACCACTGTGGTTGTCCACAGCGAATCCCACCGGAATCCCGCAGTATCCACTGCGTTTCAACTAGTGACCCACAGGGGTTCGGGGGCATGCTCGCGCGATGGTCATGAGCGACTTCGAAGCAGCGACTGCGGCCCGGGTTCCCCCGCACAATCTCGAAGCAGAGGAATCCCTTCTTGGGGCGATGCTGCTCTCGCGCGATGCCATCGCCGATGCTGTCGAGCACACAGAGACCGAACACTTCTACCGTCCAGCGAACGCGCACGTCTTCGATGCGGTCTCCGGGCTCTATGCATCAGGTGATCCGGCCGATCCCGTCACCGTTGCCGCTGAACTCGAACGAATGGGTGTGCTCGAGATGGTCGGGGGTCTCGACGGCCTGATCAGTCTGCAGGTCAACACTCCAGCGACGTCGAACGCGTCGAAGTACGCCCAGATCGTCGCCGAGCGCTACTTATTGCGTCGGTTGATCGAGACGGCCAACCAGATCGCCGACATCGGCTACTCACGACCTGAAGACGTCGCTCGTGCGGTCGATGAAGCCGAAAACATGATGTTCCAAGTTGCGCAGGGTCGCGTCGCCGACTCGATGGGGGAGATCCGAGATTTGCTCGACGCCACGCTTGACCGCCTCGAACATCTGTATGAACTGGGCGACGGCATCACCGGCACGCCCACGGGATTCATCGATCTCGACGAACTCCTGTCCGGGCTTCAACCGAACGCCCTCATCATTGTCGGAGCTCGCCCCGCCATGGGAAAGACCGCATTCGCGCTGAACATCGCATCGCATGCGGCTGTTCGCGAAAACAAACCGGTACTCATTTTCAGCATGGAGATGGGACACCTTGAGCTCACCCAACGCATGCTCTGCAGCGAGGCCAACGTCGATGCGAAGAACATGCGTGACGGCAAGCTCAACGAAGACGATTGGCAGCGAATCTCCAACGGCATCGGACGCCTCGCTGAATCCCCGATGTGGATTGATGACAACCCGAACCTCACGATCATGGAGATCCGGGCCAAGGCCCGACGTCTCAAAAGTCGTGCTGGCGACCTCGGGCTTGTCGTCGTCGATTACCTCCAGCTGATGACCGGTCGGTCGAGTGCGGAGAGCCGTCAAGTCGAGGTTGCAGAGATCTCTCGTGGCCTCAAGATCCTCGCCCGCGAACTTGAGTGTCCCGTCCTCGGGTTGTCGCAGCTGTCCCGAAACCTCGAAATGCGACAGGACAAGCGACCAATGCTCGCAGACCTGCGCGAGTCGGGCTCGATCGAGCAGGACGCAGACGTCGTGATGTTCTTGTATCGCGACGAGGTCTACCACCCTGGTGGTGACTCCGAAGGCATGGCCGAGGTCATTGTTGCGAAGCACAGAAACGGTCCAACCGGAACCATTCAGCTCGGATTCGTCCCGCGGTTCGCGGCCTTCCGTAATCTGACTCGACGCGATGCCGTCTAACGACCGGCCGCCAACGGGCGTCAACGGGCACTGGCCGACGGTCGTTGGGGTCGTGACTGTTTGACTACGTTCGGTGCCATGGACCGAGCCCTGACGGCAACCCTTGGTTTCGTCGTCGCAGTTGTGTTGGTGCTCGCACTGGCGGCGGTAGTTCTGACCGTCAGAGGCGATGACGCTGATCGACCGGCAGCGGTCGCTGCCACCGATCCGAAGGTGATCGAGGGAGTTTCCTTCCCGGCGATCGACCACGACCCAGCCGCTGCTGCGGACCTTGTGGAGGTGTGGGAGCGGTGGCGCAACGCTTCGTTCGTGAGCATCGGCACATGGACGCGAACGATCGACGGGATCACCGATCCACTGACCGGTGACGTCTACACGGCCCAGGATCCGCCGCGGCGCCTCTCCATTCGCCTGGGTGCTATTGCGGAGAACATCGACGGCTTGATTGCTGCGTGTTCTCCGGCCGAGGACGACGAGGTGCTTGCTCCTGCCTGTGTACGTGGTGAGGGCATCGGCTACGGGGAGCGGGTTGCGGCCGAACTCGCGCTCGTTGAGCAGTATGTGGGCGGACCAAATCGGCTCTATGACGTGGCGACGGACGGCGGGTGCTTCCAGGCGGAGTTGATTGGACCTGCCCTGGCGTCGCCCTGGGGCAGCTGGGCCGAGTTCTGTTTCGACGACGAGAGCGGTGCGCTGCGGCTTGCGCGTATCCGGCGACCGAGCGCCATCGACCTCGAGTCCATTCATACGATCCGCACCGAGGTGTCCGCGATCGATTTCGAGGCATCCGGCTGAGCAGCTGTGGCGCGTGTGCCGTCGGCCGTGCTGCTGGCGGTGCGTGGGCCCGTGTTGTCGAGGCCCGAGGTCGGAGCGCATCATGGCCCTGTGTTCCTTGGGGAAGATTTGCTCGCATGGTTGGTGCTGGCGGTTGGGGCGGCAATGGCAGTCGGCAACGCGTTGGCGTTGGTTCGCCCGCCCGAGCAGCGCCGCCATGACGACGATTTGACGCAGGCGCCGGTGGGTCGGGCTGTGGTCTACATCGTGATCGGCGTGGTCGCTGCGATCTGGGGCCTCGCCACGCTTGCCACCTGACCCTGTCGAAGCTGCGGGCCAGCGCATGCGGAGGGCGTGCCCCGAGTGTTGGAAGAGAGAGGGGGCGGGAGCCGAACGAGTGCGCCAGCACTCCGAAGAGCGCTGGAAGCGATGCGTTGGAGGTGTTCAACCCCCACCCTTCCTCTCGAGCCTGATGGGGGCGAAACCATCAGACGTCAGTGGTAACGGTTCGGTCGGTAGCCGCCTTGAGCGGAAATCTCAGCTGTCGGGACGTTTGTTCCACACTGGTGCGCGCTTCTCGATGAACGCGGCGGTCGCCTCTCGATAGTCGGGTTCGGTCATCATCTGGTCGAGCCGGCGCTGGGCGTCTCGGACCGAGCGACTTGGATCGTCGTGGGTGGCGTCAGCGGTCAGTTGGCGCTTGGTGGCGCGCAGAGCGTGTGGGCTGACCTGTCCGACGAGCGTGCGGGCGAGTTCGAGTGCTGCCCCGGCGCTGTCGGCATCAACGAGCCGGTTCACGAGGCCGAGGTCGAACGCCTCATCGCTGGTAAAGCGGCGGCTGGTCAGGAGCAGATCGGTGGCTCGGCCCTGCCCGATGATGCGAGGCAGGATCCACGACAGCCCGTATTCGGCGGGCAGGTTCAGCTTGCCGTGAGCCGTCGTCCAGACGGCACCACTGATCGCGACCCGCAGGTCGCACCAGCAGGCGAGGGCGAGGCCCACTCCGGCGGCAGCCCCGTTGACCGCTGCGATGGTGATGGTTTCCATGCCCCAGAGGTGGGCGAAATCAGCATCGAACTCGTCGGCGGTGCCGTACCCCGGCATCGCAAGGTCAAGGGGGGTACCGGCGTCGTAGCCGCCCCGATCGGCGTGACCTTCCAGAGCCTGGGCGTCAGCCCCAGGGCAGAACGCCTGACCTTCGACATCGGCCGTGATGATCACAACCTGGATCGAGGCTTCGTCTTCGGCTCGCTGGAGTAGGTGCCGCAATTCGGTGTGCATTCGGCCGGTCCATGCGTTGTGGCGCCGGGGTCGGCTCAAGGTGATGGTTGCGATCGGCGAATCGTCGCCGACGCCGACGCTCCAGCGGGTCGTTTTCAGGTCCACCGGCTACTCCAGCGTCGCATATGAGGTTGAACGATCATTGGCTGCTTGACCGAGGGTTGCGGCAACGGAATCGGCCAGATCGGCGAGGAACTGATCGGCGACGGGGACGTTGCCGTTGCTGATCGTTGCGTGCAACGAGTCGGGGCGGTGTTGACGATCGAGGTACCAGCCCCGCTCGGCAAGAGCGTCGCCGACGGCGAAGATGTCGAGGCGCTCGTGCCAGCCGTCCGCGATCGTGATCGCCATGAGTTGGGCGACGGGTTTGCCGACGATGGTCAAGCCGTCGATGGCGTGCACCCCTTCTCGGATCTTGCGGGCGGTGTCGATGGTTGTTCGGGTCAGGCGTTCGTAACCGTCAAGACCAAGACGCTGCATGACCGCCCATGCACTCGCCATCGGTT
Organism: uncultured Acidimicrobiales bacterium; assembly: GCA_905480195.1. Classification (GTDB taxonomy): domain Bacteria; phylum Actinomycetota; class Acidimicrobiia; order Acidimicrobiales; family Aldehydirespiratoraceae; genus UBA11606. The sequence continues at coordinate 96,373 of CAJQPN010000004.1, forward strand.
GCCCGGACCGGCTGCCCTGCATGCTCGGCGAGGCATAGAACCCGCCGAGCCAGTCATCGAAGGTGTACGTCTGATAGCGGCGGAGGTTTTTGGAGCGGTGGAGGATGATCGAGGCCCCTTTCGGCGCGTATCCGAGCTTGTGCACATCGAGCGAGATTGTGGTGACGCCCGGAACCCGGAAGTCCCACAGTGGGATCTCTTCGCCCAGGCGTTCCATGAAGGGGAGGATGAACCCGCCCATGCACGCGTCGACGTGCATGTTGGCATCGACTGCTGTAGCGAGCGCAGCGAGTTCTTCGATGGGGTCGATCACCCCTTGGGGGTACTGCGGGGCGGAGCCTACGACGAGGACCGTGCGGTCGGTGATGGCGCCAGCCATCGCCGCTATGTCACAGCGGTAATCGGCAGCGACCGGCACGACGATTGTGTCGAGCCCGAAGTAGTGCGCGCCCTTATGGAACGCAGCATGCGCGCTGTCGGCGAGAACGATCTCGCCTCGGTCGATACCGCGCTGCTCGCGGGCTCGCTCGCGTGCCGACTTGACCGCCATGAGGATTGACTCCGTGCCGCCAGAGGTCATGAAACCAGCAGCTTCATCACCGTGGAGCAGTTCCGCCATCGAGCCGACAACCTGGCGCTGGATCTCGCCGAGCGAGGGCATGGCGAGCGTGTTCAGTGCGTTCTCGTGGAGGTACATGGAGGCCGCAGCTTCAGCAATGGCGTGCACCTCGGGGCCGCCGTCGTACACGAGCCCGAAGGTGCGGCCATCACGCCACTTGGCGTCGTCGACCCGCAGGGTTTCGAGTTGTCTGATGATCTCGTCGTGCTCGCGACCGCGCTCAGGGAGGCTCATGGGGGCACGGTAGCCTCGGCCCGTGGTCCGCTTCCTACTGACGAGCATGCTCGTGCTAGCAACCACCCAGCCGGTGCTGGCCCAGCAAGCCGACCCCGAGCCAGGAGAGGGTCTCTTTGGTGAGTCGACGACGACGGTCGTCGTTGTGCCCGACGAGGGAGCGATCCTCGTCAGGAATGCGTACCGGTTCACCAACGGCACCGTCGACGAGACGTTCACCGGCTTCTTCGAGACCGTCCCCTGGGACGCAACCGATGTCTTGGCGACATCGAGCGGGGAGAAACTCACCCTGGTCGCCACCCCGGCGCGCGACGGCTTTTCGGAGTGGTTGGTCCGCTTTCCGAAGCCGCTCATGCCTGCCGAAGAGCGCGAGGTGGTACTCACCTGGCGCCGAGACGACTTGACGTCTGAGCCGAACGATCTGGCCCATGTCAGTGCGAATCTTGTTGCGATCGCGCCGTACGCCGTCGAGCACCGGGCGGCTTCGCGACTGCGCATCGAGGTCCCCGGTCAGTTCGAAGTCATCGAGGCAGGAGGTCTCCTTGTCGAGCAGGAGGCAGATCGCCTCGTGCTTCAGACGCCCGAAGCGGACCTTGCCGAAGGGTACGTTGCCGTGACGGTCGTTCTCGAGGCTCCCGATCGCTTTTCGCGATCACCGGTCAGAGGGTCTCCCGGTGCGATCACCATCGCAACGGCCGATCCGCTGTCGAGTTGGCTGACCGATGACTTCGTACTGTTGCTTGACGGACTACGAACCGTTATTCCCCTCGACCCACCCGGCCCGATCGAATTTCGACAGGGATACACCGGGGGTGCTCCAACTCGGATTGCTGACGATGGGGCCGTCGTATTGCCTTTCGACACCAATGCAGTGATCGCAGGGTGGGAATACGCCGATGCCTGGTTGGCGACGATCGATTTCGAAGACGATGAGCTCCGGCTTGCGCTGGCGGGCGCCCTGGCCGATGAGATCGCCGTTGACGCGAATCTGCCAACCTCTGCGCGTGGCGGTGTTTGGACCTCGGCGATGGACGCCTTGATCTCGGTGAGTGATGAGCGCACGGTTAGCACGGTGATCACGGCACTCGATGCTGGAGTGCCGGCCTATGCCGGTGTCGGTGACAAGTTTTCCGATGCGCCGGTGGACTGGCGCCGTCTCACTGACGTGTTCCAACACGTCGGTGGCGTGCAGGCGACACCTGCTGCGATGCGGCTCTCGGCCACGGTTGAGCAGTCGAACGAACTGGCTCGTCGCGATGCTGCCTTGATGGACTACGAAGCGCTCGCCGAGCGTGCTGCGCCGTGGGCGATGCCGCCTGTGCTGCGTACTGCGATGGCGGCGTGGGATTTCGACGAGATGGCCGAGCGACAGAAGTCGGTGTCCGACCTGATCGATGCGCGCAACGAGATGATCGCTGCCGCTGAATCGGTTGGCCTTGAGATCGGGCCTCATGTGCAGGCCGAATTCGAGCGGGCTGCGCTGCGTGCTGATGACGTGTGGACCCGACTCGTCGAGCAGCGCAAGGCCCTCGACATGGTTGCAGAGGCACTCCGTCTCGATGTCGGCGACCGAGGGTTGCTGTCATCGCTCGGCATGTGGGGGCTCGATGCCGACGCATCCGTCGTCCGTATCCTTGATGCATGGAACGCCGGTGACTTCGATGCAGCTGCCCACGACGCCGAAGACCTCATCGAAGCGTATGAAGCGTCGGTTGGTCGAGGAACGCTGCGTCTGGTGATTCCGTTGATGCTGTCTGCCCTTGGGGTGACGGCGGTTCAGGTACTCCGTCTCCGGTGGCGCAACCGCCAGGGATCGGTTCAGCCGTAGCGCTGTCGAAGCGCGTTTTTTTGCACCTTGCCCATTGCGTTACGAGGGAGTTCATCGACGTACTCGTAGCGTCGTGGGTGCTTGAACCGGGCCAACGACGCGTCGAGTGCAGGCTGAATTGTCGCCTGATCAACCTGGTCGTCGGTACAGACGAGCACAGCCAGCACCTGTTCACCGAAGTCGGGTTCAGGTACGCCGATTACCGCCGATTCCATGATCCCGGGGATCTCGTCGAGTACGAGTTCGATCTCCTTCGGGTACACATTCTCGCCGCCGCTAATGATCATGTCGCTGGCTCGGCCCTGCAGCGTGATTCGGCCGTCGGCGGCCATCGCACCCACGTCGCCGGTGATGAACCATCCGTCAGCAGTGAAGGCCGTCGCGGTCGCGTCGGGTCGTCCCCAGTACTCGCGCATGATCTGCCGGCTTCGTATCGCAACGATTCCGACTGTGTCGGGCCCAACCTCGTGTCCGTCTTCGTCGACGATGCGGGTTTCCACGCCGGGTAAGGCGTAGCCGATGCTTCCAGCAATCCGATCGCCGTCATAAGGGTTCGAGATGGTGATGCCGGTCTCAGACATTCCGTAGCGTTCACAGATGCGGTGGCCGCTCCTGGCAGTGAAATCATCGAACGCAGCCTCGCTGAGGGGTGCCGAGCCACAGGTAAATAAACGCATCGATGCGCACACCTCAGGGGTCAGCCGATCGTTGGCGCACAGACGACGGTAGTGGGTGGGGACACCCATGAAGACAGTGGCGTCGGCCAAGTCGTCGATCACCGCGTCGGCGTCGAAGCGTCGGTGGAATCGGACTGGAATTGCGGAGAGCATCGCGCAATGCAGAGCGACGAAGAGGCCGTGGACGTGGAAGATGGGTAGCCCGTGCACCAGCCGGTCGGCGGCTGAGAAATGCCACGCACCGTGCAGCGACCGAGCATTCGCCCGCAAACTCTCGTGGGTTAGCGCGGCTCCTTTTGGCCGACCGGTCGTGCCCGAGGTGTAGAGGATCGCAGCGAGGTCACCGTTGTGGCGGCTGACGGGGGCGATGAGGGGACTGATTTCCTCGGACCGATCCCTGACGGAGCCGCTGCCGTCGGGGGCAAGCGTCAGCCACGTCGGGTCGGTTGCGTGGGCCGGGTCGACGACGACGACTGATGGCAGGGAATCCTCGACGAAGAAGGAGCGTTCGTCAGCAGTGAATCCCGGATTGAGCGGGACGTGAACGGCACCGGCCCAGAGGCAGGCAACGTAGAGGACCACAGCGTCGGGGGACTTCTCGACTTGGACGACGATCCGGTCGCCGGGTGTCGCACCCGCGGCGACGAGCACACCTGCGAACCGCCGGACCCGATCGAAGAACGCTCCGTACGTGAGGGTGGTTCCGTCGTCGTCGGTCAGGAAGACACCCGTCATGTGACCGGCTGCGGCATCGAGCAGGTCGGTTGCGAAGTTGCAGCCGTCCCCAGCGCTCATGTCAGCCCTGGAAGAGGATCATCGACGTGTAGGTCAAGGACGGCTTGGCGCTGTCTTTCACGTGGATCGCTGACTCGAACGTCAACAGCGTGCCGAGCTTGTGCTTTTCGGCTCCAATCACTCGGGAGCGGGCGTGGAGCGTGGCACCCGCAGGAACGGGCCGGCGGAATTGAAGCCCGCCGGAACCGAAGTTGACGACGTTTTTCATGCCGGCGAGTTCGACGGGCATCGAGATGAGGCTCGGCATCAGACTGAGCGTCAGGAAGCCGTGGGCGATCGGGCCGCCAAACGGGCTTTCCTTCTCGCAGCGCTCGACATCGACGTGGATCCACTGGTGGTCGCCGGTCAGGTCGGCGAACTGATTGATCATCTCCTGAGTGACGACCACTTCGTCACCCCACTCGCCGTACTCGTCGGAAGCCTGGGCGTTGATGGCGTCGATGTCGTCGAATGCGATGGCAGTCATGGCTGGCATGGTAGGCGGCGATCGCCGCTCGACCTCAGCCGGTTTCCTTGCCGTAGTCGGCCGTGTACCAGCGCTCGGGCCGAAGCCGATAGAGCGCGCTGTTGCCCTCGGTACCGGCGTTTGCCTCGGCGTAGCGGGTGCCGATCTCCGGGCCGAGATAACGGGTCGCCATGTCGAGCAAGGCATCGTGGCTTGCCGGCTCGACGGCTAGTACCGAACCCTCCACCGTGACGTACTTGTAGGGCAGGTCTTCGGTCTGGGCGCACAGCGAGAACCGACCGGAGGTGTCGAGTGCCTTGCCTTTGATCGACTCCCGGCTTGTGATGACCCACACGTCACCACCTGCCTCGTAGTCGTACCAGATGGGAACAGTGAGTGGCACGTCACCGTGGTTGACACCGAGGACGCCAACGTGGAGACCGGCCAGGAACGCCTCGCGTTCCTCCTTGGTCATTGCGAGAGACATGAGAGAAGTCTTTCCCAAAACCGCCGACTGAGCAGCGAACGAGTGTCACTCGGTCCCTGCGTCAACGTCGGGGCCGGTGCTTGAGTGGCGGAGGGAGGGGGATTCGAACCCCCGGGACCCGCGAAGGCCCGCTGGTTTTCAAGACCAGTGCAATCGTCCACTCTGCCATCCCTCCGTCTACGAGGTTAGGCGGTGGGTCCCCGCTTCGCAGTTCGAAAGGATGCATGCGCGTGGATTACTCGGGGACGGCGACCTCGATACGGTCCTGGTGCCATTCCTGTGCCGCGGTTAGGGCGATGTCCGCCCGATCGACGATGGCACCGACGTCGAAGCCGTGCGCCGGATAGCACGCAAGTCCTGCCCAGAGGATGAGTGACGGATGGTCTTTTGTGAGGCACCGTCGCAATCGCTCTATGGCCCAGATCGCGCCACTTTCGGGAGTGTCGTCAAGCACCACGCCGAAGCGCCCGTCGCTGAGTCGGGTTGCCGAGTCTGATTCCCTCAGCGTCTTTCGCAACGCCTTGGCCACAAGGGCGGGGTCGGCTGGCGCAGGTTTTTCATCTTCGCGTCTTTCGACGACCTGGAGCATTGTGACGGCGACAGGTCGCAGATGGCGACGAGCTGCAGCGATTCGCAGGTCGAGGGTCACGAGGAAGTACTCGTGGTTGAAAAGCCCGGTGAGCGGATCGGTCAGGCCTGCTTCACCGGCGTCGGCCAGCGACATCACGATCGGATCGGTGATGTGCCCAGCTCGATGCTCGGCGGCGCTCAGCTGCTCAGAAAGGCTCGTGACTGTCGATTCGGCTGTCATGCGGCTCTGGATCTGGGCGGCGACGGCGTTCTCGAGTTGACGGATCTGTTCGGTCATGGTGCCGGTCTGCGCTTCGAGATCATCGGCGATGCGACGCGCTCGGGCCGCCACTGCTGCGAGCGCCACGATGCCGGCTGCAGTGATGGCCGAGAGCTCGCGCCGACCGGTCATGGTGGCGACGAGGCCGGTTGCGGCTAAGGCAACTCCGGCAGTGGCATCAGGATCGAAGCGCAACTTCTCCATCGGGGTTCCATCGGCGCTGACTGTTCGAATTCAAGCCCCTCGTGACTCAATCGGATGGGTCGCTCTGGTGCCAGAAGGCACTCTCTGGTGATTTGACAACGTCGATCAGCCGTCCCAGATAGTCCTGTCGCGATATCTCGACGACGCCGAGCCTTGCGAGATGGTCGGTTCGCCACTGCACGTCGATGAGACGCGGATGGCCGTCGATGATTCCTTTGGCGAGCGCGGCTACCGCAGCCTTGGAGGCGTCGGTCATCGTGTGGAACTTCGACTCGGCAGCAAACAAACCACCGATACCGAGCCCGTAGAGTCCTCCGACGAGCTGATCGTCGCACCATGTCTCGACGCTGTGGGCCCAGCCGAGATCGTGGAGACGGCGATAGGCCACACGAATGCGGTCGTCGATCCAGCCGTGTGGTCGGGTCGGGTCAGCGCACCCATTGACGACGTCATCGAATGCTGTATCGATCCGGAACTCGAACCGGCGCATCGACCGCCGTAACGAACGGCTGATATGCATCGATGGTGGCTCAAGAATGCCTCGTGGGTCTGGCGACCACCAACCGATCGGACCGCCGCGCTCGACTGCCATCGGGAAGAAACCGCGTCGATACGCCGCAAGGAGTGTTCCGGGTTCCAAGTCGGCGCCCACCGCGGCCAGACCCGACTCGTCGACCTGGGAGGCAGTGGGGAAAACCCACTTCGTCGGCGGCGGCTCAGTCGGCATCCGGAAAGCGTAGGTTGCAGGTATGGCGATGGAGATTCCGACCGAGTTGTCTGCCGCTTTGGCGTCGCGTCGCGCCGCCTTGCTCGAGCGAGCCAGAGGGCGGGTCCTCGACATTGGTCAGGTTGGCCTTGCCGATGCTGACGGTCACTACGACACCGTCTACTCGTTCGTCCGTGCGCCGGGCGAGGCCGATCTCGACGCCTACATCACCCAGATCCGAGAGCTTCTCACTCCCGAAGGAATCGCGTACTTTCTCGAACCCACGATCCGTACCGGTCCACTTGGCCGTGCACTCGGCATCGGTGGTCGGGTCGTGCGTCCGTTGGCCGGCTTCCACCTCGACCGCGACATACCGCAGGTGATCCGTCGCGCTGGCCTGTTCATCACCGACCTGCACCGCTTTGAGATTGCGTCGGTCGCCGCGCCGTTTCGACCCTTCGTCGAGGCGTGGGCGCGCGTTCCTACGATTTCTCGATCCGAACCGAACGAACCGTGACGGTCCGCGAGGGTGCCCCACCGAACTGACCACCTGGTTCGTGGAGTTCCATCACGGCCTGGAGTACCGCAAGTCCTGCCGCGTCCGTCTGGCCAAAGACCACGTAGGTGCCCTGTCCGTTGAGCAGCGCCGTGTTGGGACCGGTACTGAAGAAGTACTGCGCGCTCGAGGAATCTCGACCGCGCGCCCGAGCCATCACGAGCTGCCCAGGCTCATAGCGGTAGGGGCCGATCAACTGTCCATCGATGTCGTCGAACGCGGGTTCATCGGGGATCGTGTAGCCCGGCCCTGGGTCGGCCGGCGACTCGGTGGTTGGCGCACCACCCTGGATGATGTCGATGCTTGGGTCGGTGCGGAACCAGGTGGTGTTGTCGTAGTACCCCCATCGGGCCAGAGTGACGAAGTTGTTTGCAGTGATCGGCGTGTTCGTGGTGTCGAGCGTGACCCGGACTTCGCCCTCGGTCGTGTCGAACACGGCCACGAAGTTCTGGCTCGGATCGGTGCATATCGGGGGCGCGGCGTCAAAGATCAATCTGCGTGGCGAGGTGTGGTCGGGAGCTGGGCAGCCGCTCTCGACAGGTGAGTCGGTGCCGTTCTCTTCGACGACCTCGTCGCTGGTGGCGGTGTCGGGCTCTGCGGTCGTTTCGGTAGCGTCACCGCCGCACGCAGCGAGCACCAGCGCGGCGAAGGTGATGACGACAAACTGGCGTTGAACGGTGGAACGGGTCACGGTCGGAACGGTAGCGAGGATCAGCTCGTAGTGGAGACCGCGGTTGCCTGCACCCGGTAGGTGGTCTGTTCGTTCGCGGCTTGCAGGCCACGCAGGATCTCGATCGATTCGAGTCCGGCGGTGACCGACCCGATGATCGGGTCCTGGCCAGCGAGTTCGAGCGCTGCAGCGCCGGTCTCGTCGGTGACGATCATCACTTGGCCCTCCATGGCCCCCTCGGTGTCGGTGAGCATCACGACCGACCCGACCGGGTATCGCCCGTCGGCCGGTGGTTCGGCCCCGGTGACGCGGAATCCAGCGTCACCCAAGCCGCCCATGGCGACGACGCCAGGGAACGGGTAGATCGGTGCACCTTCGTACACGCCGAAGCGGGCGAGGGTGACGAAGAGATTTGTGCCCTCGAGCGACAGCGTCGCGTCGACGGTGAACTGAATTGGTCCGCCGAGCGTGACGAATTCGATATCGAACGTTTCGGACGCTCCGATACAGATCGGCGGTGGCTCGGAGAACTCGGTGGCCCGTCGCTCGGTGCCATCGGTTGCCGGGCAGGGTGTGGGGCCGATGACGATCGCACCTTCGAAGCCGGGATCGACGAGACCGGCTGGTTGGGTCGTGGTGGGGAGGTCGACGACGGGCGCGTCGACCGTCAGGGTGTCGGCGTTGCCGAACGCAGTGACGAGGCCAGCCGCCATCGGAAGGACGAGCATGAGCGCCATGAATGTCACGCCGATCGTGATGATGCGTTTTCGGCGACGATCGCTTGGGCCCGAAATCTCGCGCTGTTGCGTTTCTGCTCGTTCGGCCCGAACCCGCCGTTTGTTCAACTCGGCCTTGGACACCACACTTCGACGATATCGGTGGCTACTCCTCAACCCGGCGGGTGCTGGCGCCGACTGACGAAGGGAACATGTCTGTCCGCGATCGTGGCGTCGAGCCACTGCAGCCATCCGAGGCGCAGCTGCACGCTGTTGTCGATCAGCACGCTGCGTCCGTTTACCGGGTCGCCTTGACGATCGTCGGCGATGCGGCGCTTGCAGACGACGTCGTGCAGGAGACGCTGTTGAAGGCTTGGCGCAAGGCACCGCTTGACGATGCCGGTCAGATTCCGAGAGCGTGGTTGATGAAGGTCGCTCGGAACACAGCGATCTCGCTCTTGCGCACCCGACGCGAGCATCTCTTCAGCCCCGAAGCGATGCCCGACAGTGGCGGTGGTGTCGAGATCCCCCGTACTGTTGAGGGTCGTGCCCAAGTCGAAGAGCTTTGGTCTGCGCTGCGCCATCTCGACGCGGATGCCCGCGCGCTTCTTGTCCTCAAGGAGGTTGACGGCCTCTCGTACGATGAGATCGCCGAGACGCTTGAACTTCCTCTGCCCACAGTGAAGACACGGTTATTCCGTGCTCGTAACCAACTCAAGGACGCTCTGAAGGAGTGGCGATGAAATCTCGACATCCATCTCAGCGGCGACTGCAGCGTTGGCTCCAGACAGGAGATTCGCGCCTCGTCGAGAACCACATCGACTTGTGCGAGCGGTGTCAGTCGGTGCTCGATGCGCTGTCCGCACTCGACGAGCGTGTGGTGGCCGGCTTGGAGTCGGCGACCTCTCCTCCCCTCGACCTTGGTGAACGAACTACCGGGGGTGTCGAAGAACGTCTCCGAAACGAGGCGACCACCGGCGCGTTTCTCGACCTTTTCGGCATCGGTTGGAAGACGGTGCAGGCTGCGCTCGATCCGACAATCGATCGAGGGAGACCTCACGATGTTGCAGCGGCCGCCGATAAACCAATTGGAGGAAGCTGATGATCGATCCGTGGATTTATGCCGCAGGCGCTGTGGTGGTGGGATTGCTCTCCGGTGTCGTCGGCGCCGCCCTTGTCCGCCGCATCATCTTGAATGACCGCCGTGACCGGCCTGAGGCGCTTGATGCGGCGCGGGCGGCGAGCACGTTTCTCTTCCTGTTCTTCACCGTGGTGGGTGTGGTCGTCGCCATCGGGGTTACGAACTCCGCTGAACTCGAACCGATTCCCGCCGACCTACTTCGCAGCAGTCCGCGCATCCTCGCTGCTGGTCTGATTCTCATTGCCGGCCGAGCGGTCGGGTTTGCGATCGGTGGGGCGATTCATGCTGCGTTTGAAGGCTCCGGTACTCGGATCGGGAGCCAGATGTCGGGAATCGCCCGCGGGCTCGTCTTTGTGATCGCGCTGGTCTTGGCACTGACACAGCTCGGCGTGGAGACCACGATCCTCTCGGTTCTCGTTGGTACAACCATGTTCGGACTCGCAGCAGCGTTTGCTCTGCTCGTCGGATTGGGTGGCCGGGAGATGGGTAGTGAGATCGCCGCAGGTCGAAGTTTGCAGCGGTTGATCTCGATCGGTGACCATGTCGCGGTGGATGGCGTGTCCGGAACCGTGGTCGCCTTGCATCCGACCTCGGTCGAGTTTCGCGCCAGTGATGGCTCGTCGGTGCACCTTGCGAACACCCGCTTAACGCGAGGTGAACTGCGGGTCGATCACCCCGATTCGAACCCGGGTGGAAGTCCGTCGACGTAGCTCGTGCACTCGACGACGATCGTGCTGCGTCCGGCGTCGACTGCGTCGCCGGTGAAGAGATCAAGGTCGGTTACCAAGGACACGTCGTCGATCCGAAACACGTCACCTTGCCGGAGAATCTCGAACGGGATCGTGAGATTGGGTTCGTGGAGAACGGTCTTGTCATCGGCGGTGACAGAGATCCCGACGTAGGGCTCGGCGAGGAAGGCCTGAACGTAGAGTTCGACCCGGGGCTCGCTGAGGCCCGGCGTGCGTGCGGTGAGGACGATCTCACCCATGCCGCCCGTGTAACACTGGGCATCGAGGTCGTACGCCGCATTCCTGATCTTCACGAACGCGCTCGAAGGGCGCCTCGGCGCTTCGTCCATGGTCTCGGTGGTGGCGTCGGAGGCAGGCATCGACGTTTCGGGTGAGGTCGTGTCGCGCAGGGACTCTTCGAACGAACACCCAAGCGCAAACGGCACGAGCCACATGAGGGCGAGAGCGAGCCGTCGGATCCTGCGAGAGACCAAGTTCTGAGAAGGCAGTGTGGGCCGCTCGTGGCGAGCGACCCACACTCCATTCTTTCGCGCAATCGGGAGTCCAGTCCGATGCAAGAAGTGGCCCCTGATTCGGGGCCTACCACCGGTGGAATTTGCTGGTGGCGTTGCCCTTGTTAAACGCACGGGCCGCCCGCGAGTCGCGCGATTTCTCGGCGTTTCGAAGAAATGGGCCATTCGGCCTAGTTTTTGAAAAACTAGGCCGTTCGACTCAGTTCTGGCTGCGGTCAAGTGGCACAGGGGTCGAGATCGAACACCAGCGGAATCCGTCCCGAGCGGTAGGTGTCGACAATGCCTTCGCGAATGGTGAAGATCACCCGGAACTGGTCGTCGCCATCGTCTTGCGGCACGAAAACGAGGTCGACACTGCTGTCGTCGTTGACTCGGGTTTCGATGCGGTCACCGAACAGTTCCACGACCCGTTCTTGGGGCGTACCGATACCGATACCGGATCGGGTGGTGATGGGGCCGCCAACGATGTCAACCCGTTCGATCGTGCCGGCGTTGACTACGAAACGGATGCCTTCGGGTGCCTCGAATGGGGTGATTCGATAGCAGTCGCTCACTGGCTCACACAAAACCATCCTCGTGTTCGCAGCTGTTTCGGCCTGGACCACAGTCATACCGAACGTCACCTCGTCGAGCCCAACGGTGCTGACGGACGAGGACTCGTTCAACGCAGATTTGCTGGGCGGGGCAGGGGACGGCTGGTCAGCCGCAGCCGGCACGGCCGTGCCCGCTGCATCGATGCGGCATGCAGTTGGGATTGTCGTCGTGGTCGTTGTGGTGGAGGTCGAAGAGGTCGTGGACGACGTTGAGCTCGACGAAGTCGTGGTCGTTGTGTCGACGTCGGCTGCCGCGTCACCGTCGCTTCCGGTTCGTGTCAGCACGAACAACGCCACGGCGAGCAGAACGATGACGGTCACGAGCACAGTGATGATCGGACGGGGATTCATGCCACCGATACTGCGGCGGGGTTCTCCCCAGATCTGGTCGGCCATGGCCTCGAATCTAGGCGAGCGGCGGAACCCAGTCGGCATCACGCCAGCGTTTGGCGATCAGTTCGTAGTCGGCACGGTCGAGCGAAACGAAGGCGTGAATGCACAGTGCGTTGCGTTCGGCCGCCGTCAGCGACTCGACTGCGGCGTGAAGCGCTCGGCGAAGCGCAGGAACGTGGCCGGCGTTCACTCCGGCGGTGATGAGCGGTAGGCCGGGCGTAGGTTGACTTCGGGTGAGAACCCGCACACCGGCGGCTGCAGGTTCGTGGCGCTCGGCGAGCTGCATGGACACGGCGTCGATTGCCGCAACGTCGGCCTTCCCATCAGCGACAGCCTTGATGGATTTGCGATGGTCTCCGGTGATGACGACATCGCCGAAGAAGGAGCCCGTCAGGCCGCGCCGGCCAAGTTCATGGCGCCAAATCGCGTGGCCCGACTGTGAGTTGGCGTCGTTGACGGCGACCGCGGCACCGCGCAGGTCGCTGATAGTGGCGACGTCGTTGTCGATGGCCACGACGATCGTTGAGTGATACCAGCCCGGTGGGGAGGCGGGAAGACGGTTGTCGAATGCACCAACCACCGCCACGCTGGAAAGCGTCCGTACCAAGGGCAGTCCGCATGTCTGCCCAACAAGCAGGCTGTCGTCGGCCCACGCCGCGTAAAGGTCATCGGGCCGATGCAGGTTGGCTGCGGCCTCGAAGCCTTCGCTACGGAGCGCTTCGCGGGTGGTTGCCCAGAGACGGTCGACGTCAGCGCGGGTCTCGGGCCAGTCGTACATCGGAAGCACCGAGAAGCCTGTGGTCATCGTGGGATCCAGGTTGTGTCAAGGCAGCCCGGCTTGCGAAATACGAGGCCGAGCGGTCCGGCTGCATCATCACCCAGTCTGATGCGGTCGAACCCGTCGAGCACGGCTTCGATTCCTACGATGGCCTGTGCTCGCGCAAGGCGGATGCCGAGGCATGCGTGTGGCCCAACCGCAAACGTCGTGTGTGCACGCACGTTCGAGCGCCCGAGATCGAAGCGGTCGGGATCGGCGAAGACCGCCGGGTCACGGTTGGCGCCAGCCAGCGAGACGATGACGTAGTCACCGGCCCGGATCGATGCGCCGAAGAACTCGGCGTCGGTAGTGGCATAGCGGTCGATGCTTGCAGCGGCGGGCTCGAGCCGCAGGCTCTCCTCGACCGCTGTGCTCACGAGTGACCGGTCGATTCGCACGGCCGTGAGTGCGTCTGGGTTGGTGAGCAGATGCCAGATCGCATTGGCCGTTGCGCCCTCGGCGGTCTCAATGCCCCCGAACAAGATGACCGCCGCGTTTGCCACGACCTCGGCGGTAGTCAGAACCCTGAACGCATCGACGAGCAACGCAGGCGGATCGGACCGGCTCACCGCTGTGATCGCTTCGCTGAGATCTCGATGGGCGTGCGTGGCGGATTCCCCGACCTCGAGGCCAGCGGTGAGGCGATGGACACCGGCGACGATCTCCTCGTACCACTGAAGGAGCGCATCAGCACCGGGTGGATCGAGCCGGAGCATATGAGCGACGGTCGCGGCTGCGAGCGGTGCCGCCATCGACGACCGGAGGTCGGCCCGACCGTGGGGTTCGAGGTCGGCAACGAGGCTTCGGGCCCGCTCGGTCATCCAGTCGGTGAGTCGTAGGAGTTCGGTACGGTCCGAGAACCAGCTGGTGAACGGCGCCCGATAGTGCGCGTGGGCTGGGCCGTCGGTCGACAGCATCGACGGACCGAGGATCTGGCCCGTGGTGAAACGTTGATCCTCGACGGTGAAGCGTTCGGTATCTCGCATCACTTCGACTGCAGCGTCGCGGCCCGTGACGACCCACCCGTCGAGGGCCGGAAGCCACGTAATCGGGCCGGTTGCTCTCGCTGCGGCAAGGGCTGCGTGAGGGTCGACCGTGAGTTCTTCAAGGGTCACGTCGGCGAGGTTCACTCTGGGATCTCAAGCACGATCTTGCCGACGAACTCCTTGGCGAGAAACGCGGTCTGTGCTGCGGCGATCTCCTCGAGGGGGTAGATCGCTGCGATCAAGGGACGGATTTCTCCCCGCTCGATGTAGCCGACCAGGTTCGGGAAGACCGTGGGGTCTTGGTACGTCGAGCCTTTGAGGGTGAGATCTTTGAGGTATAGGTCGCGCACGTCGAGTTCAACGATGGGCCCGGCGATCGCGCCGGCGGTGATGTAGCGGCCGCCGGTTCGTAAAAGGCGGGTGACATGCGTCCACACGGTCCCGGCGACAACGTCGATGATTACGTCGAAGCTATTTTCCCCGAACATCATGACCAGGTCGGCCTCGCGGCTGACGGTCACATCGGCTCCGGCTTCGCAGACTTCTTCGGCCTTGCTGTCGGCGACGACAGCGGTGATATGGGCGCCCCGCCGTTTGGCCAATTGCACGGCGGCCGACCCGACGCCGCCTGACGCCCCGGTGATCAGGGCTCGTTCGGCGCCGAGGTCGATTCGATGAAGCATGTTCTCGGCGGTTGAGTACGCACACGGGATGGATGCGAGTTCGACATCGGTCCAGTCGCAGTTGACCGCATAGGTCTCGTTGGTGTGCGCTACGGCGAATTGGGCGAATCCGCCGTCGTGCTCGGATCCGAAGACGGTCGTGGCGAACGGCTCGGTGCCGCTGTACGCCGTCTGCATTGTGGACACCAGGACGCGTTCCCCGATGCGGTCATTGTGTACCTCGGCTCCGACAGCGACGATGCGGCCGCAGGCGTCGGCACCCTGGATGCGCGGAAACTGCAACTCACCGGACCATCCGCTTGCAGCGCCGAGATCAGTCCGGCCGTCGGCGGCATCGCCGGAACTACCGCTGATCTCTCGTGAATACCAGCCAGTGCGGGTGTTGATGTCGGTGTTGTTGACCCCGGCAGCCGAAATCCGGATGAGAACCTCGTCCGGTCCGGGGGTTGGTACCGCAACGTCGGTGCGGTAGACGAGTTGATCGAGGCCGCCATAACCGGTGAGCTGGACGGCAATCATGGTCAGCGGAATGGTGTCGTGCATCGGCCTGTCAGTCGTGCCAGTCGAGCGTGGTGCGCATGGTTACCTCGAAGTCTTCGAACGACATCGACGCCTTCACTCCATCGATGAGCTGCGCGTCGCTACCGACGAGGGTGCGGAACGGCATCGTGGGGTCGGTAGCAGCCCGAACGATTGCTGCGGCGACTTCTTGTGGGTCGGGTTCGGGCGCGTTCGGATCGTGGAGGGCGCTGCGTGCGTCGCGAAATCGGTTGGCTCTCGCTTCGTGGATCGAGCCGCTCCAGTCGTCGGGCCGGACGATCTTTTCCTGAAAGCCGGTGGCGAAGGATCCTGGTTCGATCAGATGCACGCGTATGCCGGCGGTCGAGACCTCGAAGTGGAGCGATTCGGTCAGCCCTTCGAGCGCGAATTTCGATGCTGAATATGCCCCTGCATAGGGCGACCCGACCCGACCTGCGATGCTCGACACGTTCACGATTACTCCGCTGCCACGCTCCCGCCACGCAGGCATCACGGCCCTGATGCAACGCATCGGGCCAACGACGTTGGTGTCGAGTTGGTGGCGGAGGATTTCATCAGTGAGCTGTTCGACCGCAGATTGGACCTCAAAGCCGGCGTTGTTGACGACAACGTCGATGGTCGTGGCATCGTGGAGCGCAGCGTCGACCGAAGCGGAGTCGCAAACGTCGAGGGTACGGACCTCAACCCATAGGCCGTCCGCTTCGGCGAGCAGTGCGTCGGCGTGGGCAGGGTTGCGCATGGTGGCAATGACTTCGTGGCCGCTGCGCGCAAGGGTGAGCGCAGCGAGTCTGCCAAAGCCGCTGTTGCTGCCGGTGATGAGGATGCGGGCCATGTTCGAATCTTCTCACGAGGTGCGGCCTGGAGGGATAGCGTGCCCGCATGACTGGGGGTGTCTCCGACCCCGCACGCGTCTATGTCCGGGTGATGGGCACTGCCGAAGGCCTCGCGTGGGGCTTCTGGCTTGCGGCGTCGGTGTGGTGGATCGTCATTCTGGATCTCAGTCCATTACAGCTCGTCGCAATGGGTGCCGTGCTCGAGATGTCAGTGTTGATCTCGGAAACGCCGACTGGTGTGGTCGCGGATCTTGTCAGCCGTCGTCGGTCGATTCTGATTTCGCAGGTGTTGATGGGACTGGCCTACATCTGGGCTGTTGCGAGCGTCAACTACTGGGTGATCCTCCCGGCGCAAGCGCTGTTCGGTATCGGTTGGACGTTTCGGAGTGGGGCCGACACGGCGTGGGTGACCGACGAGCTCAAGGGTCTGGGTAGAGGCGACGACGCCGAGATCGAGAAACTTCTCGTACGGAAACACCGGTTCGGCATTCTCGTGGCCCTGGTGTCGCTCTCGGTCACGATGCTTGTCGGCACCGTGACCTCGGTGCGCACCGTTGCGGTGCTCCTCGGCATGGCCGCAATCATGATTGGTGGCTATCTGCGCCTCGTGATGCGGGAGGATCATTTCACCCCTGGCCGTGAGCAGGAGCGCGGATTCGTCGAGACGCTGCGGGCCGGTCTGACCGTTGTCGCGACCCGCCCTCGTCTTCGGGTACTCGTGGGTGTGATCGTCGTCCTCGACATGGGCTCGGAGGCCTTTGACCGACTCGGCCACAAGTTCTTTCTCGACAACGGGGGTTGGGGGGACGATTCGTTGATCGGACTTGGCGTGCTTTTTATGGTGCTCGCCGTCGCTGGTCTGGGTGTCAATGCGCTGGCGGCCCGTGCGCTCGAGACCGGGTCTGGCGTGGCCCGTCTCGCCTCGTTGCTGCTTCTCGTGGCCGCCGTTGGCGCCACGATCACGATGTCGACGACGATGCTCGTCTTCATCGGTGTTGGTTTGATGTTGCAAGACAGCACTCGCGAAGCGTTGTGGCCAGTGCTGGAGGGCTGGGCCAACCGCGACGCTCCCAGCGAGGTTCGAGCGACGGTCCATTCGCTGATGGGGCAGGTCACCGCCATGGGGGAACTCATCGGTGGGATTGCGCTCGGCGCGCTCGCCCAGGCGACATCGGTTCGGCTTGTCCTTGCGGTCGCAGCAGCCCTGTGGTTTGTTGCGGCGGGCCTCGCCACTCGCGGCATCCGGCGTTAGGAGTCGTGGCCAGCGGGCACCCGTCGGTCGGCGGAACTGTTCTCCGGCGCCCGACGGCGCGATGATCTGCCTCATGACACTCGGTACGTCGGAGTCGCAAGTTCGCTACAACGAGGCGGCGATCGCGCACGCGGCGGCGTTGTTCGAACGGCGTATGTACGACTACGCGCCCCCGACCGGCGATGCCCCTTCACTCGAGCAGATGTTGCCGTCGTTTGACCGCACGGCTCTCGGTGTGGCGCGAGAGTACGAAGCGATGGGCGGTCGGCCCATCACCGTCGAACTCGAAGGACGTGCGGCTGCGTATGGCGTCACGTTTGAGCATCTCGGCCTCACTGTCGGATCGGTGCTGCACGGGGTCGATCTTTCAACGCTGCCCGATCCCGACCTTGTCGCGGTGATCCGGTCGGCGCTGCTCGAGCGAAAGGTGATCTTCTTTCGCAACCAACACCTCAGTGAGGAACAGCAGACAGCGTTCGGCCGTTGCTTCGGTGACCTCGACGCGTTCCCGTTCGGCAAGCCCGGCGATGATCCGTTCGTCCTCGAGATCGTCCATGGCGATCGCAGTCCCGGCACTGAGAACGGCTGGCACACCGATGTCACGTGGATGGAACGACCATCGCTGGGGTCGATCGCACAGATGATCACGGCACCGCCGTACGGGGGTGACACCCTGTTTGCCGACAGCCACGCTGCGCTGCTGGGGCTACCGGCGGATGTCCGCAAGCAAATCGAACATCTTGACACGGTCAACGACTACCGGATCTTCCTGCGCGGCCGCGACGGGAAGCCGTTTCCAGACGAACTCGTCGAGGCGCTCAAAGCCGACATCCCATTCGGTGTCACCCACCCGATCGTTCGGACCCACCCCGAGACGGGCAAGCAGGCGCTCTACCTCCATGGCGGGTTCATGCGCCAGGACACCTTGGTCGACCGCCGCACCGCAGAACCGATCGGCGAACAGGAGTCGATGCGACTTGCAAAGATTTTGCTCGCGCAACACGCGCGGCCCGAGTACGGCTGTCGGTTCTCCTGGGAGGAGGGCTCAGTCGCATTCTGGGACAACCGTGCTGTTCAGCACTATGCGGCGAGCGACTATTTCCCGCATCACCGTGTGTTGCGCCGGGTCACGGTCGCCGGTGATCGCCCGTTCTACCGAGCTGGCTGATACGCATGCCGATCCATTTCAGCCCGGAAGAGATGGCAAGCCGACGGGACCGTGCTGTCAAGGCGATCAGTGAACGCCAACTCGACGCGCTCCTGCTCTTCAAACAGGAGTCGATGTACTGGCTGACCGGTTACGACACGTTTGGTTTTGCTGCGTTCCAGTGCATGGTCGCCACCGGCGACGGTCGGGTCGTGCTCTTGACCCGGGCTCCCGATCGGTGGACGGCCGAGTACACCTCCAATGTCGACGACGTCCGTATCTGGACCGACGTTGAAGGAATGAATCCAGCGGCTGATCTGCGTGCGCTCCTGGCCGACCTCGGGCTTGAACGCAGCCGCGTCGGTATCGAACTCGACAGCTATGGGCTCAAGGCGGCCGACTGGCGACTGCTCGAAGCGCAACTCGATGGCTTCGTGAACTGGCAAGACGAGTCGGATCTGATCCAAGAGCTTCGGCGAACCAAAAGCGCGAAGGAGATCGACTATCACCGTCGAGCGGCCGAGCTCGCCGACGACGCGTGGGATGCGGCGGTGGCGGGTGCCTGCGCCGGTGCGTTCGAGGGAGAGATCCTCGCTGACATGCAGGGTGCAGTTTTTCGGGGGGGTGGCGATTACGCGGGGAACGAGATCATCATCGGCTCCGGTGCGGGGGCGCTCATGGTTCGCTACACGGCGGGGCGCCGGACGCTCGACGCTCAGGACCAGCTCACCCTTGAGTGGTGTGGCGTCCAGCGTCGGTATCACGCAGCGATGATGCGAACCATCCTGATCGGCGAACCGCCGCCCCAACAGGTCGCGATGCACGCTGCGTGCGAAGAGGCTCTTGTGGCCTGCGAAGAGACCATCAAACCTGGGGCCACGATGGGTTCTGTTTTCGATGCTCACGCTGGCGTGCTCGATGCCGCCGGTTACGGTGAGGTTCGTTTGAACGCCTGCGGCTACGGAATGGGTGCGGTCTACGCCCCGATCTGGGTCGACTGGCCGATGCTGTACCACGGGAATCCGCTGACCTTCGCGCCGAACCAGGTGTACTTCCTGCACATGATCATTCTTGACACCGGTGCCCATCAGGCGATGACGCTCGGTCACTCGATCCTCGTGACCGAGACCGGTGCGGAGCGACTCAGCCGGTCAGCGCTTGATTTGGTGGTGCGATGAGCTCACGAGAGGGCATCGAGTTCGATCGCGGTCGGTTTGATCGAGCAAAACTTGGTTTCGTGCTGTTGGCGAGCGAGCAGACCATCGAGTCCGAAATGATGCGCTATGTGCCCGAAGGGGTCGGCGTTCATTTCAGCCGGGCGAACAACCCCGACGAGATCACGGCCACCACGCTCGCTGCCATGCGTGATTCGTTGGCACCGGCCGCTGCGGTCTTGGCACCGAACGCCGACCTTGACGTCATCTGTTACGCCTGCACGTCGGGTTCGGTCGTGATGGGAGAGGACGTTGTGATTGGTGAGCTGTTACGGGGTTCCAACGCTCGGCAGGCCACCACGCTCGTGTCGGGTGTGTTTGCAGCCTTCGAAGCGCTCGGGGTTCGACGGGTGGCGGTGGCCACGCCTTACCTCGACGAGGTGAACCGCATCGAAGCTGATTACTTCGCGAACAAGGGCTTCGACGTCGTTCGACTTGAGGGGCTCAACCTCACCCTCGATTCCGAGATGGTGCGGGTCACGCCGAACTATCTCCGTGACTTCGCGATCAGTGTTGACAGCCCCGATGCCGAGGCCGTATTCGTGAGTTGTGGCGCGTTGCGGTCGGTCGAGGTGATCGACGAGATCGAGGCGGTGGTCGGCAAGCCGGTGGTGACCAGCAACCAGGCGATGCTGTGGCACTGCCTCCGCCTCAGCGGTATCGACGACCGACTCGACGGAATGGGCCGGCTCACCCGTGAGCACTGAGACCGGAGGTCGATCCGGGGGTACTGAGACCGGGTGGCAGTTCTGGGTTGATCGAGGTGGCACGTTCACCGACGTGGTTGCTCGCCGACCCGATGGTCGAACGGTCACCCACAAGCTGCTGTCGGAGAATCCTCGCCGCTACGACGACGCTGCAATTCAGGCGATCCGCGATCTGCTCGGTGTTGGCGCCGATGCGCCTCTTCCGGTTGGGCAGATCGACTCGGTGAAGATGGGGACCACCGTCGCCACCAACGCATTGCTCGAGCGCGAGGGTGAGCCGACAGTCTTCGTGACCACCCGTGGTTTCGCCGACTCGCTCCGACTGGGCTATCAGGCGCGCCCCGACCTCTTCGCGCTCGACATCGTGCTGCCCGAGATGCTCTACGAGCAGGTGATCGAGGTCGACGAACGGATCGATGCTCACGGCACCGTGGTCACGCCGCTTGACCTCGATGGGGTGCGGGCTGACCTGGTCGAGGCTCGGTCGGCTGGCTTCGATGCGGTGGCGATCTGTCTGATGCACGGCTATCGCCACACCGATCACGAAGCCCAGGTCGCGGCGATCGCACGTCAGTTGGGCTTCGGGCAGGTGTCGGTCAGCCATGAGGTCAGCCCCCTGATGAAATTCGTCAGTCGTGGTGACACGACCGTGGTCGACGCGTATCTGTCGCCGATCTTGCGGCGTTACGTCGATCAGATCGACAGCCGACTCCGAGACGATCGTGTAGGCCCTCGCCTCATGTTCATGCAGTCCAACGGTGGCCTCACCGATGCACACCGTTTCCAAGGCAAGGATGCTCTGCTGTCGGGCCCGGCGGGCGGGGTCGTCGGCATGGTCCGCACCGCCGAGGCGGCTGGTTTCGATCGACTGCTCGGCTTCGACATGGGTGGCACCTCGACCGACGTGTCGCATCACGCGGGTGTGCTCGAACGCACTCACGAGACCCAAATCGCCGGTGTGCGCGTCCGTGCCCCGATGATCGACATCCACACCGTCGCAGCAGGTGGTGGTTCGATCCTTCACTTCGACGGCGCCCGTATGCGGGTGGGTCCCGATTCGGCGGGTGCCGATCCGGGTCCTGCTGCCTACGGGAACGGTGGCCCGCTCACGATCACCGATTGCAATGTTGTGCTCGGCAAACTGCGGCCCGAGTATTTTCCCCATGTCTTCGGCCCCGATGGCGACGAGCCTCTCGATGTCGCTGCAGTCGAGGCCGGCTTCGAAGCGATGGCCGCGAAGGTCTCGGCTGCTTCCGGGCGCGAAACGCCGGTCGCTGCAGTCGCCGAGGGGTTCTTGGCGATCGCAGTCGACAACATGGCCAATGCCATCAAGAAGATCTCGGTGCAACGCGGATATGACGTGACGTCGTACACGCTGGTGTGTTTCGGCGGTGCAGGAGGCCAGCACGCCTGCCTGGTGGCCGATCAGCTGGGGGTTGCGCGCGTGCACATCCACCCGCACGCCGGGGTCCTCTCGGCCCTCGGGATCGGCCTGGCCGATGTTCGCCATGTGGCCGATGCGGCGGTTGAGGCGATGCTCGCAGACGCAACCCTCGCTGGTCTCGTCGAGCAGTGGGCCCAACTCGAGTCCGATGGGGCCGCTGCCGTTGCCGCTCAGGGTGTCGGCACTGACCGCATCTCGTCGTACCGGCGGCTGTCGCTGCGCTACCACGGGTCCGACACGGCACTCGCGGTTGACGCGGGAACGCTCACCGAGGTTGTAGCCCGCTTCGAGGCGGTCCATCGTGCTCGCTTCGGCTTCACGTCACCCGACAAGGACCTCGTCATCGAAGGCCTGCAGGTCGAGACAGTCGGTGCTTCCGATGTGAACGTCGATCATGACCTCGGTCGGTTCGACCCGACCGGTTCGAGTTTCGAACACGACACGACGATGGCCGGGGTCACCGGGCCTGCCAAGTTCGTGTACCGAGACTCGCTCGGCGCGGGGGCCAGCGTTGACGGGCCGGCGGTGATCATCGAAGCGACGGCAACGACCGTGGTCGAGCCGGGCTGGACCGCTCGTGTCGCTGCGACCGGTGACCTCGTGCTCGAACGGGTGGTGCCCCTGCCGGCCTCCGCTGCGATCGGCACCTCGGTCGATCCCGTCCAACTTGAGATCTTCAACAACTTGTTCATGAACATCGCCGAACAGATGGGTGTGGTGCTCGAGAACACTGCGGCGTCGGTAAACATCAAGGAGCGGCTCGACTTCTCGTGCGCAGTGTTCGACCCGGCCGGCGACCTCATCGCAAACGCGCCGCACATGCCGGTGCACCTCGGGTCAATGAGTGAATCGATCCGATCGATCATTCGGCAGAACCCGGTGATGGAACCCGGAACCGTCTACGTGATGAACGCCCCGTACAACGGTGGCACGCATCTGCCCGACATCACCGTCATCAAGCCGGTGTTCGACAGTTCGAGCGACGGTGCAGCGGGACAGCGGGTGATCTTCTTCGTCGCTTCCCGGGGCCATCACGCTGACATCGGCGGCACGGTCCCCGGGTCGGCGCCGGCTGACTCGACGTCGGTCGAACAGGAAGGTGTGTTGCTCGACAACGTCGTGCTCGTTCGCGGCGATCGTTTCCTGCGGGCCGAGATCGAGGCGCTGCTGACCGGTGGCGCCTACCCGGCGCGCAATCCTGCTCAGAACATCGCCGACCTCGAAGCACAGGTTGCGGCCTGCGAGAAGGGGACCGCTGAGCTTCGCCGAATCATCGATCACTTCGGTCTTGATGTCGTCCACGCCTACATGGGGCATGTGAAAGACAACGCCGAAGAGTCGGTCCGTCGGGTGATCGACGCGCTGAGCGATTCGTCGTTCACCTACGAGACAGACGATGGCCATCAGGTCAGCGTTGTCATCACTGTCGACCATGACGACAGGTCGGCCCGCATCGACTTCACCGGGTC